>NZ_JBEOWJ010000016.1:0-207946 GCF_040295965.1 Streptosporangium sp. NPDC002544 | reverse complement strand
GTGTTAAGCACGCCGCCAGCGTTCGTCCTGAGCCAGGATCAAACTCTCCAAACAATGTCTGAACAGTTGCTCCCGGCTGAAAGCACCCATCTCACCGATGGATGTTCAACCAAAGGAATCCGTCCCCCACCCCGATGAAAGGGCAGGTTGGACAGGGTTGTGCTTCATGCACTGGCTTTTAACACACTGTTGAGTTCTCAAGAAACGGACGCGTACACCGTTGTCCGCAGACCCGCGTTCGCGGTGTCCCGGACTTCGGGGCGTTCCATTCCGTGTCACCATCTTATCGGATCTGCCGGGTTTGTGTCAAATTGTCGGCTTCCCGACCATCGACCCAGACCCGCCGAATCCGCTAGGATTGCGACCACCCTGTCTCCAGGGCAACCCCTCTAACTTACTCCAACATCCGGTCGATGTCCAACTCATGCAGACACGCCCGATTTGTCGGGATAGCGAGAGGGTTTTGCCGGGCACTCCGCCCACCCGGGAGATTCTGGATCCGGGGGCTCGTTGCCCTGCGAGAAGAACACTACCAGGACTCTCACGTCACAGAGACAACTTGCCAACCATCCCCGGGGCTCGCGCGTCCCAAACAGTCATAGGAAGTCGAAGTGCGCAACCAGACGTCAAGCCATTCGCAATCGACTCTGGATACGAAGTAGGCGCGAGGGTCAGGATCCTGACTCCGCCGTGGAGGTGAGCACCATGACCCGCTCGGAGTTCGACGACATCCGCGCGCACATCGACGCGGAGGCCGATCACCCAGGTGACTTGTTGAGAGTCGCCAGGTCTCTGCTGAACGACCTTGAAGACGCACGCATGCGAGAGGCGACCCTCCGCGCCTACTACCTGCGTCTCCTCACCGCGGCTCGGGCAACGGTCGCCGCGGAGGCGGCCGGCTACCCGGAGCCGCTGACCTTCCTCACCGACGAGCTCGCCAAGCGTGGTCAGCTCCCGACATCCGAGGACGAGGTGAACCGGATCCTGGCAGACGCCCACACAGCGGCCATGCTGCTGGCCTATCTTGAGGAGAATCCTCTCGGAACCACCCCGATGAACACCGGAGGGGCTCGCACGCGCAGGTGTGCCGGCACAAGCCGTAGCATCCCCCGATGAGGCGTTCCACGTCATTGACCTGGTCTTGAACCGAGATCTGTAAGACTCCAGGCATGTTGCAGCGAGGGCTGAATTGGGCTGCGGCGACCCTCGTGGGCGTCTTCGGCTTCGTCTGGACCGGTGTAGTGATGTTCGCGGCCGTCGAGACCTCGACGTGGACGTGGGTCGGGCAGGTCTCCTTCGGGGCCTTCCTCACCTGCTGGGCTCTTTACAAGGCGAGCCTGCTGGTGCGTCGCGCCAAGCCCGGTTTCGTTCCGCGGCATCGCCGGGTGGGGGCCGGACGAGCCACGGCTCCGTGACGGCGCCTCAGGTCGGCCCCTGCCCCCCCTCCTCTCCCTTCAGCGACCAGGGGCACTGGGCAGACCAGTCACGGAAACGCAGAAGGCCCTGATCTCCAGGAGATCAGGGCCTTCGTTGGTAGCGGGGACAGGATTTGAACCTGCGACCTCTGGGTTATGAGCCCAGCGAGCTACCGAGCTGCTCCACCCCGCGTCGGTGTGTGTTTGAACACTAGCCGCAATTCCCCTCCGGCTGCAAATCGGCGCGGGGACGCGGGTTGACTTATCCCGCGCCCCCCGCTCGCGGATAACCCGGTCGCAGTGTGATCACGCAGGTCAGGACGGCCGTGGCCGAAGGCATCGCCCTCACCCGCCACCTCGCGCACGGACGGGGCACCAGAGCTTGAGCGGTGAACGCTTTACGTCGGCTGTGGACCCCGCGCGAGGGTTACCCGGCCGGCCTCCCGGCCCCGGTTCAGGAGAAGCCGGGGAAACGCAGAAGATCCCGGTCGCCGTTTCCGGCGACCGGGATCTTCGTTGGTAGCGGGGACAGGATTTGAACCTGCGACCTCTGGGTTATGAGCCCAGCGAGCTACCGAGCTGCTCCACCCCGCGTCGGTGTATGTCTGAACCATACCCGGCTTTGGAGGTGGACGCGAATCGAATAGCGCTGGGCCCCTGCATCGGCCCCCCTAGGAACTTGGCGGGGGCGATGGCGTCGCCGACGGAGCCGGTGTGCCGGACGGTGTCGCCGAGGGTGACGGGCTGGGGGTGACCCCCGTTGTCTCGGCGGTGTCCTTCAGCTTGCCCAGCGCCTTCTCAAGCTCCTGCTGGGCGGTGCCGTACTCGGTCCAGTTCGGCGGGTTCGCCTGGAGCGCCTTCTGCGCCTTGTCGTACGCCTTCTGCACCTCGTCGATCGACTTGGCCAGCTCGGTGGTGGGCTTGGCCTCCTCCGGCTTCGCCTCACCGGACGTGTTCTCGCCCTGCGGCGTGCTCTGGGTGCCGTTGCCGAAGACCTGCTCCAACGCGCCCTTGAGCGTGTCTGCCGAACCGACCTTGTTGCCGTAGGCCACCAGGACCCGGCGGAGGATCGGGTACGGCTCCTGGCCGGAGGCGGCCGCGATCTCCACGTAGACCGGCTCGACGTAGACCAGGCCGTCGGCGAACGGCAGGGTCAGCAGGTTGCCGTAGCGGACCTTCGCCTGGCCGAGTCCGAGCAGGTTGAGCTCGCCGGAGAACTTGTTCTGGAAGTTGTTCTGCACCTGGCCGGGTCCGGGAATCGTGGTGTTGGACGGCATGCGCAGGATGCGCAGCTTCCCGTAATCCGGTCCGGGGTTGGCGTCCACGGCCATGAACGCCGCCAGGTTGGGCCCCTGGCGCGGCACGAACGTGGTCGTCAGCGAGAACGAGGGCGCCGAGGTCTTCGGCATCTTGACCGACAGGTAGTACGGCGGCTGCTTGGTGTCGTGGTCGCCGGACGGGTCGTTCGGGACGTTCCAGAAGTCCTGGCCGCTGTAGAAGGCGTTCGGGTCGGAGATGTGGTACTGGGAGAGCACGTCGCGCTGGACCTTGAACAGCGCCTCCGGGTAGCGCAGGTGCTGCTTGAGGTCGGGCGACATCTCCGTCTGCGGCTTGATGATGCCGGGGAAGGCCTTGCGCCAGGTCTGCAGGATGGGGTCCTTCTCGTCCCACGCGTACAGGCTGACGGTGCCGTCGTAGGCGTCGACCACGGCCTTCACCGAGTTGCGCATGTAGTTGATCTGGTCACGCGGCTGCGGCACCACCAGGCGCGGGTCGGTGATGGTGTCCCGCGTCATCGCCTCCAGGCTCTTGCTCTGGGAGTACGGGTAGGCGTTGGAAGTGGTGTAGGCGTCGGAGATCCAGACCACCCTGCCGTCGACGATGGCGGGATAGGGGTTGTCGTCCAGGCTCAGGAACGGCGCCGCCTTGGCGATGCGCGCCTGCGGGTTGCGCTCGTAAAGGATCTTGGAGTTCGCGTTGATGTCTCCGGAGAGCAGCAGGTTGATCTCGCCGTACTTGGCGGCGTAGAGCATCCTGTTGATGAACGAACCGACAGGGACCCCGCCCTTGCCGTCGTAGGTGGTGTTCTTCTGGCCGGTGCCGCCGCTCTCGGGGTAGTCGAGCTCCTGCTGCTTCTCCCCGCCGCCGCCGACGACGACGTACTGGGTCGAAGCGGGCGCCTCGCCGAAGTAGATCCGCGATTCCTTGAGCTTCGTCCGCTCCACCAGGGAGCCGGTGACCGGCATGTCCTTGGCGTCGAAGTTGGGCAGGCCCTCGGAGTCGACCTCGTTGCCGGGCGCGGCCACGAAACCGTTGCCGTGGGTGTAGACGAGGTGCCGGTTGATCCAGTTGTTCTGCTCCGCCGGCGGTCCGGTGAGCTCTCGTACGGCGACGACGGTGTCACGGATCGTGCCGTCCGCGTCGGGGTAGCGGTCGACGTCGAGCGGCTCGTGGAAGTCGTAGTAACCGCGGATCCGCTGCTTCTGCTGGTAGGTCTTGGCGACCAGGCTCGGGTCGAGCAGGCGCACGCCGGAGATGGAGCTGTCGGCGGTGACGTTGACCTTGCTCGGGTCACCCTGAGCCGTGTAGTCGATCACCTCGGCGTCGTCCACGCCGTAGGCTTTTCGTGTCGCGTCGATGTTGCGCTTGATGTACTCCTGCTCCTTGCCCTGCTGGTTCGGCTTGACCTGGAACTGCTCGACCAGGGCCGGGTAGACCCCGCCGATCAGGATGGCCGAGAGCACCAGGAGGCCGAAGCCGACGCCGGGCAGCATGCCGCCGGATCGCACGACCCCGGCGAAGAACAGGACGGCGCAGATCAGCGCGATGATCGCCAGGATGTTCTTGGCGGGAAGCACCGCGTTGACGTCGGTGTACGAGGCACCGTGTCTGAAGCCCCGGTCGGAGAAGACCAGCCCGTACCGGTCGTACCAGTAGGCGACCGCCTTCAGCAGCACGAAGATGCCGAGCAGCACCGACAGGTGCGCCCGGGCGCCGCGCGAGGCGTGCACGCCGGGTGACTGGAGCCGGAACCCGCCGTACAGGTAGTGCACGATCGCCGACAGCAGGGCGGACAACACCACCGCGACGAACAGGAAGTTCAGCACCATCCGGATGAAGGGATAGGTGAACATGAAGAAGGAGATGTCGTAGCCGAACTGCGGGTCGGTCTCACCGAACGGCGTCGCGTTGATGAACTCCAGCCAGGTCTTCCACTGACCGGAGAAGGATGATCCCGCGAACAGGCCGAGCACCGCCACACCGATCAGGAAGATCAGTTTGCGGTGCGGGTCGAGGGCCATCCGATACCGGTCGGCACCGCTGGCACCGCCGAACATCCCGGGGCCGAACATCGGCCGCATGCGGTACGCCATCAGCATGTTGCCGCCGACGATGCCGACCATCAGCAGCGCACCGACGACGAACAGGAGGATCTGCGTAACGATCACGCCGGAGAAGACGGCCGTGTAGTCGACCGATTCGTACCAGAGGTAGTCGGTAAAAATGCCAGCAAAGAGGAAGAATAACGCGACTATCACGACCAGAGTGATCGCGACGGGAAGTAGCAGTCGTGGCCGGCGGGGCAAGCGCATTGCCCTACCGGCTCCGGGGGTCCGGAAGCTCAAGGCCAACCCCTTGTCGTAAGAGCACGGTCCGTGTCTGGAAACCTACACCGGCGAGAGTTGGGGCGCGCTTAGCCTTTCGGGCACGGTCCGGCCACAACAGTCCGCTGGTATCGGGTCCATCGGTAGCAACGCGCAAGGGTCCTGATGAGTGCCCCATGACGAACTCCAGACCCGAAAATTCAACTTTCTTTGCAAACCGGACATCACGCTCACCTCGCCGTCGAGCCCGCGGAGCCGCCCCTCCAGCGCGGATCGCGTGCACCGTGGCGTCCTGGCGCACGGTCGGCATCCGGCCCGGTTCCGGCGTCAGCCGGTCGGGCAGCTCTGCACGGAACCCGAGCCGGTGCGGATCGAGTCGATCGCCTGAACGGCCTGGCGCAGCGTCTCGACCTTGACCAGCCTGAGCCCGTCCGGGATCGCTCTGACCGCCTCGGCGCAGTTTTCGGCCGGGGTCAGGAAGACCGTCGCACCGGCCCTCCTGGCACCGACCATCTTCTGCTGGATGCCGCCGATCGGGCCCACGTCGCCCTCCGCGGTGATCGTCCCGGTCCCCGCGATGGACTTGCCGCCGGTCAACGACCCCGGGGTGAGCTTGTCGACGATGCCCAGGGAGAACATCATCCCCGCGCTCGGCCCGCCGACGTCGCCAACATTGATCTTGACCTCGAAGGGGAACTTGTAACCGACCCGCATGGTGATGCCCACGATGGGTGCTCCGTCCTTACCTGCGACGGTAGGGACGGCGATGGTCAGGCTCTGGGCGCCACGGTTGACGACGAAACTGACCTCTTCGCCCGGCTTGTGCTTGCGAACGGAGGAGGAGACGGTCTCCCGATCGGCCACGGGCGTGCCGTCCACCGAGACGATCTCGTCACCGGCCTTGAACTTCCCGTCGGCCGGCATGCCCTTCTCCGTGGAGCCCACGGTCACGATCGAGTTGTAGGGAATCCTCAGCTCGGTCAGCGCCGCCGCGGTCGCATCGTCCTGGGAGTTCGTCATCTCCTGGGTGTTCTGCTCCTCGACCTCCTTGGCGGTGGTCGCCGGAGGGAAGATCGTCTCCTCGGGCACGACCGCGATGGTGGGATCGATCCATCCCCTGAGCGCGCTGAACAGATCGATTCTGGTTCCGGGGCCGCCCTGGTAGGCGACGGTGACGAGGCTGAGCTTGCCGTCGGTCGGATACGTCTGGTGTCCCTCGATGCTGATCACCGGTTTGCCGTCGACCTCACCGATGGTGTTCTCGGTCGGCCCAGGGCTCAGCACGACGTACGGCACCGGCAGCACGGCGCCGACCAGCGCGAGCATGAGCGTGAGAAAGCCCGCCACCATCAAAGTCAGGGCTCGTCGGGACATGGACAAAGCCTATGCCGTACGACAGGTCATGAAACCGCACCCGGACGCCGCCGCGCCGACGGGCGCATACCCCTCAGCCGAGATCAATCGCAGGCTCCCACCCACTCGGAGGAACCGTCGGTGAAAAACTGGTTCTTCCAGATGGGGACCTGGCTCTTGAGATCGTCGATCAACCTTCTGGATGCCTCGAACGCCTCACCGCGGTGCGGCGCGGCGACCGCCACGACGACCGCGACGTCACCGAGCCTCAGATCGCCGACCCGGTGAACGGCCGCCAGGGCGGTCACCGGGAAGTCCACGGCGACCTTCTCGGCCACCCGGCGCAGCTCGCCCGCGGCACTCGGATGTGCCGAGTAGGACAGGCTCGTGACCGGCCTGCCGTGATCCTCTTCTCGTACCGTGCCGACGAAGACCGTCGTACCGCCCGCGGCGTGATTGCCGACGGCGGCGAGCACCTCGTCGACGGAGAGCGCGCTGTCGCGAATATCGAGCAACCGGATGACATCCACGCACAGAGTTTACGGCGACGCTAACGCGTCGCGGTGAGGCCGCTCTTGTCCGGCTCCTTCCCTCGTCGACCGGGGCCGCTCGTTCCTCGCGACCCCGCTCTCCTCAGTCCAGTCGCCGGCGCGGCCTCACGGGAAGTCCCCCAAGGGGAGGCATGGGGCACGTCCCCGGGGTGATTCTTGGGGCGGGAGAACGGCGCGTTCCTTCTCCTCAGTCCAGTCGCTGGCGCGGCCTCGCGGGGGTCCAGTCCCCCGGCGCGGCCGCTCCCTCGGGCTCTCTGGGGCCGTCAGGGGCGGCGCTTCTTGCGGGCGGCGCGGACGATCGCCGCGGTGCCGAGGACGGCGACGGTGGCGCCGGCCGCGGTGAGCGTGGCCTCCTTGCCGGACAGGCGGCGGCCCACGACGGCGTGCCTGCCACCACGCAGCTCCAGGAGCTGCTCGAACGCGGCCTCGTTGGTCCACATCGGTTTCCAGCCGACCTCGCGCAGCGTCGCGCAGTCGACCACCCAGGGGTAGACGACGTAGTGCAGGTCGGTGGCCGGAGCCGGGGTGACGCCGAGGCGGTGCAGGCGCTGGGCGGTTCCGAAGGTCAGCCCTGCGGGCAGTTCCAGCCGGCGCAGCCCGGAGATCTCCTCCACCTGCTCCTGCTCCAGCCAGCCCTCGCCTCCGACGGCCACCACCCCGGAGACCGTGCCGAGCGCCGCCATCTCCAGGACCGCGACCAGGTCGTCCACGTGGCAGAACTGCCAGCGAGGGTTGCATCCCTTGACGGT
Source organism: Streptosporangium sp. NPDC002544 (assembly GCF_040295965.1). Classification (NCBI taxonomy): domain Bacteria; kingdom Bacillati; phylum Actinomycetota; class Actinomycetes; order Streptosporangiales; family Streptosporangiaceae; genus Streptosporangium; species Streptosporangium sp. NPDC002544. The sequence goes on along the minus strand of NZ_JBEOWJ010000016.1, from coordinate 200,273 downwards.
CAGCAGCCGGGGCGCCTCGAAGTGCCGGGTCACCACGCTGTCGACACCGGGGCCGACCACGGCCGCGGGTCTGACCACGGTCACGTCGAGACCGGGGTGGCTGCGCAGGGAGCGCCGGGCCAGTGCCTCGATCTCCAGATGGTCACCGACCATGCCCGTATCCGGCTCGGCGGCGACCTCGGAATCCTCAGGCAGCGGGACGGGATTGTCGGGTACGGCTCCGTACACCATGGCGCTGGTGACCAGCACGACCCGCCGCACCCTCGCCGCAGCACTGGCGGTGAGCACCGTCTGGGCCGCGCGCAGGTTGTAGGCGCGTCGCTCCGCGGGGTCTGCGTCGAGCGCGTAGTCACCGGCCAGGTGCACGAGCACGTCAATATCGGATATGCGGTTCGCCAAGAGCGGATCTCGAACATCGAGCACCCGCCATGTGACATCGGGCACATCTCCGCGCTGCTCGTCGATGGCCACAACCCTGCGGAAATCCGCAGACGAGGCGACCTTCGCGAGGAAAGCACGGCCTATGCCCGAGGCGGCGCCGGTGACGGCGACGACAGGGGGGCGGGAGCGTTTCGAGGTAGGCACCAGGTCCTCACTTTGCACTGACCCGCCATGCGACGGATAACGTGGCGGATGTGGACTCCTCCATCCTGCACGAGGTAGAGCGGTGACTGACTTGCCAGGTCGGGAAAACGACCCCAACGACAATCCGTTCGCCATGTTCGGCGACCCGGAGCAGATCGCAGCGGCAATGCGCCAGTTCGCCGACATGCTCTCCGCTCCGCCGACCTCAGGTCCCGTCAACTGGGACATGGCGAAGAACATCGCACGGCACGTTGTGGTCGCCGAGGGCGATCCCAGTGTCATGGAGGGCGAGCGACGCCAGGTCGTCGACGCCCTGAACCTGGCCGACCTTTGGCTCAATGAGGCCACCTCCCTACCGAGCGGGGTGAGCAACCCTCAGGCGTGGAGCCGTTCGGAGTGGATCGAGAAGACCGTCCCCGTCTGGCAGAAGCTCTGTGACCCGATCGCCGCCCGCATGGTCGAGACCATGAGCGGCACGCTCGGCGCCTCCGGTCTGCCCCCGGAGGCTCAGGCCATGGCCGGGCCGCTGATGGGGATGATGAAGCAGATGGGCGGCATGATGGTCGGCCAGCAGATCGGCCAGGCCATCGGCTCGCTCGCCCTGGAGGTGATCGGCGCCACCGACATCGGCCTGCCGCTGTCGGACAACGCCGCCCTGCTGCCCGGCGGCATCTCGGCGTTCAGCCAGGGTCTGGAGACCCCCGCCGAGGAGATCCGCCTCTATCTCGCCCTGCGCGAGGCGGCCCACCACCGGCTGTTCCAGCACGTGCCGTGGCTGCGCGCGCACCTGCTCGGAGCCGTGGAGGAGTACGCCAGGGGTATCACGGTGGACGCCTCCGCCCTGGAGGAGCAGCTCCGCGGGCTCGATCTCAACAATCCCGAGCAGCTCCAGCAGGCGCTGAGCGGCGGCAACCTGCTCAAGCCCGAGGAGACCGAGCGGCAGAAGGCCGCCCTGTCCCGGCTGGAGACCATGCTCGCTCTCGTCGAGGGCTGGGTCGGCACCGTCGTGGACGGCGCCGCGGACGGCAAGCTCCCCTCGGCGACGGCGCTGGCGGAGACCGTACGGCGGCGCAGGGCGACCGGCGGCCCCGCGGAGCAGACCTTCGCCACGCTCGTCGGCCTCGAACTCCGGCCTCGCCGCCTGCGCGAGGCCGCCACCCTGTGGCAGGCGTTGGAATCCGACCGGGGCATCGACGGCCGCGACGCGGTCTGGAGCCACCCCGACCTCATGCCCACCGCCGACGACCTCGACAACCCCGAGGGGTTCGTACGGGGCGAGCCCGAGCTCGACCTGTCGTCCCTGGAGGGATCTCTGCGCGAGCCTCCCGCCACTCCCGGCGAGGACGATGACAAGGGCGATGACAAGGGCGGCGCCGGTGGGGGCGGCGCGTGAGCCTGCGCGCCGACGCGCGGGACGTGCTCACGGGGTGGATCGCGCCCACGGCGGAGGAGGAGATCCTCCGCAAGGAGTTCCTGGATCACGTACACGCCCATGATGACGCGATGTGGCGCGAGTGCGTCACCGGTCACCTGACGGCCACGACCGCGGTGCTCTCCCACGACGGCGAGCGGGTTCTGCTGACGCTGCACCCCAAGGCCGGGATGTGGCTGCCCATGGGCGGCCACTGCGAGCGCGGCGATGTCTCCCTTGAGGCGGTGGCGATGCGTGAGGCCACCGAGGAGTCCGGTATTCCGGGCCTGCGGCTGCTGCCCGGTCCGCTGGCACTCGACCGGCACCGGGTCTGGTGCCATCCGCCGCACAGCAGCCATCTGGACGTGGAGTACGGCGCGGTCGCCCCTGCGGACGTCGAGGCCGTGATCAGCGCCGAGTCGCTCGACCTGCGCTGGTTCCCCGTGGACGAGATCCCCGAACTCTCCGACGAGGCGACCCGCCGCCTGGCCCGCCGCGCCCGCGAGGCCCTGCGCTCCGGTTGACCGGGAGCCCGGCCCGGTACCGGCTCGGGCCCTTGCGGCTCGGTGCCACCGCGGCTCCGGATGGCTGGACGCTCGCCCTGTGCGGCTCGGCGACGACCGCACCGGGCGGCGCGGCGGCCACCGGGGGGTTCCCGGAACGCATAGGTTCCGATGAATCGGTCGATTTCCGGCCGTCTTCCGCGGGCGTTGGACCGTTTTATGCTTGTCTCACCTCTGCCTGGATATCTTCGTTCCCAATCAGGCTGTACAGAGCGGATCGGGGCACTGTGAGCGTAGACATCGTGGCTGACAGGAGCGCCAGAGGCGCGGTCGTGACGCCGCCGCGGCGCTGGAGGATCCCCAAATCCCTCGCCTGGGCCGCGGTGACGCCGTTCGCCGCCTGGGCGGTGGCCCGGGTGGCCGGACTCGAACGTGACTCGCTGACCACCCAGCTCATGACCGGTACCCCGTACGTGGCGGCCGCCTCGCTGGTACCGGTGCTGCTGTCCGCGCTGACCCGCAACCGGGCCGCGACGGCCGTCGCGCTGGTCACCACCGCGGCGCTCGGCCTCAGCGTGCTCCCCAGGGCCTTTCGCTCCGGGGATGTGGTGACGGGAACGCCCCTGCGGGTGCTGACACTCAACACGCTGTTCGGGCATGCCGAGCCCGACGCCGTGATGGACCTGGTCCGGCGGCTGGACCCGGACGTGCTGAGCACCCAGGAGCTGACCCCGGGAATGGTCGAGAAGCTGGAGGCGGCCGGTCTTGGCGGCGTCATGCCGTACCAGGTGCTGGAGCCGGAGTGGAGCGCCGGCGGCAGCGGCCTGTACTCCCGGTATCCGCTGACCCCCAGGGAGAACCTGTTCGAGGCGATCGGGCACAACATGCCCGCCGCGCTGATGACCATCCCCGGCGCCAAGCCCGTCGAGATCATCGATGTGCACCCCTTCCCGCCGCTGGGCAGGCAGGTGTACGACTGGACGGCGGCGCTGGACGCCCTGCCCTCCGCCGCGCCCGACACGATCCGCATCCTCGCGGGCGATTTCAACGCCAGCCTCGACCACGCGGCCATGCGCCGTTTTCTTGGCCGTGGCTATCAGGACGCGGCCGACAGCGCCGGAGAGGGGCTGACCCCCACCTGGCCGGTCAACAAGCGCGTCCCGCCGCTGATCACGATCGACCATGTCGTGGTGGACCGGCGGGTGGGCGTGAACGCGGTCAGCGTGCACAGCGTTCCCGGCACCGATCACCGGGCCGTCTTCGCCGACCTACGCCTGCCCTCGCCCTGACGGCTCGGGCACCCGGGCCGCTCAGGCCGAGAGCAGCGCCCGGGTGTTGTCCCAGCCTTCGAGGCCCGGGTCGAGGAGGTGGAGGTCTCCGGGAGCGCGCAGGCGATGCCAGCCGGGCCCCCTGGCGACCATACGGCTGCCGGGCGCCGAGGCACGGAGCGCCTTGACCGGGTCGAGGTCGTCGAAGCCCACCGAGGCCCAGCCCGGGTAGGGCAGGTGGGCGGCCAGCGCCACCGTGCCACCGCCCGCGGCAGGGCAGACGGCGATCCGTGCCCGGCCGAGCTCGCGGAAGAGCTTGCCGATGAGCAGCGGAGGCAGGTCGGGCGCGTCGGCGCTCAGCAGGACCGCCTGCTCGCCGTGGGGCAGGGCGGCGAAGGCCGCCTCGACCAGGGCGCTCCCCGAGAGGTCGGGGATCTCAACGACAGGGGTGCCCGGCCAGACGATCTCCTCCATGCCCGGTACGCTCGTCACCACGACCGGTGAGACGAAGTCGAGCCCGGCGACGAGTTCGTAGGTGTCCTCGGCGACGGCGGTCAGGAAGTCGGCGGCGCCGATTCCCGGCGGGGCCGCGTCCGCCACGGAGGGCGTGACGAGAACGGCCACCACTCGATCCTCTGTCACCATTCCTCCGCGGAGCCGTGGGCCGCCGTGGAGAATCCCTCCAGGAAGCCCCGTGCCCGCTCGGCCTTGGGATATCGTTCCACGAGCGCCCAGAAGCGCGAACCGTGACTCGGCACCAGCAGGTGGACGAGCTCGTGCATGATCACATAGTCCACCACCCACGAGGGCATGCCCCTCAGGCGCGTGGAGATCCTGATGGTTCCGTGATCCGGGGTGCACGAGCCCCAACGGTGCTTCTGGTTCTCCACCCAGCGCACGCTCGACGGTTTCGCCTCCCCGCCCAGGTAGCGGGCCGACAGCTCGACGGCTCGATCGAGGAGGTCGTCGTCCGAGGGACGTCTGCGCTGCTCCTTGGCCGCGAGTCGATCGAGCATACGGCGCACCCACTGTTCCTCGTCGGTGCTACTCAGACCGGCGGGGAGGAGCACGATCGTTTTCTCACCGTCGCGGTACGCAGAAACCGTCCGCCGGCGGCGAGAACTTCGGCGGACCTCGACTGTCTCGGGGGGCACATATGAACGGTAGCCGAGAATGGCGAATTCACACCAGGGGGTAGAACACGTTCCCGCTGGTCAATCCCCGTTCACCGATTGTTCGGCGGGAGCGATCAAGTGTGGTCACAACTTATCTAATTAACCTGGATATCAGCCGTCTCACGCGTTGCCGAATCGCGGGACCCGCTGTTCTCGCTGAGCCGCCAGCCCTTCGAGCATGTCATCGGAGGCCATGGTGACCGGCTGGGCAAGGGACTCCCAACGCAGCGCGGCGTCGAGGTCGGCGTGCCCGCCGCCCGCGAGGGCGACTTTGGTGAGCCGGGTGGCGATCGGCGCGTTGGCGGCGATCCGCGACGCGATGCCCAGTACCTCCGCCATCAGCGACTCACGGGGAAACGCCCTGTTCACCAGCCCCGCGGAGGCCGCCTCCAGCCCTGTCATCGTCCGCCCTGTGAGCAACATCTCCCTGGCCACACCCACCCCGGCGACCCTGGGCAGCAGATAGGTGGCCGCCATGCCGGGGTGCAGGCCGAGCGAGGTGAAGGGGGCGAGCAGCTTGGCCTCCTCGGCGGCGTAGACCAGGTCACAGGCGAGGGCGAGGCACAACCCCGCCCCGACGGCGGCGCCGTTGACCGCGGCGATGGTCGGCACCTCCAGATCGGCGATCGTCAGCCAGGTCCGGTAGAAGCCGAGCATCCGGTCGCGTAGGGCGGGGACGTCCTCGGTCCGCCGCTCCGCGAGCCAGGACAGGTCTCCCCCGGCGCAGAACGCCTTCCCCTCTCCGGTGACGACCACGCACCGCAGGTCGCGGTCCGCCGCGAGGCCGGCGACGGCCTGCCGCCACCGGGCGGTCATCGCGTCGGTCATCGCATTGCGCAGGTCAGGGAGGTTCAGGGTGAGCACCGCGACACCGTTCTCCCGCCGATCAATCAAGATCTCGTTCATGCCGGGGAGCGTAACCCACGGCGTTTTCCGCCCGACCGCCGAGGGGCCTGCCGGGAAACCCTGCCCGGCGGAAGTTGTCCACAGGGCAGGAGTTATCCACAGGCGGCGGGAAAGACGTCCGGGAGCCCGCGGGGGCATGGCACGCTGGCACGCCCGGCCAGCCTGCTCACCGGCTCTCCCGCAGGCTGCCCCCCTTCGAGGAAAGGCCCCCTGATGCGACCACGCCTGAAGCCCGCGCTGCGCCGCGTCGCCCGTGACCGACGCACCCTGCAGTTCGGCCTGCATCCCCGGCACGCGGTGGTGCTGAGCGATCTGGAGCCGGAGGTCCGCCGCTGGGTGGAAAGTCTCGACGGCGTAAGGGATCTCGCGGGCGTGCTGGCCGGCGCCACCGACGCGGGTCTCGGCGAGGAGCGCGGCCGGACCCTGCTCGATCTGCTGGTCAGCCGGGGGGTGGTGGACGACGCGGCGGCGGGTCCCGGCCCGCTGCGCGCGCTCGTGATGGCCGAGCGCGATCGGCTCCAGCCCGATCTGGACGCGCTCTCCCTCTCCCCCGGCACGGTCGACGGAGGGCTTGCCGTGCTGGAACGCAGGCAGCAGGCCCGGGTGCGGGTCTACGGCGCGGGCCGGGTGGGCGCGCAGGTCGTCGCCCTGCTCGCCGCCTCAGGGGTCGGCCACATCTGCGTCGTCGATCCCGGTACGACCCGGCGACGGGATGTCGTCCCCGGCGGGCTCGGCTGGACGGAGGTGGGGATGAGCAGGCAGGACGGTGCGGTCGCGGTGGCCAGGAGGCTGGCGCCCGGCCTCACGGCGTCGACCGGCGACGGCGCCGCCCAGCTGGCCGACGGGGCCAGGCCACCCGACTTGGCGGTGCTCGCTCCGGTGGTGCCCCTGGACGGCCTCCTGGTCAGGGAACTCGTCGAGTGGGGGATCCCACATTTGCTGGCAACCGCCTTCGAGGCCTTCGGTTCGGTCGGTCCGCTGGTACTACCTGGACGGAGCACGTGCCTGCACTGCCTAGATTTGACGCGACGCGATCGCGACCCCGGCTGGCCCATTGTCAGTGCGCGCCTGGGCGGCTTCCCCGCAGGGGAGATCGCGTGCGGGACGACGCTGTCCGCGCTGGTGGCGGCATCGGCCACCGGTCATGCGCTTGCTTGGATAGATGGCCGTGAACCCGTTGTGACAAACAGCACAATGGAAGTATTGCCAGATTGGACGTGGAAAAGGCGATCCTGGAGTGTTCATCCTCAATGTCGTTGCTTCCGAAACGAGTTGGGTTCGCTAACAATGGTCGCGTCGGCTACCTGCCGCTGACGGACAAGCACAGCGAAGGGAGGGAGCGGCGTCTCGCTGTAACGGGGGACACGCCGCTAACCGAGGTGAGTGACCTTCCGCGTCGCGCCGTTGCGCGCTCTGCAAAGCTGGCGGCCCTTCCCATCGGGTTCGCCGGCCGTACCGCTCTCGGACTCGGGAAACGGATCGGCGGCAAGTCGGCCGAGATCGTCGCCCAGGAAATCCAGGAACGCACCGCCGAGCAGATCTTCAAGGTTCTCGGAGAGCTCAAGGGCGGGGCGATGAAGCTCGGCCAGGCGCTGTCCATCTTCGAGGCGGCACTGCCCGCCGAGATCGCCGGCCCCTACCGCGCGACCCTGACCAAGCTCCAGGACGCGGCTCCACCGCTTCCCATCGCGACCGTGCACAAGGTTCTCGTCGAGCAGTTGGGGGACGACTGGCGGGAGAACTTCCAGTCATTCGACGACAAGCCCACCGCGGCCGCTTCGATCGGGCAGGTGCACAAGGCGGTCTGGCACGACGGCCGGACGGTCGCGGTCAAGATCCAGTATCCGGGAGCGGGAAAGGCCCTGCTCTCCGACTTCACCCAGCTGGCCAGGCTCGGCAAGCTCTTCGGGGTGCTACTGCCCGGTCTCGACATCAAGGCGGTCCTGAACGAGCTGCGCGAGCGGGTGATCGAGGAGCTCGACTACCTGCGCGAGGCCGAGGCGCAGCACGCCTTCGCCCAGGAGTTCAAGGACGACCCCGACTTTCTGATCCCGGATGTCATCGCCGCCAACGAGCAGGTGCTCGTCTCCGAATGGGTCGACGGCACCCCGCTGTCACGGGTCATCACCGACGGCACCCAGGAGGAGCGCGATCGGGCCGGTCTCCAGCTCGTCCGGTTCCTGTTCTCCTCACCGGCCCGGCTGGGCATGCTCCACGCCGACCCCCATCCGGGCAACTTCCGGATCCTCGACGACGGCAGGATGTGCGTGCTCGACTTCGGCGCGGTCAACCGGCTGCCCGACGGATACCCGCCGCTCTTCGGGAAGCTGACCCGCATCTTCAACAACGGCGACATGGAGACCGTGGTCCGGGGCCTGCGCGACGAGGGGTTCATCCGCCCGCACATCGAGATCGACACCGAAGCCCTGCGGGCGTTCCTCGCCCCCTACGTCGAGCCGACCTCCGTGGAGGAGTTCTCCTTCAGCAGGGAGTGGCTCCAGCAGCAGGCCGCCATGGCCACCGACCTGCGTCCGGGCAACGTGGTGCGCCAGCTCAACCTGCCCGCGTCGTACGTCCTCATCCATCGGGTGCACACGGCGGGGATCGGCGTGCTCTGCCAGCTCGGCGCCACCGCCCGTTTCCGCCAGGAGGTCATCCGCTGGGTCCCCGGATTCGCCGACGAGGATACGGGAGAGCCCACCCTCGCCAGCGCCTGACCGGAGACGACCCGGCGAGACGCGTAAGGGGCGGTTCGGCGAGGCCCACGAGCGGCGACCCGCCGAACCGCATGAGTGGCGGCCCGGCGAGACCCGTGCAGGGCGGACCCCGGTAGAACGCATAAGTGGCGGTTCGGCGAGACCCGTGCAGGGGGCACCGTCGAGACGCGTGAGGGGTGGCCCGCCGGAGCGGGTCACCCCTCATTCATCTGCCGTGTTCCACTGTGCGTCCGCTATGCGTCGCCGCCGATCCTCACGGATCAGACGAGGCGCAGGAGCGCGGTGCGCAGGCGCACCGAGGCGCGTTCCGCACCACGCTGGGCGCGTTGGAGACGTTGAAGTCCGGCGGCCCTGCGATGCTCCTCCGCCTCGCGGTGGAGGGTCCGTATTCGGTCACGTACCAGTTCTTCTTGCATAGACGGCAGGTCGAGCCCCGTGGTGTTGAAGTAGCTCATCGGAGTGGTCCTTTCGGGAACGTGTGATTCCTGGTTGATCGAGTTCTCGGTGGTCTGGGCAATGACCGGATGGTTCAGGCCGCGACCGGGTTCTTGCGCGGACGTCCGCGCGGACGCTTCCGGGGGACGATCGCCCCCCGCAGGACGAGCTCGCCGCCCCAGACTCCCCATGGCTCCTCGCGCTCCAGCGCGCGGGCCAGGCAGGCCTGGCGGATCGGGCAGCCTCCGCAGAGCGCCTTGGCGAACTCCACGTCCTCCGGAGACTCGGCGAACCACAGGTCGGGGTCGGTACGACAGGGGATTGTGGCTTCGTCGATCAGGTCCATGACCGTCTGGGCCCCCATCTGTTTCACCTCTCAGCTAGGTGTTGATCTTCGGCTACCTCTTGGGTGGGGGTCAGGAATGACGCGGACAAACAAGAAGGCCGCGGATCCTGGTGCGGATCCGCGGCCTGAAGGCTCTTTCCTCGGTCAGATTATGACCGGAGGATGCCTCCAGGGTTGCGGACCGCGCAGTCCACCGTTTCCGATGTGCTTGGTCGTTGCTGCGTAGCTGGCGCCCACAAGGGTCGGGACGGCCGGGGCCTCTGTCGCGAAGGCGATCAGGGCGGACCGGCGGTCGGCCTCGACCCAGAAGCGGGCAGGGTTGTCCTGCAGAACCGGAGCTGCCGCGCCACGGGCGAGGGAGACCTGGCTGCCGCAGGGCAGAACGGTGTTACGGCGCACGGAAGCGAGCCCCATCTGGGACGACATCAGGATGTTCTTCACAGCGGACTCACCTCCATTCGTGGATCGTCGGACAGGAACGTCCGACTTGCTTGACCATGACCCTAAACCCGGGCCACCAGAGCGGGCAACATATTTTCTACCTGCGACTTTGCGACTATCTCACGCGGATCATCGCTTCCTGAACTACCGACACGGCCAGTTCCCCGGACCGGGTGAACATCTCGCCCTTGGCGAGCCCGCGAGCCGCCCCCGACCACGGCGACTCCTGAGCATAGAGCACCCACTCGTCCACCCGGATGGGGCGGTGGAACCACATCGCGTGGTCCAGCGAGGCGCCGGAGACGTTGGAGGCGCCCCAGGCCAGACCGTGGGCCAGCAGCACGGTGTCGACCAGGGTGAAGTCGGAGGCGTAGGCGGCGAGCACCACGTGCAGCAGCGGGTCGTCGGGCAGCTCCGCCTCATAACGGAACCACACGTTGGTGTTCGAACCTCGAAGCTCCGGGTCGCGATGGGCCTCCCAGGTGAGAGGGGTCACATAGCGGGCGTCCACCGGCCTGGGCCTGGACGCCCACTCGCGTATCAGTGAGTTCGTCCCCACGATCTGGAGCATCCGGTCCCGGTAGGACGGCAGTTCCTCAGGATCGATCACCTGGGGCATCGTGGCCGCCTGGTGCTCGACGCCGGTCTCCTGCACGTGGAAGGAGGCCGACATGGTGAATATCGCCTTGCCGTGCTGGATGGCCACCACCCGCCGGGTGGTGAAGGAGCGGCCGTCACGGACCCGCTCCACGTTGTAGACGATCGGGATGGCCGGGTCTCCCGGGCGGATGAAATAGGCGTGCAACGAGTGGACGTCGCGGCCGTCGGGCACCGTCCGCCCCGCGGCGACCAAGGCCTGCGCGGCCACCTGACCACCGAAGACACGCTGGATACGCTCCTCGGGACTGCGTCCCCTGAAGATGTCGAGCTCGATCTGCTCCAGGTCAAGCAGGTCCAGGAGCTCCTTTAACGCCTCGTTCACGCGCCCTCCGTATGGTTTGCGGCGGCACGGCACAGTTCAAGCACCGCTTCACCGTAACGCTCCAGTTTGACGCGTCCGATTCCCGTAATCGTCAACAGGTCCTGTTCGGAGACCGGTGCCCGCTCGGCGATGGCCTGGAGGGTGACGTCGGTGAAGACCGCCCACTGCGGGAGCTTCTCCTTCTTCGCGACTCCCGTACGCCATGCCTTCAGCGCTTCGAGCAGTGCCTCGTCGTAGTCCGCGGGACAGGTGGCACACCTGCCGAGCTTCTGCTCGGCGGCGGCCATCAGGGTCTTCCCGCAGATCCGGCAGCTGATCGGCGCGGCGACCGCGCGGCGATCAGCCGCCGCGGGTGTGCGGCTCCGCTGCGTGGCACGACCGGTCAGCCCGTCCAGGAATCGGGAGGGTTTGCGGGAGCGCCTGCCTCCCGGCGAGCGCGCCAGCGCCCACGACAGCCCCAGGTGGGCGCGGGCGCGGGTGACACCGACGTACAGGAGGCGACGTTCCTCCTCGATCTGCTCAGGTGTCTCCGCGTAGATGATCGGCAGCATGCCCTCGGTGACGCCGACGAGGAAGACCGCGTCCCACTCCAGGCCCTTGGCCGCGTGCAGCGAGGCGAGGGTGACCCCCTCGACCGGCGGCGCGTGCTGCTCGCTGGCCCGGCGCTCCAGCTCCGCGACGAAGGCGGGCAGGTCCGCGCCCGCGGCGGCGAGGTCCTCGGCGAGGTCGGCCAGGGCCTTCAGCGACTCCCACTTCTCGCGGGCCTTGCCTCCGCCGGGCGCCTCGGGGGTGAGCCCGATGCCGGACAGGATGTGGTGCACGGTCGAGGCGAGCGTGTCGCCGGGTTCGGCGGAGCGTGCGGCGCCGCGCAGCAGCACGACCGCCTGGCGGACCTCGGGACGCTCGAAGAACCGGTCGGCGCCGCGCAGCACGTACGGCAGGCCGGCCTTGCTGAACGCCTGCTCGTACGCCTCGGACTGGGCGTTGACCCGGAACAGCACGGCGATCTCACGGGTCGGCACGCCGCCGGTGACGAGTTTCCGCACTGCCCGCGCTACCCCCTCCGCCTCGGCGGTCTCGTCGTCGTACTCGGCGAAAACCGGTTCGGGACCGTCCGGACGCTGGGCGATCAGGGCGAGCTTGTGCGGGGTCCTCGCCCGGTCGAGCACCCGGTTGGCCAGGGAGACGACCTGGGGGGTGGAGCGGTAGTCACGGACCAACTTGATCACGGTGGCGTTGGGGTACTCGACCGAGAAACCCGTCAGGTAGCGAGGCGTGGCCCCGGTGAAGGAGTAGATCGTCTGGTTGGGGTCGCCGACCACGCACAGGTCGTCGCGCCCGCCGAGCCAGGTGTCCAGCAGTAGCTTCTGCAGCGGGTTGACGTCCTGGTACTCGTCGACCACGAAGTAGCGGTACTGCCTGCGGATCTCATTGGCCACCTCGCGGTGCTCGGTCATCACGGCCGCGGTGAGCTCCAGGATGGTCTCGAAGTCGACCAGGTGCCGGTCGCGGCGGAGGGTCTCGTACATCTCGTAGAGCCGGGAGACCTCCTCGGCCGGTACGGGCGAGGTCCGGCCGGCCTTCTTCGCGGCCTCCGCGTAGTCCTCGGGGCCGATCTGGGTGACCTTGGCCCACTCGATCTCGGAGGCGATGTCGCGCAACTCCGAGCGATCCTGGTTCTTGCGCAGGGAGCGGCAGGCGTCGATCAGCAGCGGCAGTTTCGACTCGATCACCCTGGGCGGGTCGCCGCCGATGACCCGCGGCCAGAAGTAGGTGAGCTGACGCAGTGCGGCGGCGTGGAAGGTGCGCGCCTGCACGCCCGGCGCGCCGAGCTGGCGCAGCCGCTGCCTGAGCTCACCGGCCGCGCGTGTGGTGAACGTCACCGCCAGCACCCCCTGGGCGTCGACCACCCCGTTGTGGACGGCGTGCGCGATGCGATGGGTGATGGCGCGGGTCTTGCCCGTCCCCGCGCCGGCAAGGACGCAGACCGGTCCCCGGACGGCTTCGGCCACCTCACGCTGCTCCGGATCCAGTGCCGCCAGAATGTCGTCGGGCCTCACAGAGCCTCCTTACAGGCAGTCGAACGGACCGGGCCGCAATATCCTCCCAGGCTCTGGCCAAACCTCGCTCATTCTGGCAACATGCCGCCTTCACCCTGTATCGATCACCGAGATGCATAAAGTGGGCCTTTTGCCCCACAATGAGGTGCGACTGGTTCCGGGGAAGGAAGAGGCCCGTGCGAAGTTGGGTAACCGTGGGTGCGCTCGCTCTGGCGGCGACGGTGGTCGGACCCGCGGTGGTGCACACGACCGCGTCCGCACACGCGATCTCAGCGCCGACCCAGGTCGGTGCCGGAAAGGCGGGCAAGGTCACCCCGACGCCGGCTCCGACTCCGACTCCGGCTCCAACGCCGAGCACAGGGACCGCCCCGCTGGTCCAGGGCACCCTTGTCGAAACCGTGGCCTACGGCCGGCACGTGCGCCAGCGCATGGACGTCTGGTACCAGCCCGACGAGCTGAAGCGGCCGGGCGTCTTCCTGATCCACGGCGGCTGGTGGTCCTCGGGGGACAAGAAGTACATGACCGAGGTGAGCCGTAGCTACGCCGAACAGGGCTACGTGGTCTTCAACATCAACTACCGCCTCTCGGGCGACGCCTCCTGGCCGGCCCCGCGCACCGACACCTTCGGTGCCATCGCCACCGCGCGACGGCACGCGGCGCGCTGGTCCTTCGACCCGAACAACTACGTGGTCGTCGGCTTCTCCGCCGGAGGCCATCTGGCCACCGCCGTCGGTACCTACAAGAACGGCCTGCCCGGCCTGCGCGGCGTGGTCGGCATCTCTCCGGTGATCTCCCCGCTCACCGCGTACACCGAAGGCATCGGCACCCTCGACCCGAACAAGCGCAAATTGCGCGATTCAGCCATCAAGCTCGCCGGAGGCTGCGAGCCCACCGGCAAGTGCGCCAGGGTGTGGACCAGCATGGAGGTACCGTGGCACGCGAGCCGCGGCGACGCGCCCATGCTGATCGTGCACTCGTCGGACGAGTTCGTCTCGGCGGAGCACAGCAGGCAACTCAAGGAGCACCTGCAGCAGGTCGGCGTGCCGGTGACGGTGCTGACCGAGCAGGGCGTCGAGCACAGCGCGCCTCTTTACCGGCTGCCCGGCGTGGCGGAGCAGGTCCAGCAGTGGGTCGCGGAGAAGCTTCTCTCATCGGGAAGATGAACGGCTCTCACTTTGTTGCCAATGGCGCCGGACATCACATGAGGGGATTTTTCACGACATGGCGCTGACTGTGTACACCACCACCTGGTGCGGCCCCTGCAAGCGGTTGAAGAGCCAGCTCAGCCGCGAGGGCATCTCCTACAACGAGGTCGACATCGAGAGCGATCCGGACGCCGCCACCTTCGTCATGAGCGTCAACAACGGTAACCAGGTCGTGCCCACCGTCGTGGTCGACTCCCCCACCGGCCAGATCGTCAGGACCAACCCCTCGGTGATCGAGGTCAAGCGCATCCTGGCGGGCGCGGGCGTGTAACCGTTCCCTCGCACCACCCGAGCCCCGGTTCCACCGAAAACCGGGGCTCACACATGCCCGGGCCCCGCATACCGGTACGGGCTCCATCGCGGACGTACGAGCACGCGGCACGAGTGTCCGGGCCGGAGCATGTCCCGCGAAAGCCCCGAAGTCAGACCGGTAGCACCTCGCCGCCGGAGGAATCCGATGGATGCGCCGTGGAACCGCGGGGGATTCGCCGACAACTCGGTCCAGCGGGTGCCCGTCACCGTCGTCGGCGGCTGAGCCCGCGCGGTCTCGGCCGCCGGATCCGTCAGCGCCCGTGGCGTATGGCGGACATGGCGGCGGACACGGCGGCGGACACGTTCACCAGTCGCCGGTCAGCGGTGCGCCGTACCAGGTCTCGATGAGCCTACGGGCGATCGACAGCTCCGACGGCAGGCGCACCTCGCCGCTCTCCATCGCGGCCAGCAGCTCGGCGCGGCTGAACCAGTGGGCCTCGGCGATCTCCTCGGAGTCCAGCACGAACTCCGTCGACGTGGCCCGCGCGAAGAAACCGAGCATCAGGCTGCGCGGGAACGGCCAGGGCTGGCTGCCCATGTAGCGCGCATCGGTGACCCGCACGCCGACCTCCTCGGACACCTCGCGCGCCACGGCTTGTTCCAGCGACTCGCCCGGCTCGACGAAACCGGCCAGCACCGACAGCCGCCCCTCGGGCCACTGCGGTCCTCTGGCCAGCAGGCACCTGTCGTCGTCATCGTGGATCAGCATGATCACCGCAGGGTCGACCCGGGGAAAGTGCTGGCTGTCGTCCTTGGGGCAGACGCGCACATGCCCGCCGGCCCGGACCTCGGTGCGGCTCCCGCATCGGGGGCAGTACTCGTGGGTGGAGTGCCATGCCTCCAGGGCGACCGCGTACACCAGCAGGCCGGCGTCCAGATCGCCCAGCAACGATCCCACCTGGCGCAGCCCGGCGGTGACGGTCTGCCCCTCACCCAGTTCCGAGGGGTCGAGCGGGGAGACGATCCGGTTGAAGGAGCCGGTATGGGTGGCGGTGGCCAGCGACGCCGTCACGGCGAAGTAGGCGATGCCCTCCGCGTCGACGCCGAGCAGGTAACGCTCTCCCTCGGGAGCGTCGGCGGTGGACAGCAGGACCAGCTCCGCCTCTCCGCCGCTGCGCCGGATCAGCGCCTGTCCGTCGTCGACGACCACGACCCTGGTCGCGCCGTCCGCCCAGGCCCGCTCCAGCCACTCGGTGTCGCCGCGGAGCACCGCCGACCTGTCGATGGCACTGCGCGCGAGCAGCAGCGGCCCCAGAAGTCCTTCTTGTGCAGCGATCTCCACGCCGTTCCGCCTCCCCAAACGAGTGCACATATTACGCCGCCGGAACGCGGAGCCGCACAGGGCCGACGGCGTCACCCCTGGCCGGAGGCCCTCCAGAAAAGACCCCATCTTTTGACGACACGGACGTATACGGTCAATAGACCGATCATCCCGGCGCGATGATCTCCATCCCGCTAGGATGCACCGAGTTAGGTTAGCCTTACCTGATATCGGGGGTTCCTGCATTGCGGCTGTACCTCACCGCGCTGAAACCGACGGACTCGGTCACCGACGGTTTCCTCCCGGCGGCACGCGCACTCGGGTGCGAGGTCACGATCCTCACCGACCGGCCGGAACAGTACCGTGACCATGGAGCGGAGGTGCTCCGTTGCGACGTGCGCGACGCGCGGGCGGTCATCGACACCGTCGCGCACCACCGCACCCCGGACGCGATCTTCTCGAACTCCGACCACATCCAGGCGGAGACCGCACTCGCCGCCGCCTACTTCGGACTCCCCGGCAAGGACTGGCGGGCCTGCGTCGACACCAAGAACAAGGCGCTCACCCGGCGGCGGCTGGCCGCGGCCGGGGTCGAGACCGTCCGTACCGCGCGGCTGGCACCGGCCGACCCGCCGGTCGCGGACCTGCCCTTCCCCGCGGTCGTGAAACCGTGCGAGGGCGTGGCCAGCGAGGACGTCGTGCTGGTCCACGACGCGGGCGAGCTCGCGGCGGCCGTCCTGTCCATCAGGGGCAGGCGGCCGGCGGAGACGCTGGTCGTGGAGGAGTATCTCGACGGTCCCCTGCACACGATGGAGACGCTCGGCGACGGCGAGCGGATCAGGGTGCTCGGCGGTTTTCGCACCACTCTCGGGCCACTGCCGCACTTCGTGGAGGAACGGCTCGACTGGGAGCCGCCTCCCGGCCGCGACCACGTGCTGCGGGCGCTGGAGGCACTCCGGGTGGGGTTCGGGGCCTGCCACACCGAGTACGTGATGACCCCGGCCGGACCACGGATCGTCGAGGTCAACTACCGGGTGATCGGCGACCACTGCGACTTCCTGCTGGCGAGCCTGCTCCAGGTGCCCCTGTTCGAGCTCGTTCTCGGGACGCATCTCGGGATGGGGCCGGCGGACCTCGCCCCGGTGCGGGGGCACGGGACCGCGCTGAGCCTGGTCGCCGATCGCTCGGGGACCGTGGTGGAGGCTCCCGGGACCGTCGTCCCCGCCTCCGGCGACCCGGTCCGGATCTGGCACCGGCCGCTGCGCGCCGTGGGCGACCGGATCGACCGGAGCAACACCAACCGCGACTACCTGGGCATCGTCCGTGCGACCGGGCCCGACCGGGCGGGCGTGGACGCCGCCGTCGCGGCCTTCAGGGCGGAGAACCCGTGGGTGATCGCATGAGCCGGGGACCCGCGAACCGACGTGTGACCGGCCAGGGAGCCGTGGACGGTCCCGGGATCGGCGGAGGTTCGGCGCGCGGGCGGGAGGCGTACCTCGCCGTCCGGGTGCTGAACGCGCTGCTGCGCGAGGACTACGGCGGCCTGGCCAGGCGGGTGACCCACGGCAAGGACGGCGTCGCGCTGGTCCTGCCGGGGGGCAGGCGGGTGCGGCTGCTCCCCGGCTCACTGTTCCAGGACTTCGTCGCGGCCCCGCAGGAGGCGCTCCGGCTGCGGGAGGTCCTGCACACGCTGCGGGAGGTCTCCGACCCCGCCGACGCGGCCGGGGTCGAGTCGTTCGCCAGGGAGTGCCACGAGGCGCTGCGCGCCCTCGACCTGCACGACCTCCACCACCAAGAGGTACTCGCCAGACTGGCCGCCGCCACCGCGCATCCCGCCACCCCGCACCCCGACGCCACGTCCGGCACCACATCCGGCACCACGGGCACGACGGAAACCGGTGGCGGACGCGACAGCGTGTGGTACGAGACGCTGGCCGCGTTCGTCGATCACCCCGTCTACCCGACGGCCCGGTGCCGGATCGGCCTGTCCGACGAGGAACTGACCGGGTACGCGCCGGAGTTCGCGCCCGCCTTCGAGCTGCGCTGGGCCGCGGTTCCCCGGGAGCGGCTCACCGGGGCCGAGATGCCGGGGGCACCCGGGTTCCGTGCCGTCGGGCTGGCGGAGAGTCTCGCCGGGACGCACGCGCTGTTCCCCGTGCACCCGCTGACGGTCCCCCGCGTCGAGGAGATTCCGTGGGCGACCGTGGCCCCTCAGCCGTATCTGCGGGTCAGGCCCACGCTGTCGATGCGCACCGTCGAGATCGCCCCGGGCGCGCACCTGAAGCTGCCGCTGGCCACCAGCACCCTCGGGCTGCGCAACCGGAGGTCGATCAAGCCCGGCACGCTGGCCGACGGGGCGCGGGCCGAGCTGCTGCTGCGGGCGATGCCCGATCCCGAGGTGCTGCTGGCCGACGAGCAGACGTACGGGCACGCCGGGCACGAGTATCTGGGCTGGCTGCTGCGCCGCCAGCCCGTGGGGGAGGTCGTCTCCGTCGCGGCGCTGGCGGCACCGCTGCCCGGGGGCGGCCTGGTCGTGGAGGGTCTCGCCGGACGGTGGTTCGGCGGGGACGTCGCCGGTCTGCTCGCCCGGTACCTGCGGGTGCTGTTCCGCTTCCACGTGCGGCTCTTCGTCAGGTACGGCACCGCGCTCGAGGCCCACCAGCAGAACCTCTCACTGGTGTTCGACACCGACACCGCGGGCGAAAGTGTCGTGCGGCTGCTCGTCAAGGACAACGACGGGTTGCTGACCTCACCCGACCTGCTGAGAGGTGCCGGCCTCCCGGTCCCGGACTTCACGGACGCGCGGATGCTGACCGACGACCCGCACGCGCTCGCCGACATGTTCGTGACCATCACCCTGCATCTGGCGGCCGCCGCCGTGGCGTTCGGCGTGCTGCCGTCGCCGCGGGCCGCCGAGCTGGTCCGCGACGCGCTCGCCGGAGCGCTCGACGAGTACGGGGAGAACCCGATGGCCAGGCTGCTGCGGGCCAGGACCCTGGACGCCGCCAGGCTCGTCGGCAAGTCGATGGTCACCGCCGGGACCCTGGTGGACAAGGCGCGCACCGGCGCGCGGGATGTGAACAAGTTCTACGGCACGAGCGGGCCGAACTACCTCCGCCAGCAGCCCCAGGCCACCCTGGCCGCGATCACCAGAAGGACGCCATGACCAGCCTCGCCCTCGACTCCCCCGCAGCCGTCGCCGAGGAGGCTTCACTGGCGGCGCTGCTGCGCTGTTGCGTGCGGGAGATCTCGGGACCTCGCGGGCAGGTCAGGCACGACGAGCCGTACGTGTTGCTGCGTGTCGCGGACACCCTGCTGCGGGCCCGTGCGCACGGCGGGCTCGCGCTGCGCTTCGAGGGGCGGGCCGAGTGGCTGGAGAACGACTCCTGGCAGCCGCTCTCGGCGGACCTGCTCGTCCGGCTGGTGGAGACCGAGCTCGGCGAGGGCAACGACGAGTTCGCCGTCCAGGTGGCCGCGAGCAGGGACGCCATGGCGGCGCTGCTCGCGGCCCGGCGGGACGTGCCGCCCCCCGCCGACCCGTGGCTGGCCTCGGAGCAGGCGCTGGTCTTCGGTCACCCGTTCCACCCCAGCCCGAAGGCGCGCGGCGGCGCGGACTGGCTGCGCTACGCGCCCGAGGCGCACGCGAGTTTTCCGCTGCGACTGCTCGGGGTCAGGGACGACGTGCTGGCGGAGGCGGGCGAGGCCGGCTCGCTCGACGCGCTCGGAGCGGCGCCGCCCGGTTACTCACTGCTGCCCGCGCACCCGTGGCAGCTGGAGCTGCTCTCGGCCGACCTGGCCGCGCCACTGGCCGACGGCCGGCTTCTCGACCTGGGGAACAGTACCCGGATGGCGGTTCCCACCTCGTCGGTCCGTACCGTCTACGAGCCGCTGATCGACCGGTGCCTGAAGTTCAGCCTGGACGTGCGGATCACCAACTGCCTGCGGAAGAACTCCTGGTACGAGCTGGCGGGCGCGGTCGAGCTGAGCCGCCGTCTCGGGCCGATGTTCGGAGAGCTGTCCGCGACCTTCCCCGGCACCCGCTGGCTGCCCGAACCCGGCTACCGCTCCGCCGAGCTGGGCACCCGGCTGCTTGAGGGGCTCGGCGTCATCGTCCGGGTCAGCCCGTGGTCGGTCTGCAGGCCCGGGGTGACCCCCCTGCTGAGCGGCATGCTGGCCGCCGGGCGGCAGGTGACGTCCGCCGATCCGGTGCGCTGGTGGCGGGCGTACGTGGAGCGGGTGGCGCTGCCGGTGCTCGACGCCTACCTCGGCCACGGCGTGGTGCTCGAACCTCACCTGCAGAACGTGCTGATCGGGGTGGACGCGGAGGGGCTGCCGGTGGAGGCGGTCTTCCGCGACATGGAGGGCACGAAGCTCGTCGCCGGGCGGCACGACCTGTCCGGCCTGCCGGCCCGGGTCGCCGAGGCCCTCACCTACGACGCGGAGGCCGGCTGGAGCCGGGTGGTCTACTGCCTGATGGTCAACCATCTCGCCGAGATCGCCGCCTCCCTTTCCGGGGCCGTGCCCGCGCGGGAGTTGTGGGCGGTGGCCGGGAAGGTCCTGGCGGGGTACGCGGAGTCGCGGGGGTGGCCCCGGCCGCTGTCGGACCTGCTGGCGGGGGCGCCGCTGCCCGCCAAGGCCAACCTGTCGGTCAGGTGGGCGCGGTCGGCGGACCGCGCCGCGGGGTACGTGCCGGTCGCCAACCCGCTGGCGGTACTCTCATGACCGTGGCGCTACGCCGGAAGCGGCCACCAAAACGGCGGACTCTTCTGGGCTGAGCACCGTGGGGCCGTTCAGGACTCAGAAGATCGACGAACCTTGTTTTGGCGTACCGTCCACATCGAGGTTGCCCAGCCACTCGGGCACAGCGGTCAGTTTGTCGGGGCCCAGGCTGAGCCTGGTGAGGGCGGTGAGGTTCCGCAGCGACTCCGGCAGGGCCGTCAGCCGGTTCCCGTACAGGTTGAGCCTGGTGAGCGCGGTGAGGTTCCCCATCGACTCCGGCAGGGCCGTCAGCTGGTTGAACCCCAGGTCGAGGGCGGTGAGGGCGGTCAGACCGCCCAGCCACTCGGGGACGGCGGTCAGCTCGTTGTAGCTAAGGTCGAGCCAGATGAGGGCGGTGAGGTTCCCCAGCCACTCCGGCACAGCGGTCAGCCGGTTGAACCCCAGGTCGAGGTTGGTGAGGGCGGTGAGGTTCCCCATCGACTCCGGCAGGGCCGTCAGCCGGGCGCCACGCAGGTCGAGCCTGGTGAGCGCGGTGAGGTTCCCCAGCCACTCCGGCACAGCGGTCAGCCGGGTGCCGGGCAGGAGGAGCCAGATGAGGGCGGTGAGGTTGCCCATCGACTCCGGCAGGGCCGTCAGCGGGGCGCCACGCAGGTCGAGGTTGATGAGGGCGGTGAGGTTGCCCATCGACTCCGGCAGGGCCGTCAGCGGGTTGTCGTGCAGGTCGAGATGGGTGAGCGCGGTGAGGTTCCCCATCGACTCCGGCAGGGCCGTCAGCCGGTTGTCGTACAGGCGGAGCTTGGTGAGGGCGGTGAGGTTCCCCATCGACTCCGGCACAGCGGTCAGCTCGTTGCGGCTCAGGTGGAGCTTGGTGAGGGCGGTGAGGTTCCCCAGCCACTCCGGCACAGTGGTCAGCTCGTTGCGGCTCAGGTCGAGCGTGGTCAGATGGGTTAGGTCGCTGAGCGATTCGGGCACCGCGTACAGGTGGAGCCTGGACAGGTCGAGCGTGCTCGACCTGTCGCGCCGGCACTCGTTGATCAGTTTTTCAGCGGTCGCCCGAACGTTTCCGGATGCCGTCACGATCTCGCTCCTCATCGTTGCTCACCTGCCTGTCCCTGCCCCTGCCCTTGTCGGGAGCGGGAGCGGGAGCGGAAGCCGAGGACGAGGCTAGGGGCCGGCTCTGGAGACCGGCTTGGAGATCATTGGGACGGTTCCCGCTGAGGATGGTGATCCACAGGCTCTCGCGATCGTTGCCACACGGCGGCCGGGGAGCGACATGAGGTCGCAGTGCGCCGTGAGGCACTGAAAACGAACGGCACCGCGCCTGTGCCCCTGGATTGAGACCGGGGGTGTTCACCCTCACCGGTGCCGAACCGAGAAAGGACAGCGGTGGGAGGGCTCCACCGCTGTCCTTCAGGTCTGTCTCAGGGGGTGCTCAGCGGGGGTATACCTCCAGCTCGTAGAGGGAGTAGCCGTACGTCGTCCCGCGCGTGACGCCCTGCATGCGGACGTGGCGGGCGGTGGTCGGGGTGAACGTCACGTTGTCCACACCGCCGTTTCCGGCGGTGGTGGAGTAGACGGTGGTCCAGGTGGAGCCGTCGGTCGAGGTCTGGATCGAGTACGCGGCCCCGTAGGCCACCTCCCAGCGCAGGATGACCCTGCCCACGGTCGTGGCGGAACCGAGGTCGACCTGGAGGTACTGGTTGTCGCTGGACGAGCTCGACCAGCGGGTCGTCTGGTTGCCGTCGACGGCCCTGCTCGCCGGGTAGAGGAGCTGGTTGCTCGACGACTTGGCCGTCCTCCCCTCCGCCAGGTTGGTGATCGCGTCGCCCCGGCGGGCCGGGAAGGACAGGACCTGCTGGTAGGTCGGCCGGTTCTGCCAGGAGATCAGCGAGTGCGTGATCCCGCCGAGCGGCGACTGCTCGACGGCGTCGGCGCACCACTGGTTGCCCGCCGCGCATACGTCGTCTCCGGGGTAGGTCGTCGCCGCGGGCTCGGCGAGCGCCTCCGACAGGCTGTTCAGCAGGACGGTGCGGCAGCCGGCCACCGTGCCGTCCCCGCAGTACCTGGCGGGCAGCGGCCCGGCGACCTGGTCACCGAGCACGCTCCTGAGGTCCTTGCTCACATAGCCCCACCAGCCGTACTGGAACGCCGAGCCCTTGTGCGCCTGAGCCTCGTTCGCGGAGGTGGGCAGGGTGGACTGGTCGCCCTGCTGATGGCCCGAGGGGGACTCGTTGATCTGGAGGGCGTTGACCAGCGACTGGTACAGGCCGTCTCCCAGTCCCGGCTTGAACTGCGCGCGGACCAGCCTGGGCCACCACGAGTCGAACGCGCGGATCGCGTCGGCATGGGCGTAGGCCTTGCTGCCCGGCGAGGTCTCCAGCCGCCTGGAACCCGACGACGTCCAGGCGGAGAGCTTGGAGACCGCGGAGGCGAGGGCCGGGTCGGTCACCGCGGCGCTGTTGATCACCCGGAGCAGGTCGGGCAGCACCTTCTTGCCCCGCAGGTCGGTCACGCCGGCCTCCGCCATGATCTTCACGGTGCCGGCCTGGTCGAGCTTGCCGCTTCCGGTCAGGGCCGCCTTGATCGGGGCGTCCAGCAGGTCGGCCCGGTGGACCGGCCCGAAGCTGAAGTTGCCGTCCGCGGCGCCGTAGTCCTTGGCCTGCTTGTTGTTCCAGCTGACGAAGTAGTCCTGGTTGACCGCCTGCGGGTGGGTGGCGGGAGCGGTGTAGGTCGCGCTGTTGGTGGCCGGGTCGTAGCCCGCCCACTCATGGGCCGCGTCGGCGGTCATCGGCAGGTTCGGGTCGGAGACCGCGGACCTGACCGGGGTGCTGCCCGACATGAAGTACGCCGAGTCGGTGGAGTTGACGTAGAACCAGTTGAACGCGAAGCCGATGGTGGCGGCCGAGTTCTTGAAAGCCGTCGCGTCGCCCATGGCGGCCGGGTCGTTGAACATCTGGAAGCCGACCGCCGAGTCGACCTCGTGGTGGTAGGTCGACCGCAGCGTGGTGAAGGCGGTGGGCTGCCCGCCGACCGTGCCGCGCCAGCTCACCAGCCCGTACTTGGTGCGCTGGATCACCAGGTCGTACGAGCCGGCGGGGGTGGAGTCGGCGACCGTGGGCTTCCAGGAGTTGGTCTTGCGCAGCGTCTCCATCGCGGTGCAGACGCCCCGGTAGAGGTAGTGGTTCGACGCGACGGTGGCCGC
Organism: Streptosporangium sp. NPDC002544; assembly: GCF_040295965.1. Taxonomy (NCBI): domain Bacteria; kingdom Bacillati; phylum Actinomycetota; class Actinomycetes; order Streptosporangiales; family Streptosporangiaceae; genus Streptosporangium; species Streptosporangium sp. NPDC002544. Next base: position 176,745 of record NZ_JBEOWJ010000016.1, on the reverse strand, counting down.
GCCGCCGCCGGGCTCGCAGAGCTGCAGGGCGTAGGTGTCGGTGATGTCCTGGCCGCTGGAGGTCGCGCTCCAGGCGTAGTCGGTGCCCCTGCCGAGCAGCACGTAGAGGTTGAGTCCGGCGAAGGCCGCGCCGCGCGCCCGGATGCCGGGGCCGGAGAGTTCCTGGAGCATGAGCAGCTGGGGGGCGAAGTAGCCGGTCTGCGGGCCGAACACCGCGACCGGGTGCCCGGTCTTCGACTTGGCCGCCGAGACCACCACGGCGTTGGACATGCCCGGCTTGGAGTTGTCGACGAGCAGCCCGTCCAGCATGCCCTTGGCGGTCAGGGCCGAGGCCGGGGTGGTGGCCGACCCGGTCCTGTTCTCGACGATGTTCACCGGCGCCGTCGACGGGTCGGGGAGGACGACTCCGGTGGCTCCGGCGGGCGCGTTCCCCGCGGGGAAGCTCTGGCCGTCGTGCAGGGTGAGCGTCGTCTCCGGGTCGTTCTGCGCGCGGAACGCCGCCCAGACCTGGTCGCCGACCGTCGTGCCGTACTTGGCGCGGGCCGCGACCCGGACCAGCGCGGACTGCATCTCCGCACCGCCGCCGCCGCCGAACAGACCGCCGATGACACCGGAGATCGCCACCAGGTCGGTCATGGTGAACTTCACCGGGCCGCCCGCGTTGGTGATCGCGTCCATGTGCCCGGTCAGCACGTACTCACCGGGGCAGTCCCGGTTGGCCATGCAGGTGTCGATGTAGGCGTTGATGCCGGCTATGTAGTGCTCGACGTCGGTGTAGAGCTGCGCGCCCCGGGGGCTGGCGTTCCGCAGCCTGGTGATCTGCGCCTGCAGGTCCGCCTCGGTGTACGGGGCGTTGCGCCAGGCGCTCTGCTCCAGTTCCCGGTTGCCCGGCGCGCCTCCGGCGAACGAGGTCAGCTCGCCCCGGCCGACGTGCCGCATCAGGTCCATCACCCAGAGGCGGTTCTGCGCGCCCGCGTACCCGGCGCCGAACATCGTGCCCTCGCGGGTGGTCCCGGTGATGTGCGGGGTGCCGGTCGCCTTGTCACGGACGATCGTCACGTCCGAGCGGGGGCTGATGGTGCTCTCCACCTGCCCCTCAGGGACGCCGAACGAGGCGTCGTTGAAGAAATTGGCGATCTGGTCGTTGGTCAGCCCGGTGTAGCCGGAGAGGAGGTTGGCGTACTTGCCGAGCTGGTCGTCGCTGTGCTTGGGCTTCGTCCCCAGCGACTGGTGGGCCAGGATCCCGGCCAGGGTCGCGTTGCCGTTCTGGCCCGGGGGCAGGATGTCGGCGCACTCGCCGAGGCAGTAGTCGTCGGGAGGGTAGGCCGCCGCGGCCGTGACCGCGGACGTCGGTACGGATGCGGATGCCGGTACGAGGGGGGATGTCAGCGCGAGGGCCATCAGCAGCGCGGAGGCCGCCGTGATCGTCCGCCTGAGACGTGCATGCATAGGAGAATCCCTAAAACATGAGGCATACTCGGATGTTGCTAGGAACATACGTTCCGGACCAACGGCGAATCAATGGCCGGTGTGATAATCGTCTGCGCCGGTTCATGACTCGCCGTCAGTGCGGCAGGTCGAAACCGGGGTGCCGTGCCCGCCGGATCACGAGTGCCAGCGGCGTTCGGCGGGAGGCAGCAGGAGCACCTCCAGGACGCGGGCGCAGGCACGGGCCTGCTTGACGAACCAGGGGATTCGCGCGTCGCTGATGAGCCGGGGCGTCGCCCGTACGGCGAGGGCGTAGCGGGCGCGGTCGGCGCGGTCCAGAACGGGGACCGCGACGGTGCGGACGCCCTCCGAGGACTCTTCGTCGTTGAGAGCGTGGCCACTCTGGCGCACCTGGTCCAGCTCGGCGCGGAGGGCGGCGTGGTCGATGATCGTCCGCTGGGTCTGGGCCTGGAGCGGGCCGAGCGCGGCGAGGTCGCCGTTCCCCGGCGGCGCCCAGGCGAGCAGGACCTTGCCGAGCGCCGTCGAGTGGAGCGGGCGGTGCAGGCCGACTCCCCGGTCGGGGTTGAGGGAACCCCCGGCCAGGATGACCGCGTGCGGGCCGTTGCGGACCGCCAGATCCACGGTGGCCGAGGTGACCCGGGCGAGTTGCCCCAGCTCCGGGGCGACCTTGTGCAGGCCGCGCCGGTGGAAGGAGAGCTGGCCGAGTTCGGTGATCGAAGGACCCAGCCGGTAGCAGGCGGTCTCGGTGTCCTGCTCCAGGAATCCGGTGTCGAGCAGGCTGCGGGCCAGCCGGTGCGCGGTGGAGGTGGACAGGTCCGTCCGCCGGGCGAGCTCCGAGACGGTCAGCGCGGGCTCGCCCTCGCGGAAGCAGTTGAGTATCCCGACCGCCCGCAGGACCGACTGGACACCGTCCACGCGGCTCGATGCCGTCATGCGGGAATCTCCTTCTCTCGGGTGGGGAGGGATATGAGCAGGTAGCAGCGGTCAGCGGCGCAAAGGTTTCCCGCATCGCGGGACATACTTTGCATTTCCTACCAATTTACTAGCAAACTCTTTCGCATGACCACAGCTGCGCCAGACACGATCTGGTTCACCCGGTGTCCGGTGCCCACCGCGACCGGTGTCGCCGCCGACCGGGGCTGGCTCACCGAGGAGTTCGCACCCGACGGGATCGGCGTCCGGTCCCTGCAGGACGCGGCGGCCGACGTCTCCGCCGACCACCACTTCACCCACGAGCTGACCGGCCTGTTCCGCGAAGGCGGGAACGTCCCCGCGCTCTGGGCCCGCTCGCGCGGCGAGGCCACCCGGCTCATCGGCCTGACCTGGATCGAGGAGCGCCAGGTCATCCTGGTCCGCGGCGGCAGTGGTCTGGAGAGCCCGGAGCAGCTCAAGGGTCTACGTCTGGCCGTCCCCCGGCACCGCCTCGCCATCGACTTCTGGCGGGCCATGGCGCTACAGGGCTTCCGGGGCGCGCTCTCCCTGGCCGGACTCGATCTGGGCGACGCGGACCCGGTGGACGTCGAGGCTCCCCCGGGCGGCGGGCAGTGGGAGGCCGAACTGGCCGCCCTGGCCCGCGGCGAGGTCGACGCGGTCTATGTCAAGGGCGCGCTCGCCGTCGAGGCGGCCCTGCGCCACAGCGCCGAGGTGGCGGTCGACCTCGACGCCGTTCCCGACCGGCGGGCGCGGATCAACAACGGGACGCCCCGCCCCATCACCGTCCACCAGCGGCTGCTCGACGAGCGCCCCGACCTGGTCACCCGGTTCCTCGCGGTGCTCCTGCGGGCGGCCGACTGGGCGGCGGAGCACCCGGCCGACGTCACCAGGATCCTGGGCGCCGAGACCGGCGCGGGCTCGGCGGGAGTGGCCGGCGCCTACCACTCCGGCGCCTCCCTCCACCTCGACCTGTCCGCGGAGCGCCTGGAGTTGCTCGCCGAGCAGGAGCGGTTCCTGCGCGGCCACGGCTTCCTGGAGTCGGCGGTGGACGTCGCCACCTGGGCCGACCACACCCCGCTCGCCAATGCCCGATCCCACGGAGAATCCCATGCGTAGACTCGCCCTGGCCGCCGCGCTCCCCCTCGCCCTGCTGGTCGCGTGCGGCTCCACTCCCTCGGCGGACACCTCGGCCGCCGCCGCGCCGGACGCCAAGGCCGAGCCGGTGGTGGTGCGGATCTCCGATCCGGGCAACAGCGGCTTCCTGGCGGTGGCGAAGAAGGACGGCAGCCTCGACGCCGCCCTGGCCAAGGTGAACGCGAAGGTCCAGTGGGCCGGAGACTTCTCCGTCTTCGCTCCGGCGGCGCAGGCCATCAACGCCGGGTCGCTCGACATCGCCGTCGGCTCGATCACCTCGGGCGTCACGGCGCTGGCCGTCAAGCCCAGCTTCAAGATCTTCGCCACCGTCCCGCCTGACCTCGCGGGCGAGGGGATCGTGGTCAAGAAGGACTCCCCGATCAAGTCCGTGGCCGACCTCGCCGGGCACACCGTGGCGGTCGGCCACGGCGGCACCAGCGAGTACCTGCTCCTCAAGGCGCTGCGGACGTTCAACGTGCCGGTCGAGAAGGTCAAGCGGGTCTACCTGGCCCCGCCGCAGACGGCGCCGGTCTTCGGCTCCGGCAAGGTGGACGCCTGGTCGACCTTCTCCACCTTCCTCATCCCGGCCGTGACCAGCCTGGACGCCCGCATCCTGGCCAGCGGGGCGGAGATCGAGTCGGACAACTACGTCATCTACGTCGCCGCCAACACCCTGATCGACAAGCACCCCGAGGTGCTGAAGGCGCTGTACGCGTTCATCGAGGAGGGCACCGCCAAGGAGAACGCCGACCCGGCGGCCTACCTCAACGTCTTCACCTCCGCCGGGCCGCAGGCCGTGACCGGCGCCCAGCAGGACCTGGTGGTCCAGATCCAGAAGCAGGGCAAGCCCGCCCAGCCGGTGACCGCCGCCGAGATCGCCAAGTACCAGGAGGTCGCCAAGTTCTTCCTCGACCAGAAGGTCCTCACCGCCCCGCTGGACGTCTCCCAGTACGTCGTCGACGTCACCTCACTGCCGGACGCAGCCTCATGACGGTCCTGACCGGACAGGAAACGGCGGGGCTCGTCCCGCCGGACCCGCCCAGGAACACCGGCCGCCATCCGGCGGCGAGCCTGGCCCTGCGCGTCCTCGGCCCGGTCCTGCTCGTCGGGCTCTGGTACGCGGGAACCGCGTCCGGAGTGATCACCCCTGACGTGCTGGCCGGTCCGCAGGAGGTGGTCAAAACCTTCGGCGAGCTGTGGGCCGACGGGCAGATGCAGGAGGCGCTGGGTGTCTCGCTCACCCGCGCGGGCCTCGGCCTGCTGCTCGGCGCCTCTACCGGGCTGGTCATCGGGGTGCTGTCCGGGCTGAGCAGGCTCGGCGAGGAGCTTCTCGACTCCTCCATGCAGGCGCTGCGTGCCATCCCGTTCCTGGCGCTGACCTCGCTGTTCATGGTCTGGTTCGGGATCGAGGAGACCTCCAAGATCCTGCTGATCAGCGTGGCCTGCACCTTCCCGATGTACATCAACGTCTCCAGCGGGGTGCGCAACGTCGACCGCAAGGTCGTGGAGGCCGCCCGCTCGTTCGGGCTCGGCCGCCTCGCTCTCGCCAGGGAGGTGGTGCTGCCGGGCGCGCTGCCCTCGATCTTCGCCGGGCTGCGGCTGTCGACCACGCTCAGCGTGGTCGCGCTGATCGCCGCCGAGGAGATCAACGTCACCGCCGGTCTGGGATACCTGATGGCCAGGGCCACCGACTACCTGCGCACCGACATCCTCGCCCTCTGCGTCATCCTCTACGCGCTGATCGGGCTGACCGCCGACGTCATCCTCCGGCTGGCCGAGCGGTTCACCATGCCATGGCGGAAGGCGGTGGCGGCCCGATGAGCCTGGCCGTACAGACCACGGACCTGCGCAGGGTCTTCGGTGACCGCGCCGTACTGGACGGGATCGACCTGCGGGTACGGCGCGGTGAGTTCCTCGCGCTGCTCGGTGCCAGCGGCACCGGCAAGACGACGCTGCTGCGGATCCTCGCCGGGCTGGACGCCGCCACGAGCGGGACCGTGCTGGTCCCGCCGGTGCGGACCGTCGTCTTCCAGGAGCCTCGGCTGATCCCCTCCAAGCGCGCGCTGGCCAACGTGATCCTCGGGCAGGGCCGCGGCGCCCGCGCCAAGGGCCTGGCGGCACTCGCCGAGGTGGGCCTGAGCGGCCACGCCGACGCCTGGCCCGCGACGCTGTCCGGCGGCGAGGCGCAGCGGGTCGCGCTGGCCCGCGCCCTGGTCCGCGAGCCCGAACTGCTGCTGCTCGACGAGCCGTTCGCCGCGCTCGACGCGCTGACCAGGCTGCACATGCAGGACCTGATCGCCGAACTGTGCGCCAGGCATCGCCCCGCCGTGGTGCTGGTCACCCACGACGTCGAGGAGGCCATCCTGCTCGCCGACCGGATCGTCGTGCTCCGCGAGGGCGCGTTCGTCACCGACCTGACCGTCGAGCTGGACCGCCCCCGCGACCGGGTGGACGGCGACTTCGTGGCGCTCCGCCGCCGCCTGCTCGCCGACCTCGGGGTCTCCGCCAAGGAGCCCGGACACGTGGGAGTGGCGCGGTGAGCACGGAGAAAACCGCGCTGAACTGGATCGACGCGAACGAGCCCGTGCTGACCGGCCTGTCGGACACCATCTGGTCGTACGCCGAACCGTCGCTCCGCGAATGGCGCTCGGCGTCGGCCACCGCGGACCTGCTCCGCTCGTACGGCTTCGCGATCGAGTGGGGCACCGCCGGATTCCCCGCGGCCTTCGTCGCCACCCGCGGCGGGCACGGCCCCGTGCTCGGGTTCAACGTGGAGTACGACGCGCTGCCCGGCCTGTCCCAGCGCGCGGGCGTGCCGTACCACGACCCGATCGGCTACGCGGGCGACCCGCTCTACGGCCCCGCGTACGGTCCGGGGCACGGCTGCGGGCACAACGCGCTGGCGGCGGCGTCGGCGGGCGCGGCCATCGCCGCCGCCGTCGCGCTCGGCGACCGCGCGACCGTAAAGGTCTTCGCCTCCACCGGCGAGGAACAGCTGGTCGGCAAGGCGTACGCGGTGCGCGACGGCGCCTACGACGGGCTCGACGCCTTCCTGGACTGGCATCCGGCACCCGTCACGGCGACCGGCTGGGACGTCACCAGCGCGCTGATCTCCGGGACCTTCACCTTCCTCGGCTCGGCCGGGCACGGGTCCGACCCGCTGGGCACCAGGAGCGGCCTGGACGGAGCCCTGCTGCTGACCAGCATGATCGAACACCTGCGCGCCGCGAACGTCTCGCCGTCCGGCCGGGTGAGCTACACCCTCAGCGGGGGTGGCGCCCCGAACGTGACACCCGACGTGCAGACGGTCTGGGTCTACGTCCGCGAGGCGACCCACGAACGCGCCAGGACCCTGTACGACAAGGTCGTCGAGTGCGCCGGGGCAGCCGCCACGGCCGGCCGGACCCGGCTGGAGCACCGCCTGGTGACCGCGATCCGGCAGGGGCTCGGCAACCGGGCCGGGGCCGAGCTGCTGCATCACACCATGTCCGAGCTGGGTCCCGCTCGGTTCACCGACTCAGACCACGAGTTCGCCCTTCGCCTCCAGGCCGCGATCGGCAGGCCGCGGATCGGGCTCGCGACCGGGATCGCGCCGCTCACCCCGCCGCCGGAGACCGACCTCGGCGGCCCGTCCAGCGACACCTCCGAGGTCGGCTGGCAGGCCCCGCACCTCAGCCTGGTCGCGCCCGTGGTGCCGCTCGGCGTACCGCTCCACTCCTGGGCGGCCACCGCGTCGACCGGCACGAACATCGCCCACCAGGGGTTGCTGGCCGCCGCCCGCTACCTGGCGGCCACCGCGGTCGCCCTGGTCGAGCAGCCGGAGACGCTGGCGGCGATCCGGGACGAGTTCGACGCGCGGGAGCCCTGGCACAGCCTGCTGCCCGCCGACGCGACTCCCCCGCGCTACCCGCCGCCGCCCGAGTTCCTGAAGGAGACCGGACAGGAGTTCACCCTCCCCGCGCTGCCTTTTCCCGTCTCCGCCGAACCTCTAGGAAAGATCTGACATGGCTGTCCCATCGATTCCGGCCAGTCCGCGAGAACGCTCCCACACAGCACGGCGCCCCGGCACAGTGGCATGGGCACACGACGTTTCCCCGGGCACGGTGCCACGGACGCACGACGTTCCACCCCGCACGGCGACGCGGACGCGCGACGTTCCACTCGGCACGGTGCCATGGGCGCGCGGCGTTCCACCCCGCACAGTGACGCGAACGCGCGACGTTCCGCCCGGCGCGGTGGCGTGATGGCCAGGTTCAACGTCACGCTGCCCACCCGGAGCGCCGCCCGGCCGGTGCTGCCCGGCTTCGTCACCGACGTACGGCCCGCCCGCTCGGATCCGGCGGGACCGGCGGGCCGGGCCGCCGAGCTGGCGGGACTGTCCGGCGCGCTGGTGCCCTTCGATCCCGAGGGGCAGGAGTCGCTGGTGCTGGCCGCCGGGGTGCTGCGCGACTCACGCCACCTGCGGGTGATCGCGGAGTTCCACCCGGGCATCGCCACCCCGGTCTACCTGGCCAAGCTCTCGGCCTCGCTGCAGCGCTTCTCCGCCGACCGGCTCGGCTGGCGGCTCGCGGTGGACCTCGACCCGGCGGTGGCCAGGGCCCAGGGGGACTTCCTCACCGGAGCCGACCGGTACGCGCGGGCCGAGGAGTTCCTCACCGTCGCCAAGGGCGTCTGGCAGGGGGATTTCGAGTACCGGGGCCGCTTCTACCAGGTGGCCGGGGGCGGCTTCGCGGCCCCGCTCTCCGGACGGGTCTTCCCGACCGTCTACCTCGGCGGCACCTCGCCGGAGGCGCTTGAGCTCTCCGCCCGCCACGCCGACGTGCACGTCTTCTCACCGCAGGACGACCTGGAGGCCCTGACCGCGCGACTGCCCGGCGTGGCGTACGGTCTGCGGCTGCCGGTGCTGGCCCGCGAGGACGACGACGAGGCGCTGGCGGCGGCCCGCCGTACCGGCTTCACCGGGCTGACCGGCTGCTACGCCGCCGTCGCCGCCGCGATCGGGGAGTACGCCGACCGGGGCGTCTCGGAGTTCTTCCTTGAGGCCGGGCCGCGCCCCGAGGAGACCTACCGGCTGGGCGAGCACCTGCTGCCGCTGTTGAAGGAGAGCACCCGTGTCGGTTGACATCTACTGGCGTATCCACATGGAGGGCGACCAGCCCTCGCTGCGCCGCAGGGGCGGCAGCCGCGGCGGCTTCGCCGACCTGCCGGGCGCCCTCGCGCCGGGAGTCAGGGACGGCGCCCCCGACGGCTACAGCCACGTCGACTACATGGCCGAGGTGGCCAGGGCGGCCGAGGACTCCGGCTTCGTCGGCGGGCTGCTGCCGTCCTTCCCGCACACCGACGACCCGTGGGCCGCGGCGGCCACCCTGGCCCGGGAGACCCGCTCCTACCGGTTCATGATCGCCTTCCAGCCGGGGTTCCTGCACCCGGTGCAGGCGGCCCGGATGACCGCCACCCTGCAGCGGGCCACCAGCGGGCGGGTGGTCTACAACGTCATCTCCGGCGGCGGCGGGCCCGCGCAGCTCTGGTGGGGCGACCGGATCGACCACGACGACCGCTACGCGCGCACCTCGGAGTTCCTCGACGTGCTCAAGGGCGTGTGGCACGGCTCCCACACCCACCACGGCCGCTTCTACCAGGTGGAGAACGCGAGCCTGCCCGAGGAACTGGCCGGGCAGCCGTTTCCGGAGATCTTCTTCTCCGGCTCCTCCCCCGCCGCGATCGCCGCCGCCGGGCGGCACGCCGACCACTACCTGTCCTGGCTGGAGCCGTACCCCGCGCTGGCGGAGAAGTTCGACCTGGTCCGCGCGCACAGCGACACCCCGCCGAAGTTCGCGGTCCGGGTGGACGTGCTCGCCCGCGAGACCGAGGAGGAGGCGTGGGACGAGCTCCGCCGGGGCTGGGCGGCCAGGGTGCCCCGCGACTCCGGCGGGAAGTCCGGCTCCGGCGACTCGGTCGGCGTGCGGCGCAGCCGGTCCTTCCTCGCCTCGACCGGCGGGGACCTCCGCGACCTGGAGGTCTCGCCGGGCGTCTGGGGCGGGTTCAGCGAGTTGCGCGACGGCCCCGCCTTCGGCCTGGTCGGCGACTACCACCAGGTCGCCGAACGGCTCGACGAACTGATCGGGCTCGGCGTGGACGCCCTCATCCTCGCCGGAGTCCCGCACCTGGAAGAGGCACACCGGGTGGGCACGCACGTGCTCCCCCTCCTGAAAGGACGTACCTGATGACCACCCGAGTCGGATATTTCCCCCAGAACAACTCGCTCTGGGTGCTGCGCCACCGGGGACTCCCCGACGTGGAGTGGGTGAACCTGCGCTCCCTGCCGACCGGCGAGCGGGTCGACCCCACCAGGGCGCTGCCGTCGGTGCACAGCGACCACCTGTTCGACGGCGGCTACGACTTCATCGGCACCGGCGCCACGCCCCCGGTGACCGCCCAGGCCAAGGGGTACGACGTCGTCTACGTCGCGATCTCCGAACCCCGGATCGAGAACGGTCGCCTGGTCGTCCTCGACGACTCGCCGATCCGGAGCCTGGAAGACCTGAAGGGCAAGCGGGTCGCCCTCGGGCACGGCTCGTGGCAGACCACGCTGCTGCTGCTCGCCCTGGAGCGGGTCGGTCTCGGCTGGAGCGACATCGTCCCGGTCGACGTCTACGACAACGCCGCCGAGCTGTTCCTGTCCGGCGAGGTCGACGCGTGGGTGGGCTCCTACCCCTACCTCACCGGGGTCGAGCAGCGGGCATCCGTCCGGGAACTGGTCGCCACCGACGGCCTGTTCAGCCACCGCTCCCTGTGGTTCACCCGCCGCGACTTCGCCCTCGAACAGCCCGAGGAACTGGCCAGGATCGTCTCCGCGCTCCAGGAGTCCGACGAGTGGACCCGGCAGAACCCCCGCGCGGCGGCGGAGTTGTTCGCCAAGGACGACGGCGGCGACCTGGACGCCTGGGAGCACGCGCTGCGCACCCGCCCGTGGGGCCTGCACCCGATCAGCGAGGAGTTCGTCGCCGAGCAGCAGCACGTCGCCGACCTCTTCCACACCAACGGGCTGATCGAGAAGAGGATCATCGTCACCGACGCGGTACTCCCCGAGCTCGGCAAGCTGGTCACGGGCTGACCGTCCGGTGTGATCCCGCAGCCGGCGCATCACCTCCCCTCACCGGCTGGCTGATGCAACCCTGTGCGGCCTTCCTCACCTGCTCTGAGCATCGGGAAGGCCGCCCTGGCGGTCCCGGTTTCTCGGCCGCGGGATCGCAGTCCATACCGGACATCAGGCGAGCAGGTCGCCTGCACGGAACCGGGCGGATGCCATGAACGCCGCCTCGATGACGGAGGAGGACCGCAGGAACGTCCCTTCTTGAGCACGGGACCCTTTTCCCATGGATGCCTCCTCACGGACCCCGGAGGACGGAACCAGCTCCGCGCAGTCGACGGTGCGGGACGCGTCGGACTCCGAGCGGGAGATCCCCCAGGCGGCCCAGACCGTCTTGCCGAGCCCGCCCGGCACCGGAACGACACCCCACCGGTCGGCCAGCGCCTCCACGATCGCGAGCCCCCGGCCGTGCGAGGCGTCCTCACCCAGGCTGAGCTTGCGGGGCCGTTCGGAGCCGTGGTCGGTGACCCGTACGCAGACCCCCCGGGGCATGCCCCAGAGCGAGAGCCGGATCGGTTCCTCGCCGTACAGCGTGGCGTTCGCCACCAACTCGCCGACCACCAGGACCGCGTCGTCGGCGAACTCCGACGGCAGGCCCCAGCCGGTGAGGGTGTCCCGCGTCATCCGGCGGGCCTCGCCGACGGTCGCCGGATCACGGGGAATGTCCCAGCAGACGGTCCGGAGCCCGTCGGGGGTGCCTGCGATCATCGAATCTCCTTGCCAGTGCCGGTGGGATTCCGTTTGTCGGTGAGATTCCGGCCGCCTTGGGGGTTCTGGCTGTCGTTGGAGTCCCGGCTGTCGTTGGAGTCCCGGCTGTCGTTGGGGTTCCGGCACCATACGCACGCCGGGCGGCTGCTCGGGTGACGGCACCGTCGCCGGTTCGGTGGCCTCGCTCTCGCGCATCAGCGCGCACAACTCCTCGGCCGTACGCGCCTCGACGACCAGGGGCTCGGGAACCTGCCCGGCGGCGATCGCGTAGAACCGGCGCCCGCCCACCCCGTACATGACCAGCCAGCCCGCCTCGGCCCGATCCAGCCGGGCCGCGATCTCCCGCTGCTCGCGGTCCCACTGCCGTGGGCCTCGCTGATCGACGGGCTCTCCCCGTCGATGCCGCCCGCTCACGCCGCCTTCCCTTGCCGCAGCATGCCCGGGTACGACCTCCGCCCGCTCAAGGTGAGATCGTCCGGTGGTCGACCTCGCCCGTACGACGCGAGCGACCCGGCGACCACCGGCTCCACAGGCCGGGCGTGACGTCCGTGACCGGAAAACGACCGTGTCTCCCCCGGCGGGCGTACCTCCGCCGAGGCGGACAGGCGCCCCGCGAACCCCAGCCGCCACCACTCCGCCAGCCGCGCCCGGAACTGCGCGGGCGTCGGCCGCTCATAGGCGTGCGCCTGCCGATGGGGCAGGCATCGGTCATCGTGCGCGTACGGCGAATGCCCACACCACCGGCACCCCAACGGGGCGGGCGGCCGGTCACCACTGAAGCGCATTCGGATGACCCGGATCGCTCTTGTAAAATCGAGCACGGAATTGGACCTCCAGCGTCCGGTTCAAGAGGCCGTCACGGTGTTGCTGCACCGTGGCGGCCTCGACTCGTTTTTCGGGCCTGCCAGGGGAAAAAGGGGGAACGCGTTTTGGCGATTACCTGGAGCAGGCGGAGGGGCCATGGCCGACAGCAGGTAGTGCCAACTACTCAATAAAGTGCAATCTGGACATATTTGCGCAGAAATTTTGGACAATAACCCTCATTGTCATATTGGGGTCGCCGTCCAGCCCCGAACCCATTAGCATGCTGGCACAGTGACACGAGGATCACAATGCGTAGATAAAATCAAGATGAATTGTCTGATTTGTTCCATAGAACCGTCACCGGCAGTTCACGGAGGAGGCCCAAAATGACAAGTAACAGCCCCACGGTCAAACGTCGGAAACTCTCCCAAACGCTCCGACAGCTCCGGAAGGAAGCCGGATTCTCGGTGACCGAGGCGGGCAGGCGGCTGGAGTGGGACGCGTCAAAGGTGTCCAGGATGGAGCGCAACGAGTGGCGGCTCCCGAGCGTCCATGACATTCGCCTACTGCTCGACCTGTACGGCATCACCGACGAGGAGCAGCGCGAGGCAATGATCACCCTCGCCAGGGAGTCACGTCAGCGCGGTTGGTGGGAGAAGTACCAGGACGTCTTCCGGAGCAGCTTGCCCGATTTCGAGGCGGGTGCCAGTTCCATCCGCACCTGGGAGATCGTGCTGATCCCAGGGCTTCTCCAGACGGAGGGGTACGTGAGAGCGTTGTGGCGAGCCGCTCGAATTCTCGACGAGACGCTCGTCGATCGCCACGTCCAGGCGAGGCTCATGCGTCAGGAGATCCTCTTCCGGGAGAACCCGCCAACCCTGCTGGCGCTCATCGACGAGGCCGCGCTGCGCAAGTCGATCGGCGGTGCTGAGGTGATGCGCGAGCAGATCAGCCATCTCATCGAGATGGCCGCCAGGCCGAACATCACCATCCAGGTGGTTCCCGACTCCGCCGGCGCGCATCCCGCCCTGGAGGGCTCGTTCGTCACTCTGGATTTCCCCAACGACCCGAGCCTCGTCTACACCGTGACCGCGACGGAAAGCCTCTGGCTTGAACAGCCATTGGAATATCAGCGATACACCATTATTTTGGACTATGTGATGGGATTGGCTCTGTCTCCGGACGAGTCGGTCCGGCACATGGCGAAGCTCGTGGAGCAACTCAAGGGATAGGTGAAAAAGTGGACAAGAGCCCTCCGAATCTCACCTGGCGCAAGAGCACCCTCAGCGGGACCAACAACGACAACTGCATCGAAGTCGCCGACCTGCCCCGCGGCGGCCAGGCCGTACGAGACAGCAAGGACCCCAACGGCCCCATGCTGAACTTCACCCCCGGCGCATGGGAAGCATTCATCACCAGCGTCAAGACCAACGAATTCGCCTGATCAAAACAGCCGCCAAGGAGCCACTAGATGGAATCCCCCAACCTCCATCACCTGAAATAGGAAAGAGCTCCTGCAGCAACCAAGACAACAACTGCGTCGAGGTCGCGGGCCTACCCGGCGGCAGCCGGGCCATACGGGACAGCAAGAACCGGCGCCTTGAGGGTCTGTCGTTACTGAGCCGATCATAAGTTTTGGTACGTGTTGGGTGGCGGTGGGAGATCGAGTTCGGGCGGGCGCATGCTGGGAGTATGGCCAGAAAAGGTCGCAGAGCGACGTTCGAGGAGAAGGTCTTCGCCCTCCGGTTGCTGGAGCGGGGCATGTCACCGGATCGGGTGGCCGACGCGCTGGGAGTGGGCCGAGAGTCGGTGTTCCGGTGGAAACGCCAGGCGGGGGCGGGCGGTGTCGAGGCGCTGCGGATCAAGAAGGCGCCGGGCCGGCCGCGGCGGCTGACGCCCGGGTAGGAGCAGACCGTCAAGGCGGTGGTGCGTGATGTCACCCCCCGTCAGGTACTGGGCAGCGCCGTGGTCTTGTGGACCAGGGCGCTGGTGACGATGGTGATCGCGGCCTGGTTCGGCATCGGGGTGTCGGTGGCGGCGGCCGGTCGGCTGCTGCGTGGTCTGGGCCTGTCGCCGCAGCGCCCGGCCTGCCGGGCGCTGCGGCGTGATCCGGCGGCCATCGCCCGGTGGACGGGCGTGGTCTTCCCGTGGATCTGTCGCCGGGCCCGCGAGAAGGGGCGCTGGTGATGTTCGCCGACGAGATGAGCATGCGCGTCGATCACCGCTGCAGCACCACCTGGGGACTGATCGGACAGACTCCGCTGGTGCACGCCGGTGCGGAGCGCCGGTCGGTGAAGATGTTCTCGGCGGTCGGGGCGGACGGCACTCTGCGCTACCGGCTGGGGTGCGGCTCGATGGACCGGTGGGCGTTCATCGGGTTTTGCGCGCACCTGTTGCGGACCGTCACCGGGCTGATCTTCCTGATCGTCGACGGCTCCTCGATTCACACCGCCCGGGCGGTCCGTGATTTTGTCGCGCGTACCGGTGGCCGGTTGCGCCTGTTCTTCCTGCCCGGCTACGCGCCGGATCTCAACCCCGATGAGTGGGTCAATCAAAACATCAAGGCCCGGGTGGCCCGCGAGGCGGTGGCCGATGAGCACGAGCTGGCCGCGGCCATGCACCGCAGCATGCGCCGGCTGCAAAAGCGCCCCGACATCGTCGGTGCCTTCTTCGCCGACTCGCACCTGTCCTACATCAGCCCGTAGCGCCGATAGTCCCAAAACTTACGATCGGCTCAGTATATCCGAGTACAGATAACACACACCCCGCCCAGGTAATTCCCGGGGCGAGGACGCTCATCCGGAAGCGGTGGCCAGCGCGGTGCGGGCGCCTGTCGCCGCATGGGTCATCAAGGCTCTCGATCGCCTTTGTTGCGCGCGCTGAGCCAGCCGGCGATCGATCCGACGGCCGTGAGCACGAATCCCGTCAGGATCAGCGGCGAGCTGACCAGCCGGTCTGCCCCAGGCGGAGTCGTCTCCGAGTAGATCAGCGCGCCAGTCATGAGAACGAAGCCCACCACCGAGATCGCCAGCCACACCTTTCTCATGGACGCTTTACCCCTTACCGGGTTGCTGGCTACTTACCATGAAACTCTCGTGTCCATTCGTAATTCTGTATGTCATGACGACTCCATGCCCCTTATTCGCCGCATCGACAGCCATCATAAAGGCCCCCGTGAACCCGCCGATCAGCGCACATCCGACTCCCACCAAATGGGTCACTGCGATGAACATCGTACATATACCCGCCCCCCAGGCGCTGCGCTCCAGAATTGACTTCAGCAGATTGGCGTCCTGGTTGTTGAGATAATATTCGCAGGTCCAATCCGCCGCATCGGCCACGGTCTTCGCCGGCGGGCAATCGCTTCCGCTGTGGCCGGTGTCGCCGACACATCCCGACTCGCCGTTCTTCTGTGCGCACTTCATGTACCAGTCATCGACGACCGAGCAGTCCTTCATGCTCTTCACCTTGAGGCACCCGAGCGTGCCGTCCTGAACGCCGTTACAGAAATCGGCGCTGTGCTTCCCGCCCTTGAACGACGTGTTCCGGCATGTGACATACGCCTCGGCGTACGGCCTGCAGGTGGCGTGACCCAAGAGCTGCCGGCCGCCGGGCGCCGGAGACTTCCGGCATTCCACGTAGTCGTCGCTGACCGTCGAGCACATGTCCTGATTGGCCCTGCGGTTGCGCAAGCAGTCGCGGTACAGCTGCGATCCTTGGTCGCACATTCCTTTGCCATAGCCTTGGGTGTTGTCCTGGCGGCACCGCTGGTAGCTCTCCGCATCCGCGTTGCAGTCGGCTCTTCGGGTGCCCTGCGATCTGCACTCTATGTAGTTGTCAGATACATCGCGGCATAGTTTCCTGTCGGCCCGGCCGGCCTTGGGGAGGCATTCACCGTAAGCCGCTGCCGCATCCCGGCATGCAGCCTTGCTGCCGCCTGCGGACGGTAAGCCCATATGGCTCTTGCTATCCGCGCGGCAGTCGCCGTAGACATCTTTGGCCCCCGAACAGGAATTCTTGTTGTTCTCCTTTCTGCAGTTCGTGTACTCCCTTTCGGCCTCCGTGCAGTTGGACTTTCCGTAGTCCTTGCACCGTCCGTGGTCGGCGATGATCTCCCCGCACGTCTTGCTCTTCTTCTTCTGCTGCTTGCATTCGCCGTATGTGTCGACCGGGTTCGATGTCTTGGGATTCTTCGACTTGGCCTTGTGCCCGTCCGGGTCGATGTTGGTGAGGGGGTTGTCGTTGGCGTAGGCGTAGCGGTTGAGCTGAATCGACGGGTCAGGGCTCTGCGTGAGGGTGTCGCGTGAGACGAAGCTGCCGGTGGCGGGCTGGTACCAGCGTGCGGCCATGTTGATCTTGCCCGAGCTCGGGTCGGTGTAGCCGCCCTGGTAGCCGAGCGTGTGGGCATTGCCGGTACGGGTGATCACTTCGCCGAACGGATCGTAGGCCGTGGAGTCCGCCAAGGCGGTGCCGTTGGCGGTGAAGGCGCCGATCAGGTCTCCGCGCAGGTCGGAGAAGGCCAGCTGGGCGCCGGCGCCGTCACTGATGCCGAGGGTGCGACCGAGGGCGTCCCGGCCGAAGGACGCCTTCTTGACATTGTTGGCGTCGGTGACGGCTATCAGGTTGTTGGTCAGGCCGTCGTAGGTGAGGCGGGTGGTCTGCTCACTCTGGGTCCGGGTCTCGACACGGTCGAGGGCGTCGTAGTCGTAGGTGACGGTGCCGTCATTGATGAGGCGGTCGAAGGCGTCGAATCTGGTGATGCTGACCATGCCGCTGGAGTCCTCACTCAGCGTGCCGCGTGCAGTGTAGGTGTAGGTATGGCCGTCACCTGAGGTGAGCCGGTTGCGTTCGTCGTAGGTGAAGGTCTTGTCGCCCGCTCGGATGCGGTTGCCCGCGGCGTCCCATTCGTAGTCGGTCTTGGCTCCGCCGGGGGCGGTCCAGGAGGTCAGTCGGTTGGACCAGTCGTAGGTGTAGGTGTTGGTTCCGGCGCCCGCCGTGCCGGAGGTGGTCTTGGAGGTCAGGTTGTCGTCGAGATCGTAGCCGTACTCAATCGAGGCGATCGGGCTGTTCGACGATGTGGTGAGCTGGTCCTTGGTCAGGCGGTTCAGCGGGTCGTAAGTGTAGCTGCGGCGGGCTCCGCCCGCGCCGTAGGCCATGCTGGTCAGGCGGGCGGCCTTGTCGTAGGCGTAGTCGATCGTGGTGGCACTGACCGGGTCGACCGACTGGGTCAGCCGGTCGGCGTCATCCCAGGTGAAGGTGGATGTGCCGGTGATGTCGACGCGCTGGGCGAGCCGGTTGTTGGCGTCGTAGGCGTAGGCGTTGATGTCGCCGCCCGCGCCGGCTGTCTTCAGCAGCAGGCCGCGGTCGTTCAGGGTGAAGCTCAGGTCGTTCGCGGCGACCAGTCGTCCGGCCAGGTCGTAGCCGAACGTCTTGTCCTCGGTGGCGATCTCGGCGCCGCTGCCGGTCTGCTTGATGAGCCGGTTCAGCTCGTCGAAGGTGCGCTGTACCTGGACGCCACCGGGAGCGAGGCTGGTGACTGGATTGCCACCCGCGTCGTAGCCGATGCTCCAGGTGCGGTCGGCTGGGTTGGGGTGGGCGGCAGTGGCCGGTTCGATGAGCGATTCGACCAGGCCGAGGCTGTTGTAGCTGGTGACGGTGGAGTGGCCACGGCCGTTGGTGGCCCTGGTCTGAGCGCCGACGGCGTCGTAACCGAACGTACTGGTGATCTTCTCGGCGGCCGACACCGATTCCTGGAGTTCGATCAGCCTGTTCGCGGCGTCGAACACCCGGGTGCTGGTGTGGCCCTCCGCCGAGGTCTGGCTGATCGGGTTGCCGACCGCGTCGTAGCCGACCCTCTTGGTGCGCAGGACAGCGCCGGCGGCGTCCAGTTCCTGGATCTGGATCTTCCGTCCGGCCAGGTCGTAGCTCGCCGTGCTGGAGACACCCAGCGGATTGGTCGTCTTGACGGGACGACCGGCCAGGTCATAGCCGAACGCCGTGGTGTTGCCCAATGCGTCGGTCTGCCCGGTGAGCGCCCCGGTCGCGTCGTAGGTACGACTGGTCACGTCCCCGGTCGGCCGGATGCTCTTGACGAGCCGGCCCGCGTCGTCGTATTCGAGTTTGGTGACATAGGCGGCCTGGGCGGGCTTGCGTTCGATGGTGGTCAGGGTGATCTGACGGCCGAGGTCGTCGTAGGTGGATTCCGACCGGGCCCCTGTGGGGTCGGTCGTCCACAGGGCCTCACCAAGCAGGTCGTAGCCGTAGGTCCAGACCCCGGCCGCGGCCGTGCCGACCTTGGGCTCGGTGGCCTGGACCTTACGCCCGAGCGCGTCGTACACCGCGGTGGTGGTCTGCCCCCGCTGGTCGGTGGCGCTGACCAACTGCCCCGCGGCGTCGTAGCCGCCGGTGGCCTTGGGAGTGATCGGCTGCCCGCCGGGCGGCGTATAGACGGGGAAGGTCTGCTCGATGACCCGGCCGGCCCTGTCCAGGGCCATCGTCACGGTCCGGCCCTCGGCGTCGACCTGCTGCGTCTGCTCGCCGAAGGTGTTGTAACCCAGCTTGGTGGTGGGGCGCTGGCTGACCGGCGCCGCTCCCTCGCGTTCCACCTTGACCGAGGGCAGCTGGATCTGCGTGGGCAGGCCCGCCGCGTTATAGGTCATGCTGGTGGTGAAAGCGGCCGGATCGGCGCCGGAGGCGTTTCCCCGCGCATCGGTCATGGCCGTGACCAGGCCGCGATCATCCACGCTGAGCGTGGTGACCAGATCCTCCCCACCGTTGTGCGTGGTCTTGCGAACGGGCTGGTTGCCTGCGTCGTAGGCGTACTCGGTGATCTCGGTACGGTCGGTGCCCGCCGCGGTCTGGCTGACCTTGATCACGTTGTTGTTGGCGTCATAGTCGGCGGTGGTGACCGCGTTCAGCTTGCCCGGATCCGTGGTCTGGGAGGTGAGGCGACCGGCCGCATCATAGGCGGCCTCCACCTTCAGGATTCCGCCGTTGGTGGTCTGGCGGGTGAGGTTGCCCGCCGCGTCGTACACCATCGAGTCCAGCACCACGTCCCGGGCCGTGGCCGCGCCGTTCAGGTTGGCACCCTTGGCGCTCCGCTCGAAGGGCAGGTTGTCGGCGTAGTAGGTGTAAGCAGTGGTACGCCCCATCGCATCCGTCTGCGAGGCCAATCGCCCGGCCGGGTCATAGGCGGACGACGTCATGACCACGTCCGCGGCCGGCTGCGGGCTGACCGGGCTGCCGGTCCAGCCTTTGAGCGTGGTCGTGGCCGGCTCGCCGCGGGCGGTGTAGCCGTAGTGGTACGTCGTGCCGCGCTCGTCGGTGAAGCTGGTCTTCTGGCCCTTGTGGTCGTACCCGAACCGCTGCACGCCGCCTTCCGGACCTGTGATGGTCTCCACCCGGCCGTAGGCGTCGTAGGTGTAGGTGGTGGTGCGCTTGGCGTCGCCGCCGGTCAGGTCGGCCACCGACTCGGTCAGCGGCAGGCCGTCTGCGTCGTAGGTGCCGGTCCACTGCGAGGTGTGCGTCACCCCGGTGACGTCGTTCTTGACGCCGGTGCCCGTGCGGGAGGTGACCTTGCCCAGCCCGTCATAGGTGATCGTCGTCTTGACGCCGTCGGGGAACGCTCTTGATATCTCGGTCTGCGTGACCAGTCGGCCGAGCGCGTCGTGCTCGTACTTCTTGACCAGGCCCGTGGGGCTGGTCTCGGTCGCCAGGTCACCGGCGGCAGTGAAGGCGTAAGTGGTCTCGTTGCCCTTAAAATCCTTGGCGGACCTCACCAGGCCCGCCGGGGTGAGACCACCACCGACCGCGGGCTCGGTGCCGTCGGTGAACACCTTCGCCATCGAACGGCCCTGCGGGAAGTCGGCGGTGGGCGGCGTGGTCTGCTTGATCTCCTCGCCGAACGCGTTGTAGGCCCAGACGGTCATGTACGTCTCGTCCACCGCGGAGGCCGAGCGCGCGTCACGGTGACTGGTCTTCAGGTCGTTACGCGGATCGAAGGGGTCGTCCACGTTTAGGTAATACGTGAAGTACTCGCTGGAGCAGCTGTCGGCCGTCCGGCACGTCTTCTTGGCCAGCAGGTTGCCGCGGGCATTGAACGATGCCTCGACGATGTTGCCGTTGGGGTCGAACACCTTGGCGGGGAATCCGCCGATGTCATAGGTGTACTTGGTGCTCTTGTCGAGCTGGTCGGTCCGGGAGATCGGCCGGTTCCCACGGAGGGCGTCGTCCACGTACGTCAACGTCCCGCCGTGCGGGTCGGTCACCGTGGTCGTGGCGAAGGTAAGGATGGTGGTTTCCTTGCTGTACGCCGGGGCGGACAGCTTCCACGCGCCACCGTTGGCATCGGTGTGTGTGGTCAGACGGCCGCCGTCGGCTGCGTAGACGTTCTCCGCGTCCGTCCGGCCCGACGGTGCGACGGCCTTGGTCAACTGCGGCTGCGGTGACCGGGCCGCGTAGTGTGCCTTCACCAGATGTACGCCGAGCGGCTTGCCGTACACGGCGACCTCGTCGATGTCGCCCGCGAACGGGAAGGCCGCAGTGGAACCGGTCGTGGTGGGCCAGGCGGCCGAGCCGAAGCCTGCGCCGATCCGCGTCTCCCACTGGCCGACATGGGTGATCTTCCCGGCCAGCGTGCCGACGATCTGACCGTCCAGGAAGAGCGTCTGGGTGTCTTCGGCGCCCGATAGCACCACGTGGTGCCAGGTTCCGTCGTTGACCGGGGCGGCCGAGGTGATCGGCGTGGACGTGCCGGTGTAGAACTGGCCGCGGAGCTTGCCGTCCGTGCCGACGTACACGCCGGGGGTGAAGGCCGACGGAGTATTGCTGGCCGAGTTCTGGTAGCCGATCACTGTGCCCGAGCCGGTGGTCTTGAACCACGCCTCCACAGCCAGGTTGCCGCCCTGACCGCTGATGGTCGCCTGGGGCAGGGAGACGTAGGTCGAGGTCGCGGTGCCCTTGAACCGCATCGCGGTGTCCGGTGAGCCGGTGAGGGGGCCTGGGACACCGGAGGCGACATCGGCCGCGGACCCGGTGAGCTTGGCCTCCTCGGAGGTGATGTTCCACCCGGCCGAATTCACGATTTTCGTGCCGGTGGCGGTTGCCGTCTCGTTCAGCCGCCAGTAGCCGGCCGGTCCAGAGTCCAGAACAGTGCTGCGGTAGCGGGAGGCATCACCATAGGTATAGGTGGCGCATGCTGTGTCCGCGTTCGGCGGACATACTTTTACGAGCTTGTCTCCGTCGTAGGTGTAGCTCCAGGTGAGCGGGGCGCCATTGACGGGGTCGGTGGACACGCTGGTCACATGAGCGCCCGTCCAGGCGAATGTCAGCGATCTGCCACCGGTCCCGGTCGCCTTGGCCAGCTTGCCGTCACTGCCGTAGGTCAGCTCCTGGTTACGGTTCCGGTTATCGGTGATCTTGGTGAGGCGACCGGTCGTATCGAACCAGTAAGAGGTGGCGGACTTGTCCATCAGCCGCCAGCCGCCCTCGGACAGGGCGACGAGGGTGGCGTAGGTGCCCGGGGGAGAGGCGTAGGTGCCATCCCCCTTGGCGGCAAACCGCAACTGCTCGCCAGCGGGGTAGGTCACCAGCAGGGTCGATGTCTGTGGCTCGGACTCAATACGCATATCCCAGCGGGTCGACCAGCCGGAACCGAACGCGCCGTTGGTGCGCGGATCCAGGCTGTTGTAAGTCCGTACGACCGTCAGCGGTGGTCCCGCCACGGTGACGGTCAGGTCGGTCTCCGTACGCGTGTAGTTCCCTGACAAATGGTTGAACTCGCGCCCGTCAGTGCCCGAAGCCAGCGACGAGCTGAGGACGCCCTGCTCAGGCGTTGGCGTGAAGGTCCGCCAGGAGGACGTCACGGTGGTGGTGCTCGTCGCCGCCTTCGCATACCACCAGTAGGTTTCCCCCCACTTCAGCTTCTTCTCGGGAACCGTCCAGGTGCCGGACTTCACCCAGTCCGGAGAACTCTCGCACCAAGTCCAATTCGGCTGCGTGCCGGCGCATACCTGGAACCAGTAGGTGACAGGCGCCTCGTTCAACGGCCGGGCGTGCGCCGACAGGGTCGGCGTCAACGTACCGACCTGTGTGTTGTTCGCCGGTGCGAACGTCTCGAACGGCAGCGCGCTTACCTTGGCGAACTGCCAATCCGACCATGAGCCGTTGACGCCCGAGGTGGTCACGGCACGCGTCCGCCAGCGGATCAGCCAGCCGTCCTTCAGCTTGTCTGGCGGGATCGCCATCCAGGCCTTGGAGCCCGATGGGTAGGACGTCGTCGCCTTGCCCGCGTAGATCTGTCCAGTGCCCTGGCCTGTCGAGGACGGGTCGTGCTCGACCTCGATGCCCAGGTAGGAGGGACGGTTTTCCGGATCCGTGACCTTGGCGTACAACCAGGGCGTCAGCGTGGCCGCCGTCCATGACGCCGTTCCTCGGACGGCCGGGTCCATACCCAGGTCTTCCACTGACGGCTTCTTCAGGTCCACCTTCGCCGACTGCCACTCCGACCACGGCCCCTTCACCCCGGAGGTGGTCACACCCTGCACGCGCCACCGCACCAGCCAGCCGTCGCTGAGCTTGGCCAGCGGGATCTGCAACCAGGCGTTCGAGCCGGTGCTGTACGACGTCGTGCCCGTTCCCGCGAAGATCCGCCCCGAGCCCTGGCCTGTCGCCGACGGGTCGTGCTCCACCTCGACGCCCAGGTACGACGCCCGGTTCTCCGGGTCCGTCACCTTGGCATAGACCCACGGCGTCACCGACGACGGCATCCACAACCCCGAGCCGGCAGTGGCAGGCGTCATCCCCAGTGCGGCCACTGACGGCTTCTTCAGGTCCACCTTCGCCGACTGCCATTCCGACCAGGCCCCCTTAACCCCGGAGGTGGTCACACCCTGGACCCGCCAGCGCACCGACCAGCCGTCCGTGAGCTTCCCGGCCGGAACTTGAAGCCAGGCGTTCGAGCCGGATGCGTACGAGGTCGAGCCCTTGCCCGCCCAGATCAGCCCACTGCCCTGACTCGCCGCCGACGGATCATGTTCAACCTCCGCACCGAGGTAAGAGGCCGCCCCATTCGCCGAAGTCACCTTCATATAGAACTGCGGCATCAAGGACGACAGGGTCCATAGTCCCGCCCCCTGTGTAGCGGGTAATACGCCCAGCCCACTTCCAGCGGGCTTGTTAACTTCGATCTTCCCGGTCTGCCATTCCGACCACGGACCCGGCACCAAGGTTCCCGAGAAGTTCGAAATGTTGGCGGCCAGACCACGTACCCGCCATCGGATCAGCCAGCCGTCCTGCAGTTTCCCCGACGGCACCGACGGCGCATAAGCCGTCGCCTCACCCTGGCCATAACTCTGCGTAGACTGTCCCGCCCAGATCGATCCGCTGCCCTGACCCGCCGCCGACGGATCATGCTCGACCTCGACCCCCAACCCCAGATACCGGTTGCCGGCATCCTCCACGAACGCACTGAAGTTCGGCGTCGTCGACGAATAGGTCCACAACCCCGACGCCAACTGCCCCGACGACCCGACATTCGACACGATCGGCTTCGACGTATCGATCCTCCCGACCTGCCACTCCGACCACGGACCCAGTACCAAAGTTCCCGAGAAGTTCGAAATGTTGGCGGCCAGACCACGTACCCGCCATCGGATCAGCCAGCCGTCCTGCAGTTTCCCCGACGGCACCGACGGCGCATAAGCCAGCGCCTCACCCTGACCGTAACTCTGCGCAGACTGCCCCACCCAGATCGGCCCGCTACCCTGACCCGCCGCCGACGGATCATGCTCAACCTCAACCCCCAACCCCAGATACCGGTTGCCGGCATCCTCCACGAACGCACTGAAATTCGGCGTCAGCGACGAATAGGTCCACAACCCCGACGCCAACTGCCCCGACGACCCGACATTCGACACGATCGGCTTCGACGTATCGATCCTCCCGACCTGCCACTCCGACCACGGACCGGCGACGAGCGGACCAGAGAAGTTCGAAATGTTGGCGGCCAGGCCACGTACCCGCCACCGGACCAGCCAGCCGTCCTGCAACTTCCCCGACGGCACCGACGGTGCGTAGGCTATCGCCTCACCCTGGCCGTAACTTTGAGCGGATCGTCCGGTCCAGATCGGCCCGCTACCCTGACCCGCCGCCGACGGATCATGCTCAACCTCAACCCCCAACCCCAGATACCGGTTATCGGCATCCTCCACGACCGCGCTGAAATTCGGCGTCAGCGACGAATAGGTCCACAACCCCGACGCCAACTGCCCCGACGACCCGACATTCGACACGATCGGCTTCGACGTATCGACCTTCCCGACCTGCCACTCCGACCACGGACCCGGCACCAAGGTTCCCGAGAAGTTCGAGTAGTTCGAAGCCAGGCCACGCACCCGCCACCGAACCAGCCAGCCGTCCTGCAACTTCCCCGACGGCACCGACGGCGCATAAGCCAGCGCCTCACCCTGACCGTAACTCTGCGCAGACTGCCCCACCCAGATCGATCCGCTGCCCTGACCCGCCGCCGACGGATCATGCTCGACCTCGACCCCCAACCCCAGATACCGGTTGCCAGCATCCTCCACGACCGCGCTGAAATTCGGCGTCAGCGACGAATAGGTCCACAACCCCGACGCCAACTGCCCCGACGACCCGACATTCGACACGATCGGCTTCGACGTATCGACCTTCCCGGCCTGCCACTCCGACCACGGACCCGGCACCAAGGTTCCCGAGAAGTTCGAGTAGTTCGAAGCCAGGCCACGCACCCGCCACCGAACCAGCCAGCCGTCCTGCAACTTCCCCGACGGCACCGACGGCGCATAAGCCAGCGCCTCACCCTGACCGTAACTCTGCGCAGACTGCCCCACCCAGATCGATCCGCTGCCCTGACCCGCCGCCGACGGATCATGCTCGACCTCGACCCCCAACCCCAGATACCGGTTGCCGGCATCCTCCACGAACGCACTGAAGTTCGGCGTCGTCGACGAATAGGTCCACAACCCCGACGCCAACTGCCCCGACGACCCGACATTCGACACGACGGGCTCAGATGCCATCACCGCAGACTTCGCATTCCGAGTTCTTATCGCTGCGGCTGTCGTTGAGGCCGACTGGCGTTCCCTGACAGCGGAGGTCTTCTCTGTCTTCGCCGGAGACAACCTCTTCAGGCCGAGGCTCTGTGCTCGGGCGACTCTCGACCCATGTGGGGCATCGGGGGTTTCGGCTGCATCCGGTGCGTCAGTCGCCCAAGGCAGTGGCGGCGGAGTTTCAAGCCCATCCTTTGCCGGCTTTTCTGAAACCTCATGGCCCTTCTCCAGCGGCAACGCGTCCTTTGGGCGCTTCCCCTTATCGGAGGCGAGGCCATCGGTCGCCGCATCGGACTGCGTGACCTCGGAACCGACCAGGTGAGGAAGGTTTCCGGCGGTCCCCGAGAGTTGAACCGGGACACTGCTGGAGGAGCCGGAGGACGGCGACGGAGGAATGTCCAAACGCGTCCGAACGGGGTCCGCCGCGGCAGGCTGAATAGCCAGCTGAACGAAACTCGGGATCAGCGCGACCAACACCACCAATGCCGTCCGGGACGACCAGCGTCCCGACCCTTTTGAATCCAGACAAAAGCTGCTGCGGCCCATCACACCAGTCGCCCGAACCCGCGCACGTGAAAGCGTCATGCATCACCAATCCTGCCGCGTTAGGTCCCCTCGGCGTAAAGACGCGTAAGCCCCGTTGTCCGCCGTAAGCTCCACATAAAGAAGATCACCCCTTGTATAGCCGAGTAACCGATGCCGGCATAAATGGAGACAGAGGCGATCTTGGCAGGAGCGGGAATACTCAACAGCGTTCCGGCATAAACACAGCTGAC
Organism: Streptosporangium sp. NPDC002544; assembly: GCF_040295965.1. Taxonomy (NCBI): domain Bacteria; kingdom Bacillati; phylum Actinomycetota; class Actinomycetes; order Streptosporangiales; family Streptosporangiaceae; genus Streptosporangium; species Streptosporangium sp. NPDC002544. Next base: position 150,703 of record NZ_JBEOWJ010000016.1, on the reverse strand, counting down.
GGGGACACATCGCTTTAAACTGTAATGTAGATCACATTAACTATTTTGAGATTAATACTCCAGCTGCACCTCGGGATATCCGCTGAGCTGGCGAGGGTAGACGGGTAGAGGTCTGGAATGTAGTCGGCAGGACGTGAGATGGCCGCCGCTGTCACACCTGTATGCCCGTCCCTACAGATTCAGGTGCGTACGAACGCACCCAACCTCACATTCTGCAGCTGGAGTACTACCCGGCGGTGGCCAAGCCGTACGAGACGGCAAGAATCCCAACGGCCCAGCCTTGAACTTCAGTCCTGCTGAGTGGCGAGCGTTCATTGGCAGCGTGAAGAACCACGGATTCGACCGATAGAAGCAGCCCTTCCGGTCAGGGGAGGTCCCGCGCCGGCTCAGCCGAGTGCGTCGATCGCTGCCGTGATCAGGCTCCGAGCCGGGCCGCCGTACACGGCCAGTCCAGCGAGTTCGGCGAACACCCGCGCGTACATCTCGATCTCCCCTGACTGGGTGACGGTCAGCCACGCCGAGACGAGTTCCACGTTCACCTGCGACCGGTCGAAGATCCAGAAGTCTTCGACCGGTCGCATGGCGCTGCGGTCGGTGGACGCCGGGGTGATATCGGCGTCGGACAGCGCGGTACGCCCGTTATCGATGCGATGCTGCCTCGTGAGGTTGTTCATCACGGGGCAGCGGTGCTGGACTGGCGTAGCGAGCGTGTCATCAGTCTTGCCATCCCGCCGACAGTGACCTGCGCCTTTCGCAATCACCCTGCCGAGGTGAGGGCGGTGTTCCCGGCGCGCGGCGGACGCTTAAGAACCGGAACGCATGCCAGGCCCTCACACGTTTGGCAGCCATCCTTCAAAGCCGTTCCTTGGCGCTCTGTTCTTTCTCAGGAACGGATTGACGGATCAGCTGCCCGGAGGCGGGAACGCTTCGGGATTCTTTTTGGGGTCACCGATGTCGTTCCACCCTCGGGTGTCCACGAGCACGCACTCACCGAACGGTCCGTTTGCCAGTCGGAAGGAGAACGACCAGAGCACCCCTGGCTTCTGCGGGCCCGATGTCTGAGCAGAGTTCTCCATGACCTCCATGACCGCTGTCTGCCCCTCCTTGATGCGGTCAGGGAAGATGCGGATCTTGGCTCCTAGCTCAAGCTCGAACGCCTTCGCTGAGGGCGAGTTATCCATTTTCCGGCGTATCTCGGCCTGTACCTTCGGATCCTTGCTCCTCAACTCCTCCACGGTGAACTCCGGGTCTGGACTGGTGAAAGGTGTTCTCCAGCATCCCTTGCCGGGAGGGACATAAGAGACCTCGGCCTTCACACCGAGCGCGGCTAGATCCCGCTCCAGTAGTTCCGGGTCACGGAATTCGTTGATCTTGACTTCGATCGACCCGTCCTGCTGCTTTGTCACCGCGTAGGCCGGGTTCTCCGCTCCTGTGGCCAGCGGTACGGTGACCAGCGCCGCCGCCGCGATCCCCGCTGCGGCGGCGCCCACCAGCAGGCGTCGCCGCAGCCGGGAACGACCGCTCTGCGGCTCCGTCGCCACGATCTCCTCAAGCAGGTCATAGACTCCCTGGCTCACTGCGGGATCGGCAGATCCGGCGGCCGGATCGATGGCGGACACCATACGGTCGATCTTGCTCATCGGGTCTCTCCTCTCAATGCGGTCATCACAGGAGCCTCGTCTGTCATGTCGAGCAGCCGGGCCAGGCGCTTTCGGGCCCGATACAGGCGTAGCCGGGCGGCGGTGCTGCTACAGCCCAGCACCGTGGCGATCTGCGGTCCGGTCAGTTCCTCCCAACAGGCCAGCGCGAGCACCTCCCGGTCGGCGGGGGCCAGGGTGGCGAAGGCGGCACGGACGGCGTGGGCCTGCGAATCGGTGGGCGCCGCCTCCTGGCCGGCGGCCAGTTCGTCACGGAGCCGCAAGGCCAGTGCGGTGCGGCGCAGCTCTCCGCGTCGGTGGTTGGCCAGGACGCGCCGCGCCGTGCCGTAGAGCCACAGCACGGTGGCGTCCCCCGCGGGAACGTCATCCAGCCGCCGCCACGCGGTGAGGAAGGTTTCGGCGATCACATCGGCGACATCGTCGACCGAGTCGGTACGGCGCAGCGCGTAGCGATGGACGGCGGGATAGCAGGCGAGGTAGAGCGCCTCAAAACGATCGCGCGCGCCGGGGGGCACGCGTGGATCCTGCACAGTGTCTCCTAACCAAAAGATGCCAGAACACCTCAGTAGGTGTCCGGCACCTCCGGAGGTGTTTCCTCCCCTGATCAGGCGCACCGATGGTGACGTTGGCGGCATGGCTGCCGCATTGTTTCAGTCGGCTCTCCTATCTCTGTCCCGCAGTGAATCCCAGGACTACAAGACAGCGATCTTCCTCGGCTGGCTGGGCACAGCCTTATCCCGGTGGAGGTGCCCGTAGACCGTACTGCGCGAAACACCGAAGAGATCGGCTATCTGCTGGACGGTTTTCTCTCGGGCGTCGTACAACTGCTGGGCTCGCACCCATCTAAGAAACCGGCGGCGGCCGGCTGAAACGAGTCAAGCTGAGAAGACGCGGTTATCTGTCTTCGGTGAACGCCTGGGTGAACGTGTCCGGCGTCGAGAGGACGGCCGCCCGGGAGAAGGGCCAGAAGATCGCCATGGCGCGGCCGATCACGTCGGCCTCCGTGATCGTTCCCTCGCCTTCCTGCTCCTCGTGGCTGCGGGAGTCCTGGGAGGCAGAGCGGTGGTCGCCCATGACCCACAGGCGGCCCTCGGGAACGACCTTCTCGAACTCCTCACCCGAGGGGAAGTCGTCGGGGTGGAGGTAGTCCTTCTCGTCGAGCGGGACCCCGTTCACGGTGATCCTCTTCTTGGCGTCGCAGCACTTGACGGTGTCGCTGCCGATCGCGATGACCCGCTTGATGGTGTCCTCGCCGTTCCAGCCCTTGAAGACCACCAGGTCACCACGCTCGGTCGCACCGTGCAGCTTGTTGACGACCACGCCGTCGCCCTCGCGCAGGGTGTTCTCCATGGACTCCGACGGGATCCAGAACAGCCGGAAGACGAAAAGCTGCAGCAGCACCGCCACCACGACGCCGCAAACCAACAGGAACAGGCTCTCGCGCACGCCACCCTTGCGGGAGGACTTGTTCTGCTTGTTCTCGGACCCGGCGGTCATGAGATGCCTCCATCGGCTTCGGGCTTTCGCGGTGAATTTCGCCGGGCTTGATCGTCTACCCCGGAAAAGTTCCTACGACCTGGCAGGACAGGGCTTGTCGAAGGCCCTGTCCACACCAGTCCACGAGGCACTTTTCATATGAAAACTACCGCTTCCCACCACAAGATCACCGCGTTCGTCGATGGCCTGGTCACGGTGCCGCACGCCGTCGGCCACGTCGACAACAGAGCCGGGTTTCGAGCTTCGGCGCCTCTGGCGAACTCATCGCCATTACGCGTTACCAGCCGTTGAGACGGGTTGTGCCCACGGAGGTGGTGCATGAGTTTCCCCAGCCAGTGGGCGTGGCGCCGGGAAACGAGGACCATGCCGCCGCAGTGGGAGCCCTAGCCTCTTCGCTTCTTGGATCTTTTGGAGCCGTTCGCTCGTTTGGGGCTGCCGTGCCCGGCGGGGTTCCCGGAACCGCGCTTTGTCGGGGGCCTCTCCGAGTCATCGGCGTCATCGGCTTTCGAAGCACCTGTCCCCTTGGGGAGCATGGTCCGGCGTCACAGCTCACCCATCACGCTGAGCACGATTGTCAATGGCCAGGTGCGTGTGGGTCTGGCCCACTTTTTACATGGCCACTGACACGCCGACCGTCAAACCTCCGAGAGGCTTCCAGCGCAGACCACTTAGCTGCGCGCACACCGCTCGGCCGTGACCGATGACTCATCCACTGTGACGATGATCGGCGCATCTCCCGAACCGCTTCCTTCACCGACACCCCTGGCACCCCTGTGACAGTTCATGAATTATTCCGCTTGTCGGGAAAATTCTAGTAGACGTATATTTGGGGCATGCAGGAGTCGCGACGCGAACGGAAGAAGCGGCTGACCCGACAGCGGATCGTCATGGCGGCTATCCGGCTGTTCGAGGAGCAGGGGTATGAGCAGACCACGGTGGCGCAGATCGCCGCGGCGGCGGACGTCGATCCCAAGACGTTCTCCAACTACTTTCGCGGCAAGGACGAGGTGCTGTGGGTCGACACGGAGCGGGACTTCGATGTGCTGTTCCGGGCGATCGCGGAACGCCGGCCGGACGAGAGCCCGGGCGAGGTGTTGGCGAGGATGATCCAGGAGTACAGAGCCCACCGCTGGCCCAAGGTTCCCCGGCGGGAGCCCGAGGAGCTGTCGGCGGCGGCCCGGCTGGCCCTGACCACGCCGGCGCTTCAGGCGAAGGGGCTGTACCTGCTGCTGGAGCTGCAGCGGCGTATCGCCGGCGAACTGCTGAAGGCGTTCCCCGACGATCTGGATCCGATCACCGCGGCGGCGATGACCGGATCCTTGATAGGCGCCATCCAGCAGGCGGGCCTGGCGAGCGTCCAGCTTGGCCGGTCGCAGGAGGAGCTGTGGGAGGCCACCCGGCGTGGCCTCGACATCGCCATGCATGGCCTGCTTTCGGTGCGGCCGCCCACGGAAAGCCCATGACGAGGGCGCTCAACACCATCAACGCCCGCGCTCCCAGGCCAGGGAATGCACTTGTCGCCGGGCCCGATGGTCTGCCCAGCGCCCGAGGAAGGCAACATTCCGCTCACCAATGAGGAGAAGGGACCAGCCCTTCATGGAAGAAAAAGAAAGCGTCCGACAGCTCGTCCGCGACGCACGACGCGCCATGCGGGAAGGCCCCGCGGCGATCGCGCAGCGGCAGCGCGCTCGTTTGGCCGAGATGGTGGCCTACGCCCGCGCTCACTCGCCGTACTACCGCGAGCTGTATCGGGACCTGCCAGAGCAGGTCGACGACCCGGCACTGCTTCCGGTCACCGACAAGAAGACGCTGATGGCCCGCTTCGACGACTGGGTCACCGACCGCCAGGTGACGCTCGAGCGGGTCGAGGCGTTCGTGGCCGACCCGAGCCTTGTAGGGGAGCGGTTCCAGAGCGGGTACCTGGTGGTCACCACCTCCGGCACCAGCGGTCTGCGCGGTCTTTTCGTGCTGGACGAGCGGAGCCTGGCGGTGAGCACCGCCGTCGGGTTGCGCGCCGGCGGCGGGCTGGCGGCCCGCGATGTCATCCGGACCCTCGCCCGCGCCGGCCGTACCGCCATAGTCACCGCACCCGGCGGCCATTTCTCCACTGTCGCGACGCCGGCCCGGTTCCGCCTGGACAGACCGTGGCTCGGCCGGATGATGTGGGTCTTCTCGATCAAACAGCCGATGGCGGAGTTGGTCGACGAGCTCAACCGGTACGATCCCGCCAGTCTTGCCGGCTTCGTGGGCATGCTCACGCTGCTGGCCGGGGAGCAGGAAGCGGGCCGTCTGCGCATCCGCCCGGCGGTCGTCGTCCCCGGCGGTGAGACGTTGACCCCGGACGCCCGGGAGCGGATCGCCACCGCGTTCCAGGCCAAGGTCCGCGCCGCCTACGCCTCCACCGAGTGCGGCTTCCTCAGCTTCGGCTGCGCGCACGGCTGGTACCACGTCAACAGCGACTGGGCTGTCCTGGAGCCGGTCGATGCCGACTTCCGGCCTGTCCCGCCAGGTCAGCACTCGCACACCGTCCTGATCAGCAACCTCGCCAACCGGGTCCAGCCGATCCTGCGCTACGACCTCGGCGACAGCGTCCTGCTCCGCCCCGACCCCTGCCCGTGCGGCAACCCGCTCCCCGCCATCCGGGTGCAGGGCCGCGTCGCTGACCTGCTCACCTTCCCCACCGATCGCGGCGAGCACGTCGGTATCTCGCCCATGGCCTTCGGCGCCGTACTGGACGTTCCCGGCATCGAGCAGTTCCAGCTCGTCCAGACCGCGCCCGCCGTCCTGCGCGTACGCCTACGGACCGTAGATGGCGCCGACGCCGACCGCGTGTGGCAGACCGTACGCGACAAGGTCACCCACCTGCTCACCGAGCACAAGGTCGGTGAGGTCACGATCGAACGCGCCGAGGAGCCACCGCAGCAGTCACCCGGCGGCAAATACCGCAGGATCATCCCCCTGGCCACGCCGTGACGACGTTGAGCACCCGGTCCGCCGCCCGAAACCGCAGCTCCTCACGCTGCGACCGAGCTCGGGCGGACAAGCCCCCGCTGCTGTCCGCGTATCTCATACCTTCAGGTCCACACCTGCGCGAACAACGCACTGGAATCGGCCCCGTGCACACCGTCACGCCGAGATTTCATGGTCAGTAGGAGTCGGGATGAAAGATCGGTACTCAATTCAATGCCTCCCCCACGCAGGGCGACACTGGAGGGCCGAATCCTCCATCTCTCACACAGCACCGCCTAAAAGAGCTTTTCCTACATCACAGCCCCCTTCGGCGTTCACGACACACTATCCGTTGAATTTTCGGCCAGGAACCCAGGGACCCCTGGAACCTTATAGGTAGCCAAGATCTCAACCTCCGATCTTGAATGAGCCATGTCGGGCTGTGCAGCCAGTGGCCCCTCACCGAACGTTGACCGGGGAAGCCTGCGGCGGGGAGCAGGCGTTCCGGGCCCGGAAAAGCCCGGTCAAGGTTCGGAGGCGCCCATTGGGCATTGTTAAATCCGACGGGCGGAACGGAAATCCACTGGATAGCCAGAAAAGTTGGACCAAAGAGCGGGGAGAAATTCTTGCGTGCAACAATCAGGATCACTCGCACCATCGCAATCGCCAGCGCGGGTGCCGTGTTGTCGCTCGGTCTGAGCGCCCCCACCGCGAACGCCGAGCCGAACCCCTGTGCCGGTCGTAGCAGCGACAGCGGCACCGGCGGGAGTATCGGCACGTACGACCCCGTCACCGTCTACGGCACCTGGTACAACTGTGGCGGCGGAACGGGTGCCGACAGGAAAAAGCTCAACATCGCAAACGCAGATGACGGCCCGTGCATCACCATCCCGTACGGGAGCACCGGCTCCAGCACTGTCTCGAGATACCGCTACGTTTCGGTCGTCGGCCCGGCTCCGCGCTACAACGGGTGGAAATCCTGCTGACCTCCTGCCCCTGACCCGAAGCGGCCCCGCCCCCGATGGGGCGGGGCCGCTTTGCTTGACCGGTCGGGAGGGCAGGCCGTTTGGGCTGTTCACCGGCCCCGCGACGGCCGCCGCCAAGGCCCCACGCGGAAAAGGTGCGGTTATCTGTCCTCGGTGAACGTGTCCGGCGTCGAGAGAAGGGCCAGAAGATCGCCATGGCACGGCCCGATCACGTCTGCCTCCGCGATCGTCCCCTCGCCTTCCTGCTCCTCGCGGCTACGAATGGGAGCTCTGGCCTCTTCGCTTGTTGGATCTTCTGGAGCTGTTCGCTCGTTTGGGTCTGTCGGACTCGGCGGAGTTCCCGGAACCGCGCTTTGTCGGGAGCCTTTCGGAGTCATCGGCTTTCGAAGCGCCTGAACCCTTGGGAAGCATGGTCCGGCGTCGCAGCTCACCCATCACGCTGAGCACGATCGTCATCAGCACCACCCAGGCCGCCGAGATCCAGAGGACGGTGAGCGATCCCAGTTCCGACGGCTCTCTGGCCTCGAACACACCCCGGGGATCCACCAGCATCTCGACCGGCGCCCCGATCTCCAGTGGCGGCTCGTCCCTGTAGTTCTTGATCACCTCCTCAAGAAGTCGACCATCCGGACCTCTCAGGACATACCGATAGTGGTCGTCTTTCGACTTCCGGCCCTCGACCCATGTCCGCTCCGCCACGGTCGTGGTCACCGGTTCGCCGAAGGTGCTCAGGTAGTAGTCGCCCGGTAGGAACATGCCGGTCAACAGCAGTACGGCGAGGAACGGAAATGTCCCCCAGACCGCCCAGGGAACGTCCTCGGAGATCCCGACCAGCACCACCAGGGCACAGCCGACCAGGGCGAGGCCGAGCAACACGCCCAGAAACGACCATCCTGAGCCGAGGGCGACGATGATGCCGATGAGCCACCAGGAGGCGGCCATCGCCGCGAGGAACAGCACCCCCCTCCCGACGACCCGCCACCAACCCGCCCGTAGAGCTGCCTCCGTTGCCACAGACCAGATCGTGGCAACAGAGACAGGGCCGTGACGTCACTCGCGAGGATGATCGACACATCACCGGAGGGATTAGACCCGACCGGGAGGGCAGGCCGTTTGGGCTGTTCGCCGGCCCCGGCGACGTCCGCCGCCGAAGCCCCACTCGATGACCTCATCCTGCTGCTAACGTTCGGCAGACTCTCTAAGATCAATTCCAGACGGATGCCAAAAAATCGGGAGCAAGCGTGGATGATCAGGCTACGCCGGCCGGGGTCGACCCGAACGTGCCCAATGTCGCCCGGATGTACGACTACTACCTGGACGGCAAGGACAATTTCGCCGCCGACCGGGCCGCAGCCGAGCAGATTCTGAAGCTCTTCCCCGAGACCCGCGACTCCGCGAGGGAGAACCGGGCGTTCCTCGCACGTGCCGTACGCCATCTGGTCGAGTCGGGCATCCGGCAGATCGTGGATCTGGGCTCCGGGCTGCCCACGCGGGGCAACACCCACGAGATCGCGCACGCGGTCGCGCCCGACACCCACGTGGTCTACGTGGACTACGACCCCATCGTGTGCGCGCACAGCCGGGCGCTCCTGGCGAACGGCGACAACGTCACCATCGTGCAGGCCGACGCGCGTGCCCCGGAGACGCTGCTGGCCGAGCTGCGCGAGCACGTCGACTTCGACCGGCCCGTGGCGTTCCTGCTGCTGGCCATTCTGCACTTCATCCCGGACGAGAACCCCGACGGCGCGGGCGCCTACCAGATCATCCAGCGGCTCTACGAGGCGAGCGCGCCAGGCAGCCACCTCGTTCTCAGTCACGCGATCGACGCCAAGCCCGACACCACGCCGGAGGCTCTGGAGATCTACAACCGGGCCACCGAGGCGCTGAGCCTGCGCACGCACGCGGAGATCACCCGCTTCTTCGACGGCTACGAGCTGGTCGAACCCGGCCTGGTGTTCCCCAAGGACTGGCGCCCTGTCGATCCGCCCCTGTTCGGCGAGCGGAACACCTCGATCGGCTACGTCGGAGTAGGCCGCAAGCCCTGACGGTCACACCCTCCTGACCCGCGTGATGTGCCGGGCGAGAGCACGAGCTTCCCGCCCGGATGCTTCATCGGTCACGAAAGATCATTCCTGCGTCTGGACGGCATGGTCGCGGATTCGCCTGTGCACCTCGGCGTCCTCGGGAGAGGAAGCGAGCGCGGCGACGTCCTCGTCCGTCTGCAGGACGGGCGGGATGAGCCTCGCCAGCGCCCGGCGATCGCCTTCGGCGACCTTCGCGGCGTTCTCCAGCATCTCGGCCTCCGCCTGCACGACCGGCAGACTGTCGCTCAGATCGCACGGCGTCGACGGGTCCGTGATCTCCTCGATGAAGGCAGCGTAGGAGCGGTAGCCCTCGGCCGCACGGCGCAGGTCCGCGACGATCCTGGCACGCTCGTCGGCACGGGCCTCTGCCGCGTTCTCCATGGGTTCCTCCCGTTCCGTCCAACCGTTCAAGAATGTCAGCGGAACCGAGAGTAGAGCGGCCTCCCTCTCCGTGCATCCCTATTTTCATCACATAAAGAATCTTGGCTGCCGGAGCACCGTCAAACCTAGGGCGGCCCGTTCAGGCACCTGAGGGGGAGCGGCGGGTTGCCCCGCCGCTCCCCCCTCAAACCGGGCATGCCGCTCGTCGAGTGGGGCCTGAAAGACTTGCCTGCCCCCGGGAGTTCATCCGTTCAACAATGAATCCCAGATTCCTGCCGAATATTTTTTTACGATGATTACAGGTTTGAAATGAATGTCCGTTTTGTATGCTTTTGTCAGTGAATGTCGGGTATCAATCTCCCGCTGAGAATGTCGCGGTCCCGCTGGTCCGGCCTCGGCCGGCACGACGGCACCGCTTGATCGGCAAGGGAGATGAGCACCATGTCCAACCGAATCCTTCAGACGATCGCAGTCGGCGCGACGGGTATCGCGCTGATCGGCGGCCTGGCGGGCATGGCAGGTGCGGCCCCGACCGCCCCGGAGGCGGCAGCGCCCAGCCCCTCGCACACCGCGACGGCGAAACCGTCCCTGACCAAGCAATGCCAGAAAGACAAGAACTGCAAGAAGGGGTACGCAGCCGGGTACAAGGCCGGCAAGGCCTCCTGCACGAGCGGCGCGGGCAGCAGTACCCCTAGCGGTTCCGCAGAGTACAAGCACGGATTCCAGTTGGGCTACAAGAAGGCCCGCGCCCGACACTGCTAGGGGCGACGAACACCAGGAAAAGGGCGTGGAGGCGTTTGCTTCCACGCCCCTTTTCTCCTGGCAGAGCAGCCCACTCAGCCGGCGGAGGTGAGCAGGGACAGTTTCCGTACGCCGGTCATGTTGGGGCTGGGGATGAACTGCGGTGGCTCGTCCGGGTCGGTGCGCAGGTGGGGGAAGCGGTCGAGCAGGATATCGAGCGCGACCCTGCCCTCCAGGCGGGCCAGCGGCGCGCCGAGGCAGAAGTGGATTCCCCTGCCGAGACCGAGGTGGGGGTTGGGGTCACGGGTCGGGTCGAAGACGTCGGGGTCGGCGAACTGCCGGGGGTCGCGGTTGGCCGCCGCGATCCACACCATGAGCAGTTGGCCGGCGGGCACGTGCTGTCCGCCGAGTTCGACGTCGACGTTGGTGACCCGGCCCAGGGCCGCGAACGGGCTGAAGAAGCGCAGGGACTCCTCGATCACGGAGGGAACCGTGGACCGGTCCGCGCGGGCGCGGGCGAACTGCTCGGGCTGGGCGTCCAGGCAGAGCACGGTGTTGCCCAGCAACATGGTGGTGGTGATGTGCCCGGCTATCAGCAGAACGTTGGCGAAGTTCACCACCTCGGCCTGGCTGAGCCGCTCACCGTCCACCTCCGCCTCGACGAGCTGGGTGAGCAGATCCGCGCGTGGCCGAACCCTGCGCTCCGCGGCGTGTTCGCCAAGGTAGTCGGCCAGGTGTTTGGCCTGCTCCATGACGAACTCCAGGTTGCGCTCCTGCTCCTCGCTCCGGTTGACGAGCGAGAACCGCTGGGACCCCTCGAACATCCTGTCCACCCACTGCTTGAACAGGTAGCGGTCGGAGCTGGGCACCCCGAGCAGCTCCGCGATGACGATGACCGGCAGCGGGTAGGCGAGGTCGGCCACCAGCTCCAGCCGGCCCGTCTCGGCCACCGCGTCGAGCAGTTCGTTGGTCAGCGCGGCGATGCGCGGTTCGAGGTCGGCGACGACCTTCGGGGTGAAGGCGTGGCTGACGAGCTTGCGAAGCTTGCTGTGCATGGGCGGGTCCAGCTGCGTCAGGCTGCGCTCGGCGGGCTTGGCGACCTCGGGCACCACGCGGCTGGTATCGGAGGAGAACGTCTTCGGGTCGCCGAGAATCCGCAGTGCCTCGGGGTAGCCGTAGACGTTCCACATCCCGGTGCCGGCGTCGAAGCTCACCGGCTGGTCCGGCCGCCTTCCGCGTAGCCAGAAGTGCCCCTCGTGCAGGCCCCATGTGTCGGCGATGATGGTCATGGCGTGCCTTTCTCATCGGGACGGGTCCGGGATCAACCGGGCTCGTGCGTTCTCTCGTACGCGTAGATCCAGGTGCGGTAGGGCGGGATCAGGTCCTCGAAGACGGCGATCACCTCCGAGGCCGCCTTGGCCAGTTCCTCGGGCGCCGGTGGCTCGGCCGGTTCGAAGGCGTACCTGACCACGTGGGCGATCGAGTCGACCTTGGCCCGCATGTCCAGCGCGGTGGCCATCGGATCCAGGTTCTCGTAGACGTGGAACCCGGTCATCGTCGCGCTCAGCGTGTACGCCAGGTTCGGCACATCGTCGCGGAACAGGCCGTGCCGGGTCATCAGGTCGTAGAACCGCTCGGCGGCGAGCAGTTCCTGGCTGTGCAGGAAGGCGTCGGCCGGCCTGCTCTGCGTATGCCGCAGGTATCCCTCGGACAGCGCCCGCAGCACCGGCCGGCGGTCGACGATGAGGAACGACGCGGGGATGAAGCGGTGCGGCAGCAGCATCGCCGGATCGCGGCGCAGCTCGTCGAGGAGCTCCTCGACGTAGGAGATGGACTCGCGCAGCAGCACGGCCTCGAACAACTGCTGCTTGGTGCGCCAGTGCAGGTAGACGGTGCCCTTGCCGATGCCGGCCAGCCGGGCGATGTCGTCGATCGTCACCTTCCGGTAGCCGAGGCGCACGAGCAGCTCGGCCGCCGCGTCAAGAATGCGGTCGGCGCGGCCGACGGTCTGCCCTGCTCGTTCCGTCACCCTGAAACCTTTCCCTCTGACCTCGTGACCAATTATGAAATCTGGTCAACAAGTCAGACGGTAACTCCTCGCCCTCAGCCGGACAACCCCTCGCGACGGACGATCGCGCCGAAAACGCGCGGGTCATTTCCTGGTGTAGGTGAGGACCACGGCCCCGTTTCCGAAGGTGCGGGTGTCGACCAGATCGAAGAGATTCGGCTCGGACTTCATGGCGAAGAGCGGGATGCCCGAGCCGATGACCACCGGGTAGCACTTGATGACCAGCTCGTCGATCTCGGGGAACAGGGCGCCCGCGAGCGTCCCGCCACCGCACAGCCAGATTCCGAGGCCGTCCTCGCGCTTGAGCCGCCGTACCAGCTCGGTCGGGTCGCCGGAGACCAACTCGACCCCGGGGTCGGCGATCTCGGGGATGGTGCGCGAGACGACGTACTGGCGCAGGTGGGCGTACGGGCTGACGATGCCGGCGTCCAATGCCGGCTGGTAGGTGCCACGCCCCATCAGGACGGTGTCGAACCGCTTGTTCGCGACGTTCTCAAGACCCACCTGGGCACGGAAGGCGGTGGGAATGGTCTCCGGCCAGTCGGCGATGAGGAACTCCATCATGGCGTCCAGCCCGGGAAAGAAGTCGTATCCGCCGTCCGGGTCGGCGATGAAGCCGTCAACGGTGGCACCTACGTAGTAGGTGAGCTTTCGCATCCGATTCTCCTCGTCTCGTGGCGCGAGCCTCCGGCCACAGCACTCTGCTCGTAGTACTCTAAGTGAAGTGGTTTGAACGTAGTACTACACTTAGAGTGGTGTCAAGCGGGAGGTCCGATGAGGCAGAATCCGGAACGGCGGGCGGCGCTCGTCGACGCGGCCATCGAGGTTTTGGCGGCCGAGGGGGCGCGCGGCCTGACCTTCCGCGCCGTCGACGCCTGGGCGGCGGTCCCCAACGGCACCGCGTCCAACTACTTCGCCAACCGCGACGACCTGCTCACCCAGGCCGGTGGGCGCATCTATGAACGACTGCACCCCGGTGCGAGCGCCATGGCCGACAGCCTGACCGGGCCGCGTGACCGCGAACGGCTGGCGAAGCTGATGCGCGACGTGGTGGACCGGATCACCGAGTTCCGCTCGGGCTACCTGGCCCTGCTGGAGCTGCGACTGGAGGCCACCCGCCGCCCCGAGCTGCGCGCCGTGCTCACCCGCACCATCCGGGCCGACCTCGACGCCAACATCGAACACCACCTGAAGACGGGGCTGCCCGGCGACACCACCGTGGTCGTGCTCCTCTATCTGGCCCTGAACTGGCTGATCGTCGAGCGGCTCACCCTGCCCGACATCTTCCCCGAGTCGCGAATCCACGACCTGATCAACGATGCGGTGGACCGTCTGCTGCCCCCGGACACCCCGGCCCGGTAGACCGGGGTCAGCCGAGGCTTGGGACCGACTCGACGAGGGCGACCAGGCCGTGCTCGTCGAGGAGGTCGACCGGGCGGACCGTCTCGCCCAGCAGGACGTAGTGGAAGGCCGCTCCCACCTGCTCCAGCGGGACGGCGGCCAGGTGGGACCAGGCCAGCCGGTAGGCGGCGAGCTGGACGGAGGCGGCGGCCTCGGCCTTCTTGCCCCTGGGACGCCGGCCGGTCTTCCAGTCGACGACCTCGTAGCGCCCTTCGGAGATCTGGAAGACGGCGTCCATCCGGCCGCGGACCACCCGGTCGGCGATCACGGTTTCGAAGGGGACCTCGACGTCGAGCGGTTCCCTGTCCGCCCACTCGCTCTCCTCGAAGCGGTCGCGCAGCTGGTCGAGGTGGGCGTCGGTCTCCTCGAAGTCGTCGGACGCGCCGGGCAGCTCGAACTCGTCCATCAGCCGCTGCTGGCCCCAGCGCCCCTCCAGCCAGCGGTGGAAGGAGGTGCCCCGGCGGGCCAGCGGCGCGGGCTTCTTGGGCACCGGGCGGCGGATCTGCCTGGCCAGTGCCTTGGGGTCGGAGGCCAGCGTGACCAGGGAGGAGACGGTCAGGTGGGCGGGCAGCTCCACCCTGCCGCCACCGCGCCGCCGGTTCATCTCCCGCTCCCTGAGCAGGAGCTCGATGTCACGCTCCCAGGCCTTCGCCCGCTCCCTGTCCCACCCCCGCAGCTCGGCCGCCGGCACCGGCCGCCGTTCCCCTGCCTCGGCCCCGGCTCCGGCCTCGGCCCCGGAATCGGCGCGGTCACCCTGCCAGATGTCCGTCGCTCCGGGAAAAGACACATCCCCGTTTCCCGGGGCTCCCGGAGAGGGCACGTTCCCCTCCTGCGGATCGCCGGGAAGGGGCACATCACCACCCCCCTGGTCCTCGGGAACGGTGTCACCGTGGTCATCCTCCCCATCCGACAGGTCTTCGGGGAAGAACGCTTCCTCGTCCCACGGATCTTCGGGGAAGGGCACCTCCTCGTCCCGGGGAGCCTCGGGGAGAGGGACATCCTCGTAGTCCCGGGGACCCTCGGGGAAGGGGACGTCCTCGAAGGAGACGGGAGCGGCCCTCCCGGCGAGGGCCGCGAGGGCGGCCTCCACCATGGTGGCGCCGTCGAGAACGGCGGCGTAGCGGGCATCGTCCGGCTCGATCGGCCACCGGGCCTCGGCCGGCTCGGCGAGGAGCGGGTTGGTGGCGCCCTCCTCCATCTCCGGGGCCCAGAAGGCCACCCTGCCGCAGGTGTCGCGGATCTCCAGCAGGAAGTCCGACGGCTCCAGCGGCCTGGACGCGGTGCCCCAGCGGTAGCCGGAGGCGATCAGCAGGTAGTGGGCGCGGGTGACGGCGACGTACGCCAGGCGGCGCTCCTCAAGCAGGTCGCGGTCGCGGCAGCGCTCGTCGAAGTCGGCCAGTTCCTCCTTGGCCAGCCCGGCCAGTCCGGGCAGGTCGGAGGCGTCTCCACGGAGCTGGTAGGGCAGCTTGCGGGGGTTCTCCGTCCACTTCGGGCTGGTCGTGGAGCGGGCCGGGAACACGGTGCCGACGGTGAGCGTCCCGGCCTTCGACAGCGCCTGGGAGAGGCCGGGCACCACCACGACCGGCCATTCCAGCCCCTTGGAGGCATGGACCGTCATCAGCTTCACGCTGTTGCTCTCGCCCACCCGCCCGGCGTCCAGGCCGTTCTCCTCCTCGTCCGCCGCCTTCAGGAACGCCAGGAACGCGCCCAGCGTGGGATCCTCGGAGTCTCCGGCGAACCGGGCGGCGGCGTCCAGGAAGGCGTCGAGGTCGGCGCGGGCGGCGAACGGGCCGACGGCCGTCCCCCTGGCCGCCACCTCGATGTCCAGGCCGAGCCTGCGCTCGATCTCCAGGATCAGGTCGGGCAGCGGCTGGCCGGTGTGGGCGCGCAGCAGGCGCAACTCCTGGGCCATGGCGACCAGCCGCACCCCCGCCAGCGGGGAGAACAGATCCTGCCAGGCGGGACGGTCGGGCAGCTCGTCGAGGGCGTCGACCAGGCTGCCGCGCTCCTCGGCCATGTCGGCCACGACCTGGTCCAGCGGGTCGGCCACCGGCGACGCGCCCTCGCGGGTCTCCCGGTTCAGCTCGCGGGCCCGCTCGCCCAGTTCCTTGAGGTCGGCGGGGCCGATCCGCCAGCGGGGACCGGAGAGCAGCCGCACCAGGGCGTCCCCCGCGCTCGGGTCGTAGATCACTCGCAGGGTGGAGACGATGTCGGCGATCTCCGGCACGAGGAGCAGGCCGCCCAGGCCGACGACCTCGACCGGGATGCCGCGCTCCTCCAGGGCCTTGCGGAGCGCGGGGAACTGCGAGCGTTTGCGCGCCAGGATCGCCACGTCGTGCGGCTGGAGCGACTGCGGCCCGCCCCACATGCTCTGCTTGGCCTTCTTGCGCTCGCCGTCGCCCCACGGCATGCCGTCGGGCGCGCTCTCGACGCCCAGCACTCTGGCGATCTCCAGGGCGGCCCAGCGCGCCTCGTCGTCCGCGGTCTCGTGGAAGGCGCACATCACCCGGCCGCGCTCGACCCGGTTCTTACCGGGCACCAGGACCGGTACCTCCCTGGCCTCCATCCGGAGCGGCAGCTGGAGCCGGGCGGCGACGTCCAGCACGGCGTCGCCGTTGCGGAAGCTGACCGACAGGCGGTTGACGGGCGCGAGCTCCCCCGAGGCGGTCCTGAAGTCACGGGGGAATCGGGTGAGGTTGCCCGCCGAGGCGCCGCGCCAGCCGTAGATGGACTGGCAGGGGTCGCCCACCGCCGTCACCGGGTGGCCGCCGCCGAACAGGGCGCGGAGCAGGACGAGCTGGGCGTGGCTGGTGTCCTGGTACTCGTCCAGCAGGACCACGGCGAACCGCCCGCGCTCGATCTCGCCGACGTCGGCGTGCCGGTCGGCGATCCTGGCGGCCAGCGCCATCTGGTCGCCGTGGTCGACCACCTCCCGGCTGCGCTTGAGGCGGTCGTACGCCTCGACCAGCGGCAGCAGTTGCTCCCTGGCCCGCTGGGTGAGCAGCGGTCTGCGCTGGTCCTTGGTCGGGGTGCCGGGCAGCTCGGCGAGCCGCTGGGCGAGCTTGGTGCCGACGTCGCGCACGTCCTGCGGGGTGCGCAGGTGTTCGGCCAGTTCACCGGCCAGTTCGAGCACCGCCCGGGTGACGGTCGCCGGGCTCCACTCGACCTGCTCCATCGGTCCGTCGTACGCGCTGACCACCCGGCTGGCGAGCTGCCAGGAGACGGCCGGGGAGACCAGGCGCATGGTCGGCTCCAGCGCCTCGCGCAGGGCGTGCTCGGTGACCAGACGGGCCGCGTAGGCGTGGTACGTCGAGATGGTCGGCTCGCCCTCCATCAGCTCCGCCGGCACCTGCCCGACCTCGACGAGACCGTTGAGCCGCTCGCGCACCCGCGCGGCCAGCTCCGCGGCGGCCTTCCTGGTGAAGGTCAGGCCGAGCACCTGCTCGGGGCGGAGCAACCCGTTGGCGACCAGCCAGACGACGCGCCCGGCCATGGTCTCGCTCTTGCCCGACCCGGCCCCGGCCATCACGACCATCGGTTCGAGCCCGGCCTCGATCACGGCCGCCTGTTCCGGGGTCGGCGGCAGGATGCCCAGCTTGGCGGCAAGCTGAACCGGGCTCAGCACGCGGCGCCCCCGGTGGACGCGACACGGCCCCGGTGCCGGAGAGCGGCACGGACGTGCCCGAGGAACGGCGCGTGGTGCCGGAGACACCCCGCGCCGAGGCGGTTCAGCACACCTGGTCTCCGTTCTTGCTGACCGGGCAGCTCGACCGTACGGCGCAGGTGCGGCAGCCGTCGTTGACCTTGGCCTGGAAGAACGGCCCCGACATGCCGACGGCGACGGTGCCGACCATGTCCTTGGCCCAATCCGGGTCGGGGTCGTCGGACAGCGGAGGCTGTGTCTGCTCCTTGGCCTGCTTCTTGCCCGCCGCGTCGCCCACCTGGACCAGGGCCGCGCCGCCCGGCTCGGTCAGGCCGTGCCGCTGGAAGGCGCCGAGCAACGCGGCGAGCTGGTAGACGCCGAGCTGGGGGTGGCGTTCGAGCTCGGCGTCCTTGGCGCCGGTCTTGCCGGTCTTGATGTCGATGATCACGGCTCGGCCCTCACCGTCGCGCTCGACCCGGTCGACCCGGCCCTTGATCTGCACCCCCTCGGAGACCATGGCCGTGAACGCCTCCTCCAGGCCGACCAGTGTCCGGGGGTTGTTCTCGTGCCAGGTGACGAATTTGGAGATCATCTCCTCGGCGACCGCGCGCTGCTTGCGGTTGTACCAGACACCGCCGAAGTCGAGCTCGTTCCAGACCTCGTCCAGGCGCTTGCCGAGGGTCTCCTCGGTGGGCATGCCGGTCGCGGCGAGGACCGCCAGCGCGTGCACGACGGTGCCCAGACCTCGGGCCACGTCGGTGCCGCCCGCGCCCACCGAGGTCTCCAGCAGCCAGCGCAGACCGCACTTGCTGAAGCTCTCCACCGCCGAGGGCGAGACGCGCACGATGTCGTCGGGCCAGCTCAGCGGGCGGTCGTCGGAGATCGGGGTGAGGGCGTACCAGTCGTTGGGGTGGGCGCCGGGCACTCCCGCGGCGGCGAGCCTGGCCAGGTGCTCGGCCGCCGCCCTGCGCAGCGGTTCCGGCCTGGTGGAGTCGGTGACCGCCGATCGCAGGTCGGCCACCAGCGCGGACATGCTCAGCCAGCGGGACCGCTCGTCGACGCCCGCCTCCTCGGTCGAGCCGGGCACCAGCTCGGTGAGGAAGCGGGAGGGCCGCTCCTCGGTGTCGTCGCCGCCCACGGCGGTGACGATGAGCCTGCTCCTGGCCCTGGTGGCGGCCACGTAGAACAGCCGGCGCTCCTCGGCCAGCAGCTGGGAGGCGAGCGCGGCGGAGACGGCCGCCGGGTTCTCGTGCTCGGAACCCTCGGCCCTGGCGACCATGTCGTCGGTACTCAGGATGGACCCGCGCAGCCGCAGGTCCGGCCAGGCGCCCTCCTGGACCCCGGCGACGACCACCACGTCCCACTCCAGGCCCTTGGAGCGGTGCGCGGTGAGGATGCGGACCTTGTCTCCGTCGGGAGCCCGAGCGGCGAGGGAGTCGCCGGGGATCTCCTGGGCGACCAGGTCCTCGACGAACACGTCCACCCCGGCGTGCGGGAGCCGGTCGACGAACCTGGCCGTGTGGTCGAAGAGCGCCACGACGGCGTCGAGGTCACGGTCGGCCATGGTGCCCCTGACACCGCCCCTGAGGCTGACCTCGGTCCACTTTCCGGCCAGCCCGGTGGCCTGCCAGACGGTCCACAGCACGTCCTCGGCGGTGCCGCCCTGCCGTACGGCCTCGGTGGCGGCGGAGATGAGACCGGCGACCCGCTCGGCGGGCAGCGCCACGTGCGGCTCCACCCGCACCAGTTCCCGCGCGTCCTTCAACGCGGCGACCAGCAGCTCTCCCGAGGAGCGGGGGCCGGGGGCCGCGCGCTCCAGGTCGAGATCCACATCGAGATCCACATCGAGAGCCACGTCGCGATCCGCCTGCTCGGCCGCCTCGTGCTCGGCGGGCTGGGCCAGCGCCTCGTGCTCGGCGATCCGCAGGGCGCGGCGGAGGCGGCGCACACCGATCATGTCGGTGCCGCCGAGCGCGCCGGTCAGCAGCTCTTCCGCCACCCCCTCGTCGAGGGTCTCCGGGTGCAGCGCCACCTGGATGAGCCTGATCAGCGGCCGCACGCCCGGCTCCTGGAAGAGCGGCACCTCGCCGCCGCCGACCACGACCGGCACCCCGGCGGTGACCAGGGCGCGGCGCAGCAGCGGCACCTGGCGGGTCGCGGAGCGGACCAGCACCGCCATCCGCGACCAGGGGACCCCGTCGAGCAGGTGCGCCCTGCGGAGCGTGTCGGCCACGATCGCCGCCTCCTGAGGTGCCCCGTCGGCCACCAGCACCCGTACGTCACCGGGGTCGGCGTCCGGCAGGGCGCGCAGGTCACGGTGGGCGGCCCCGCCGGGGATGGCGGGCAGCCGGGTGGTGACGCGGCGGGTGGCCCGCAGCAGGTTCCGGCCGCTGCGGCGGCAGACGCGCAGCGCGACGACGGGGGCCTTCGCGCCGTGGGCGTCGCGGAACCGGTCGGTGAAGTTCATGATCCCTCGGACGTCGGCACCGCGGAAACCGTAGATCGACTGGTCGGGATCGCCGACCGCGACCAGGTCGCGCCCCTCCCCCGCCAGTTGCTGGAGCAGGAACTCCTGGGCGGGATCGGTGTCCTGGTACTCGTCGACGAAGACGGCGTCGTACGCCGATCGCTCGCGGTCGCGCACCTCGGGGTCGGAGAGCAGCGCCCCCGCCGCCCGGATCAGCTCCGCGTAGTCGAGCACCGGTTCGAGATCGAGGTCGAATCTGGCCTGGTAGCGGTCCGCGAACCTGCCTGCGGCCACCCAGTCGGGGCGGCCGTGGCGGCGGCCCAGCCCGACCAGCTCCGGCCCGTCGAGGCCGCGTTCGGCGGCGCGGGCCAGGAAGTCACGGAGCTCGGAGGCGAAGCCGCGCGTCTTGAGCGCCTCGTGCATGTCCTGCGGCCAGTGCACGGCGCCGTCCTCCAGCTCGCCATGGAGCAGGCGGCGGATCTCCAGGAGCTGCTCGGGGCCGGTCAGCAGGCGCGGCGGCACCCCTCCGGCGATCACCGCCTCGCGGCGGAGCAGCGCGTAGGCGTAGCTGTGGAAGGTGAGGGAGAGCGGGGTGCGGGTGGTACGGCGCATCCGGGCCGTGATGCGCTCGCGCAACTCCTCGGCGGCCTTGCGGCTGAAGGTGAGGACGAGCACCCGCTCGGGGTCGACACCCCGGCGCTCGATCCGGTCCACGACGGTCTCCACGATCGTGGTGGTCTTGCCGGTGCCCGGCCCGGCGAGCACGAGCAGCGGGCCGCTCTCGTGGGCCACCACCGCCCGCTGGTGCTCGTCCAGCACAGGGGCAACAGTTCTCCCCGCACCCTCACGACGTACCAGCCGCCAGTCCTGACCACTCACAACTCGCCATTCCACCAGATCCCGGACGATGATCGTGCCGAGTCGGCGGGTACGGCATGGCGGATTGTCGGCACCGCCGGATGGGCTACGGGCGGGGCCGGCTGGGACCGATGATCAGAGCAAGGCGCTGACCTGCGCCGGAACGTCCCGGAACGGGTTCAGGGGCCGAACGGCCGATCCCGGGGGCCGCTCGGCGGCCGCCCCCGGGAACCGCTCAGGAGAGGAAGACGTGGTCGACGAGCCTGGCCGTCGCCTTGCCGTCGTCGCGGGGCGCGTAGGTGCGCTGGAAGAGGTCGTACCGCTCGGCGTGGGCGGCGGTCACCTCGTCGATCGACCGCAGTGCCTTGATGACCTCGGCCCCGGTGGAGAGCAGCGGGCCGGGCGCCTCCGCGGCCAGGTCGAGGTACATGCCCCGCTTGGACGAGTAGCGCTGCAGGTCGTGCGTGAAGAAGAGCATCGGCCTGCCGGTCGCCGCGAAGTCGAACATGACCGACGAGTAGTCCGTGATCAGCACATCGGTGATCAGCAGCAGATCCGTAATGTCGGGATATGTCGTGACGTCGCGTCCGAGGCCGGCGGGCACGTTGGGCGCCGCCTGCATCGAGTGCGCCCTGATCAGGAACTCGTGGCCGGGGCCGAGCACCCGGTGCGCCTCGGCCAGGTCCAGGCGGATCGAGGCGTTCTTGCGGTCGTAGTCGCGGTAGGTCGGCGCGTAGAGCACCACCCTCGCCCCCTCGGCGATGCCGAGCCTGGCGCGCATCCGCGCCGCCATCTCGTCGCGGTCGGGGGCCACCAGCACGTCGTTGCGCGGGTAGCCGCTCTCCAGGACCTCCCCCTGGTAGCCGAACGCCTTGCGCAGCACCCGGGTCGCCCAGGGACTCTGGGAGACCAGCAGGTCCCAGCCGCGCACCTCGACCGCCTGCCGGTGCCAGGCCGGCGGCCTGGGGTCACGGGACATGTGCGGCAGGTCGTTGCCCAGGCGCTTGACCGGGGTGCCGTGCCAGGTCTGCACGACCGTCTGGTCCTCTCGCGCCCGGAACCAGGGCGGCAGGAAGCCGTTGGTCACCACGTACCGCGAGCGGGCCAGCACCGCGTAGTGCTCGCGGCTGCCCGCGCGCACCACGGTCGGCCCCTCGCCCTCGCCGAAGCCGAGCTCCGCGGGGCCCGGCGGCGTGAACGCGCCGTCCTTGACCACCCAGATGTGCTCTCCGGCGTCGCCGCGCCGCACGCGCTCCTCGTAGATCGCGCGGACGTTGCCCTCGTACTGCCGCCCGTCGTAGGCGACGTAGACGATCGCGTCGTTCAGCTCGCGGGTCCGCTCCGCGGGATAGAAGCCGCGGCGCAGCGCGTACAGGCCGCCGGCGCCCTTCTCGTCGTCGGGGCGGTGCTCGGCGACGGAGAGCACCGGAATGTCGAAGCGGGTGGAGATCAGGCGGTATTCACGGCCGTCGCGGATCTTCGTGTCCTCGTCCAGATCGTCGAGGATGGCGTGGTCGACGCGGAACGGGACGATCTGGCCGGCCGGGTCGCGGACCGCCATGCTCCAGGTGCCGCTGCCCAGCGGCACCGTGTCCCCGAAACGGGGCATCGCGGCGGCCGCGATCCGCACCGTGAAACGGGAGCCCTCCCGCTCCAGGGGGATGGCGTGGATCAGCCCGCTGCGGTGCTTGAGGGTCAGCTCGGCCGTGCCGGAGCCCGGGTAGGAGCCCTCCAGGACGAGCACGCCCTGCTCGTCCCAGGTCGCGGCGGTGATGACCGGGCGGATCCGGTGCGCGGAGACGCTCACCCGGTCACGCCGGTCACGCAGCACAGTGATCTCACGATCCCCGACGACCGTACGGCTCTCCTCCGCCTTGCCGATCATGACGGAGGCGGCGGGATCGCCCTTGGGCTCGATCCAGAGACGGCCGCCGTCGCGTTCCTGCAGCAGGGAGGCCACGGCGAGCGGCACGACGACCGCGGTGCCGCCGTCGACGGGGGTGAAGTCCGCGGCGATCCGATGACCGTCCAGCCTGGCGTGCCCCCTGCTCGCCTCCTTGCCCGGCAGGAAGACCTGGACCTCCAGCCGCTCGCCGTCCAGCTTCACGCCGGTCAGCTCGGCCCTGGTGGGCTGTAGCACCACCTGGAGTGCCCGGTCGGAGGTCCAGACGGGGCGGATCCACCAGCCCCCGCCGAGATCAAGCCCCGAGGGGCGCTCGGTACGGCCGGTGGAGGGACCGCGCAGCAGGCCGACGGCACGGGCGCCCCGGCTCCAGATCACGATCTCGGCGCGCCAGGTGGTGGTGTCCTGCACGGTGGCGCGGCGGCGCAGCAACCGCTTGCCGCCGCGCACGACGGCCCGCACCGCGGAACGCCAGCGCAGCGGCCACGGGCTCAGTTCGGCGGTGAACCCGGACCAGTCGTAGTTGCAGCCGGCCTCTTCCGCGCCGTAGGTCGCCTCGGGGTGGAAGACCCTCCGGGTGCGCAGCCGCACCGGCGGCAGCCAGCGCGGGCCGCGCAGCACCACCGTGGCCCTGTTGAAGCGGCGGCTGCGCACCGACAGCCCGGCCAGATAGGCGTGGCCGCTGACGTGCAGCCGCCCGCCGGACCAGGAGACGTCCTCGATCTGGGTCATCGGGATGAGGTCCGCGGCCCGCAGCCGGAACAGGGCCTCGGGCAGCTCGTCCTGGAGCGGCAGATCCGCGTACCAGCGGAGTTTCTTGCGGACGCGCCTGGACGGCTCCGCGGCGGCGGCCACGAGCTTCTGCAGCGCGTCGCCGTCGGCGAGGTCGTCGATCTCGCGGTGCTCGATCAGGTGAAAGGCGATCCTGCGGGCGACCGGCAGGTCCCGCTTGACCTTCGCGTCCGCACCGGTCACGTACGGCTTCAGGACCGTGACGAACTCGCGGCGCCGCGCGGCACCCCGCTTGGTGGCGATGTCCAGCCGGGAGCCCAGCGGCCCGGCCAGCGCGTCGGCGTCGAAACGACGGCGCTCATGCGGCTTCAGCCCGTCGGCCAGCACCGCGGCCATGATCGAGTCGAGTGGTTCTCCCCGGTCGCAGAGATCCTGGACAACCCGAAGACGATCAACGACGGGGTCGCCGCTGGCTCGTGCGGGGGTGGCACCGATGGCCATGGGGAAAGCACCGCCTTTCGGACAGAGCGCTGTCCTAGGCCATGGTAGTGCGCCACGGCAGGGCCGGTTACGCGGTGAATTAAGGGTTCCCGGGATTTACAGGCTTTTGTGATCTAAGGCTTTCCGTCCCATCGGGCCTCCCGCATATCGGCTCGGGCGCCCCTCAGCGGGGTCCGTTCCTCGCGCCAGTTCGCCAGGCATCGTTGCTCGTGGCCGGGTGGCGGGGTGCCGTCGGCGTGCACGACGCGCCACCAGGGCACACCCCCGCCCCAGGTGGACATCACCCTGCCGACCTGGCGCGGGCCGCCCTCGCCGAGATACTCGGCGATGTCGCCGTAGGACATCACCATGCCGGGCGGAATGCGCTCGACCAGATCCAGCACCCGCTCGGCGTACGGGGTGGGATGGCCTACTGGCTCCATACCGTCGGTCCGGCCGAGAGGATCTCGTCGAGTTTGCCGAACTCGTAGGCCACCGAGCCGTTCAACTGCTCGACCAGCCCGCCGCGGATCGCGTAGGACTCGCCGTCCTCGCCGACCAGCCGCGCTCCCAGCAGAGCGGACACGCGTGCCAGCTGGGCCACCTGCCAGTCCGATCCGGGGGCGCCGGACAGGCGGCCGTTCCATATCGCTATGGCATGAACCGCGCCATTGTGGCGGGCCAGGACCTCCCCCGACTCCTGCGACCCTCTGAACTCGAACCCCGCCTGCCCCAGCACAGTCGCGAGTTCCGCGAAGGCGAGAGGCGCAGGGCGCTCCACGCGCAACTCGTACCCCATAACGCGGGAGAATAGCGAACCTTCCGGGTTTCCCGGAGTGTAAATCCCGACATTCGGGCTACCGCATCCGAACAGTGTCCTAAACGCGTTCTAATTGACTTCAAACTGCGCTTATCCCCGCGATCTCCCGCGCTTGGTCGTTTCGGCATCGACCACTACCGGTCCATTCCCGTCCGAGCGCCGGCCGAGCATCACCACGGCCGCCGCGAACGCCACCAGGCCGCCGACCAGGCCCGTTCCGTAAAGCCAGAGCCTCAGCGGATCGGGGCCCGGCCTGCTGTACTCCTCGTGCGGGACGCCGGCGCCGAAGTGCTTGTCATCCGGGACCGAGATCTCCACCGCACCCGCCACGAGCCGATCCGCCTTGGCGAGCGCCGCGGCGGCGTCGACGACGCCGAACCCGATGTGGTCGTCGTAGCCGGCGGTGGGACTCGCCGAAGCCGTGGAGACCAGTGCCTGCGCCACCATCTGCGGGGCAATATTCGGGTATTTCGCTTTTATTAGTGCGGCGACCCCTGCCACCAGCGCGGTCGCCGAACTGGTCCCCTCAGAGGATCCGTAGTTTCCGCCGGGGACGACCACCGGCACCCCGACACCGGGCGCCGAAACCAGAACCGACAGATTGTCACTGCTGAAGCTCGCCGGCTTGCCCAGCCTGTCCACCGCCCCCACACCGATGACCCCGGAATATCCGGCGGGAAAGTTCCAGAAGGAGGTGGAGTTGTCCATGGTGTACTGGGAGTCTCCGTCGTTGCCCACGGCGGCGACGAGTACCACGCCCCTGGACAGCGCGTAGGAGACCGCCTCCCGCTCGCTCCGGTGCGGCCCGTAGGCACCCAGCGACATGCTGATGACCTTGGCGCCGTTGTCCGCGGCGTAACGGATCGCCCGGGCCAGCGGGCTGTCGGTGCGCGAGCGCAGATCCTCCTCCGGCAGCGTGGAACCGTCCTTGGGCCGCTCCTCGACGATCAGCGGCAGCGAGAGGATCCTGGCCTCGGGGGCGATCCCGAGAAGACCTTCCTCGCCGTTGCCCGCCCCGGCGATGAGCGAGGCCATGGCGGTGCCGTGCCGTCCGGCGTCCGGCCTGCTCCGGTCGAACTTGACAGATCCCATGTCGGGTCCGGAGATCACCCGCCCGCGCAGCTCGGCCACCTGGTCGTCCACCCCGCTGTCGACCAGGGCCACGGTGACGCCCGAGCCCCTGGTGACCTTCCACGCCTCCTGCGCGCGCAGCATCTCCAGCACCCAGCGCTGGTCCTCGCGCACGTCGGCGGTGCCCTCCGGCGGCGCGGCCAGTACCGGAGCGGCGGGCATCCCGGCGGGCACCTCGGCGGGCACGGTCGCGAAGGCGGGCACCGCCGGGACCGCCACCGAGATCGCGACCAGCACTCCCGTCGCCCACAACCGCCGCCTCAGCACACGTTCCCCTGGGTGCACTGGGGCACGGCGCTCGGCTCGTCGCCGAGGGCCCTGGCGATACGCCCCGCGACCGCCTGGGCCGCGGGCCACAGCTCGCTGTGCAGGATCTCCTCCGGGGCGATCGCCTGGCGGGTGCGGCCGTCGGTGTAACCGGCGGTGGAGAAGACGATGTAGGGGCCGACGCCGACCCAGGCGTTGTGCTGGCGCTGGGCCGCCCCGAACAGCTCGGTCGCCGTGCCGGGGAAGGCCACGGGCCGCACCCCCACCCTGTCGTCCACGGCCAGCTGCGCGGAGGCGGCGAGCCGCCGCTCCTCGTCGGCGAGCACGGCGATGCCCACGGTGAAGACGAACGTGGACGTCTGGTCGACGTAGGTGGCCCGCAGCAGCGTGCGGCAGCCGTGCCGGGTGAGCACCGACCCCACCTGCGCGTCGGTACCGGCCGCGCAGGCCACCTCGGGCGCGAGGCCGACCCTGCGGGCGTACTGCTGGACCCTGCCGAGGCCGATGTACTGCAGCTCGACGGGGAAGACCAGGTCCGCGGTCCAGGTGTACCAGCGCCTGGCGATGTCGTCGGAGATGTAGCGGGCCTGCTCGGCGGCGGTCAGCGGGCGCGAACTCGTCTCGCGCAGCAGCCCGACCGCGCCGGTCAGCACGTTGGTGGCGGCGATGGCGAGGATCGTGCCCACCAGGATCAGGAAGATCGTACGGAACCGGACGCCCTGTTCCAGGGCCGCCAGTTCGGCACGCTGAATCGCCGCGCGGTCACGGCCCGCCGCGGGCCAGGAGCGCACGCGGTGCCGCCTGACCGTGGCGTCCTGCGCGGGCGCCCGCCTGGTCCGGCCGCCCCCCGCGGCGCTCACCCGGGAGCCGGACGGTGGCCAGCCACCGCGAGCGCGGGAGGCCGGGGCTCCCAGATGCCGCTCCGGCTCCTGGGACCGCCCTGACTGCGACATACTCCGATGCTACGTCGCCTGCCCTCTCCGCCCTATCAGCGGCGTGCATTTTCGCGGTGCCGGCTCCGGCGGCGACCTTGGTGCCGACCTCGGCCCGGCTCCGGCCGCGACCCGGGTCCGGGCCCGGTGCTCACGGCCAGGGCGCGGTGACCGCGTCGGGCGTGGGTTCCTGGTAGGTCGTCGACGAGCGCGCACGGCCGACGAACACGGCGATCGTGACCAGGCAGGCGATCGCACCGAGCCCGGCGGCCACGGCCACCCCGCCGTACAGGTTGATCCTGTCCCGGTCACGGTGGACGACCCGCACCGGCTCGACCGCCAGGCCCAGCGGGCGGGCGGGGTCGTGACCGCCGGCCCCCTCCGCGGTGAGGGTGTGCCGGGAGATCCTGGCGGCCGCGGCGAGTGCCCGGGTGGCGTTGACGACGCCGAAGCCCATGCCGGTGTCGTAGCCGCCGGTGGGCCGCCGGGTGGCTCCCGCAGTGATCGCCTGGACAACCAGCACGGGCGACATTTCTGGATATTTCGCCTTAATGAGGGCGGCGACACCCGATACCAGGGCGGTCGCCTGCGAGGTGCCGCGGCCTACCCAGTACTCGTCGCCGGGGCCTGCCCCGAGGATGTCCACCCCCGGCGCGGCCACCAGGACCGAGGGGTTCCGGTTGGAGAACGAGGCACGGCGCAGCCCCCGGTCCGTCGCGGCGACCGAGACCACTCCCGGGAAGGCCGCCGGGTAGGAGTAGGGGGCGTTGCCGCTGGCGTCGGTCTCCTCGGCGCCGTCGTTGCCCGCCGCCGCGACGAGCACGACCCCCTTGGAGATCGCGTAGCGGATCGCCGACCGCTCCTCCCTGGTCGCCAGTTCCTTGGAGATCGACATGTTGATCACGTCGGCACCGTGGTCCACCGCGTACCGGATGCCCCTGGCCACCACGTTCTCGTAACGCTCGGCGGTGTTGAACTCCCGGAACCCGGGCTCCTCGTCCTCCAGGATGACCCGCACCGACAGCACCTTCGCGCGGGGCGCGACACCGATCACCCCGTCCGCCCCGCCTGGCCCGTGACCGTGCCCGGCGATCAGCGACGCCATGTACGTGCCGTGCAGCCGGAGGGGCTGCACACCCCGCGGGTTGGCCCCGGCGGTGAAGTCCTTGCCCTCGATCACCGACCCGACCAGGTCGCGGTGGCCGCTGTCCACCCCCGAGTCGAGCACGGCCACGACCACGTCCTCCCCCTCGGACACCCGCCACGCGGCGGGCAGGTCGAGGGTCCGCAGCACCTCTTGCTGGCTGTCCCTGACGTCGTCGGCCCGCGCGGCCGGGGCCAGTCCCGCCGTCCCCGTCAGCACCACCAGTGCCAGCAGCGTCGTCGCCGCGAGCGCCCCGCGGGCGGCGGACAGACGCCTCGGCACGGTCAGCATCGCCACTCCGCGGAGGCACAGTCGGGACGGGCGGGCCTGGTCAGGTCGGCGAGGATCCGGTCGGCGATGTCGCCGGTGAACGCGAACAGGGTGGGCCGCTGCTCGCCGACCGCGCTGGCGGGCCGGCCGTCGGTCTGGCCGACCGTGGCCATCACCACGTAGGGACCCGCCTGCCGGACGAGGCCGGCCTGGCGCCCCGCGGAGACGAACCGGTCGGTGACGGTGCCGGGGAAGGCCAGCGCCCTCAGGCCCGGCGAGGGCCGGTCGCCCCTGGGTAGCGCCGCCTTGGCCCTGGTGGCGCCGATCTCGTCGGTGAAGGCCGCGACCCCGATGGTGACGACGATCCCCTGGAGCGCGTCGATGTAGGTGGCGCGCAGGATGCCCAGGCAGCCGGCCTCCCGGAGCGCCTTGCGCAGCTTGGCGTCGACCGCGTCGTCACAGCGGGTCTCCGGCGAGATGCCCACCCTGCGGGCCCTCTCCTCGCCCCCCTGCTCCGCGGCGTAACGGACCGTCTTGGGGAAGACCCGCCCGGCGGGCCACGCCTGCCAGCGCCGGGCCACCTCGTCGAGTGCCGCCCGATCGAGCTCCGCCTGGGTCGGCCCCCGGGTGAGCTCCGTTCCGGCGGCGCTGGTCGCCACCCCGGCCACGACCGCGCAGAACAGCGTCAGCGCCGATGCCACGACCAGCGCCGGCCATGAATGCCGTCGCTGACGTGGGACTTCGTTCACGCTCTCGACCTTAATGCGGTGAGGCGGGTGCCATCCGCCGTTCCGTCCATATCCGTCGGAGCGGAAAGCACATGTGGCGGCGGGGCGAGTGCCTCCCGAACGGCAGGGGAACGGCGAGCGCCCCGTGGGGCGCGTGCTCCACGGGGCGCGGGCGGTGAAAGCCCCACCGGGCCGGTCAGTAGGTCGGCAGGCTCGGGTCGATGGTCTTGATCCAGCTGAGCACGCCGCCGCCCACGTGGACGGCGTCGGAGAAGCCCGCGCTCTTGATGACCGCCAGGACCTCGGCGGAACGGGCACCGGACTTGCAGTGCAGGACGATCTTCTTGTCCTGCGGGAGCCCCGCCAGCGCGGATCCGTTGAGGAACTCGCCCTTGGGGATGAGCACCGCGCCGGGGATGGACACGATCTCGTACTCGTTCGGCTCGCGGACGTCGATCAGGTAGATGTTCTCGTCCGCGTCCTGCATGGACTTGAGATCGGCCGCGGTGATCGTGGAGCCGGAGACGGCCTCCTGGGCCTCCTCGGAGACCGCGCCACAGAACGCCTCGTAGTCCTCCAGGAGCTGGGTGACCGTCGGGTTCTTGCCGCAGAGCACGCACTCGGGGTCCTTACGGACCTTGACCGAGCGGTAGTTCATCTCCAGGGCGTCGTAGATCATCAGACGGCCGACCAGCGGCTCACCGATGCCCGTGAGGAGCTTGATGGCCTCGTTGACCTGGATGGAGCCGATCGACGCGCACAGCACGCCGAGCACGCCGCCCTCGGCGCACGAGGGGACCATGCCGGGCGGCGGGGGCTCGGGGTAGAGGCAGCGGTAGCAGGGGCCGTGCTCGGCCCAGAAGACGCTGGCCTGGCCGTCGAAGCGGTAGATGGAGCCCCAGACGTACGGCTTGCCGAGGAGGACCGCCGCGTCGTTGACCATGTAACGGGTGGCGAAGTTGTCCGTGCCGTCCACGATCAGGTCGTAGCCGGCGAAGATCTCCATCACGTTGTCCGTGGTGAGCACTTCGTTGTGGATGACCACGTTGACCAGGGAGTTGATCTCCCTGACGCTGTCCGCGGCACTCTCGGCCTTGGGGCGGCCCACGTCGGACTGGCCGTGGATGACCTGCCGCTGCAGGTTGGACTCGTCGACCACGTCGAAGTCGATGACGCCGAGCGTGCCCACTCCGGCGGCGGCGAGATAGAGCAGCCCCGGGGAACCCAGGCCACCCGCGCCCACACAGAGCACCTTCGCGTTCTTCAGGCGCTTCTGCCCGGCCATGCCCACGTCCGGGATGATCAGGTGGCGCGAGTAGCGGCGCACCTCATCGACGGTCAACTCGGCTGCCGGCTCTACCAGCGGTGGCAACGACACAGTTCTGCTCCCGTTTCAGGGGGTCTTGACGATACGGCTAGCGCAGCACGCTCCACTCACAACCTAACCTGGTGCCCTGGTCATTCCCCAACCGGAGTGAGGACCGTCTCACCTATCAGGATCCTGGCCTCGCGGGCCACCCTGTCGGGGAACTCCATCTGGGCCACATGCCCGGCGTCGGGCAGCAGCACCAGTTTCACCTGCGGGAACGTCCGGCCCGCACGGGCCGCCATCCGGGGGTTGACGAGCCGGTCGTGGCGACCGTGCACGACCAGCGTGGGCGCGGTCACCTGGGCCGCCTGCCGCCACAGGTTCGCCTCCCCGCGCCGGAAGTACTCGGCGACGATGCCGCGCGCCGAGTTGATCAGTGCCGCCCCCGCGTACGGGAGGCCGTCCCGGCGGCGCACCTCCTCGATCGCCTCCTTGAGCCGCTCCGGGTGAATCCTCCCCACATCGGCGTAGCACATGGCGAGCGTGGCACCGAGCCTGCGCTCGGCGGGCAGCAGGCTCAGCCGGCTCGCCGCCCACTCGCCGAGCCTGGGCACGGCGGACAGCGCCACCCGCACGGGGCCGTACCTGGGCAGCAGGTCGGGCAGGGCCGGTGAGATCAGGGTGAGCGAGCGGACCAGGTCGGGACGGGTGGCGGCGAGCCGCACGGAGACGGCTCCGCCCAGGGAGTTGCCGAACAGGTGGACGGGGGTCCGCGAGACCCGCTCTATCAGGGCGGTGACGGTCCGTACGTGGGCGTCGACGGAGTAGTCGCCGCCGGGCGGCTCGGGCGAGTATCCGGCGCCCGGCAGGTCGACGGCATGACCGGTCACCACGTCGGAGAGCTCACCCATCAGGTCTGTCCAGTTGGTCGCGGAGCCCGCGAGGCCGTGTACGTAGACGGCGGTCTCCGCGGGGCCTGGCGGGGTCGATCGCACGTGGATCCGGTGGTCGCCGAGGTCGACCATCTCGCCCTGCCAGTTGGGGATCGGTTTGTGTACCACGCGTCTCCTCCTGTCGTCCGGCCGCTCTTCCACGATAGTTCGCCTCTCGCTACGACAGACGACAGCCCCCGGATGCCACAAAAGGCACATAAGCCCATTTTAGCTGGATATCTTTTTATTACACACTTTATCGCCATTAGCTAGATGCCCCCTCCGGCCCCCTCTCCTGAAGAACAAAAGCGACATTAAAGACATTTAATCTTAAATTAGCCGGTAACCATCCAAGATCGACCACAAATAGATAAGGAGAGTGCAAAAGGATTTGATCTCTGTTTATCGGCAGACATGCGAGGAAATCATGACAACCAGGGATGGCTCATCACTCGCCATCTCCGGTAATTCCCGGATGATTCGGTAAGTGCCGAAAATCGGGGCAACCGATCCTTTCAAGGGGGAAACGCAATGCCCAAGTACAAGGGTGTCCTCGCAGGGCTCGCGATCAGCACGGCGCTGACCGGCGGAGTCGTCGGCATGGGCGCAGCGACCACCGTCACCAGCGCCAGCGCGATGACCACCACGATCACCGGCGCCGCCTTCCCGACCTGGGGCGGCGGCTGCGGCCGCGGCTGCGGTTGCGGCCGCTCGCACTTCCGCCGCACCCACCACCGCTTCAGGCTGACCCTCAACAACCGCAGCAACAACGACAACCGCCTGGACAACTTCAGCCGCAACGACCGCCTCGTGCCCGTTCTCGTCGAGCGCGAGGACAGGGAAAGGGAGTAGCAGGCCTCCCGATCACCGGAGTCGCACCCCACGATCGGGGCGCGGCACGTTCGGAACATGAGGTCACTCACGGCCGAATCCGCGATTTGAAGCGGCTTCGGAACCGTAACGGAGCGACAGGGCACCGTATTCGCCACGATCACCGCTTCTCACCAAGAAGCAGCGACCGGACCTCGAATACCGGAACTTGAGGAGAAATCCCCAAGCCCTGACTCTCGACAAAGTGCGAGTTCTCATTTCTCACGAATCACAGCGGGGCCCCGCGGTTTTCGAACCGCGGGGCCCTCGCCCATGCGCCCCACCTCCGGCACATCACCTTCCCCGCCCCGCGCCCACCTCCCCCCACCTCGACACCGACGCACCAGAGCGGCTCCCGCGGCGTCCACCCGCGTTCACCGGATCCGACAGCAGAGCGTCCCAGAGACGACCTCGGAACCACCCGGAAAGCCGGCGAGGGCTCCCCACCGCACTCCGCCTCCCCCCTCGACAACACCCGGCATCCTTCCACCCCCCAAAGCACAAATGCGACATTAAGAACATTTCACTTGAAATCAATCAATAAGAGTTCAACATCAACCATAAAGAGATAAGAAGAGGGCAAAAGCCTTCGATCTCCGTTTGTCAGAAGACATACCAGGAAACCATGACAACCAGGGATGACTCATCATTGATCATCTCCAGCTTTTCCGATTTATCCGGGAAATGCAGAAAATCGGGGCAACCGATCCTTTCAAGGGGGAAACGCAATGCCCAAGTACAAGGGTGTCCTCGCAGGGCTCGCGATCAGCACGGCGCTGACCGGCGGAGTCGTCGGCATGGGCGCAGCGACCACCGTCACCAGCGCCAGCGCGGCGACCACCACGATCACCGCCGCCGCCTTCCCGACCTGCGGCGGCGGCTGCAGGCGCGGCTGCGGCTGCTGCGGCGGCCGTTCGCACTTCCGCCACAGCCACAGGCGTTTCAGGCTGATCATTAACAACCACAACAACAACGACAACCGCCTGGACAACTTCAACCGCAACGACCGCCTCGTGCCCGTTCTCGCCCAGCGCGACGACAGGGAGTAGCAGGCCTCTCGATCACCGGAGTCGCACCCCCGATCGGGGCGCGGCACGGCCAGAGGCCGAAACCACGCGGCCGGACCCGCGATTTGAAGCGGCTTCGGAACCGTAACGGAGCGACAGGGCACCGTATTCGCCACGATCACCGCTTCTCACCAAGAAGCAGCGACCGGACCTCGAATACCGGAACTTGAGGAGAAATCCCCAAGCCCTGACTCTCGACAAAGTGCGAGTTCTCATTTCTCACGAATCACAGCGGGGCCCCGCGGTTTTCGAACCGCGGGGCCCTCGCCCATGTGCACGTCACCTTCCCCGCCTCCGTCGCGCATTTCCCCCTTTCCCCACCTCGACGCCGGCGCACGAGAGCGGCTCCCGCGGCGTCCCCCCGCGTTCACCGGATTCGACGGCAGAACACCCCGGAGACCACCTCGGCCCGGAGCCGGCGAGGATTCCCCCACCGCACCCCGCCTCCCCCCTCGACAACACCCGGCATCCTTCCACCCCCCAAAGCACAAATACGACATTAAGAACATTTCATTTGAAATCAATCAATAAGAGTTCAACATCGATGATAAATAGCTAAGGGGAGAGCAAAAGCCTTCGATCTCCGTTTATCAGCAGACATGCAAGGAAACTATGACAACCAGGGATGGCTCATCACTGGCTATCTCCGGTAATTCCCGGATGATTCGGTAAGTGCCGAAAATCGGGGCAACCGATCCTTTCAAGGGGGAAACGCAATGCCCAAGTACAAGGGTGTCCTCGCAGGGCTCGCGATCAGCACGGCGCTGACCGGCGGAGTCGTCGGCATGGGCGCAGCGACCACCGTCACCAGCGCCAGCGCGATGACCACCACGATCACCGGCGCCGCCTTCCCGACCTGGGGCGGCGGCGGCTGCGGTGGCGGCTGCAACCGCCGTTTCAGCCGTCACCGCTTCAGGCTGATCATCAACAACCACAACAACAACCGCAACCACCTCAGGAACGACAACCGCCAGGAGCGCTTCGAGCCCATTCGCGAGGAGCGCCGCCGTGAGCGCCGCGACGAAGAGGGCGGCAACAACGGGGGCAACAACGGCGGCAACAACGGCCTTGGCGCCCCCCCGGTCTCCTAGTCACCTGACCAGGGTCGCGCACCCCGATCGGGGCGCGGCACGACCAGAGGCCGAAACCACGCGGCCGGACCCGCGATTGTGAGCGGCTCCGGAACCGTAACGGAGAGACAGGACACCGTATTCGCCACGATCACCGCTTCTCACCGAGAAGCAGCGACCGGACCTCGAATACGGGGACTTGAGGAGAAATCCCCGAGCCTCTGACTCTCAATACAGTGCGAGTTCTCATTTCTCACGAATTGCAGGCGGGGGTCTGCGGTTTTCGAACCGCGGGCCCCCGCTGTTGATGTCCGGCCCGCACCGCTCTCCCCCTCTTTCTCGGATGTCAACCGAGCGGTACCCGCCTCGCCTCGGCCACCTCGACGCCGACGCGGCCCGCCGGATCCAACACCTCCAGCCACATTTAGCACACATGTTCTAAAATATCGCCGGACGGCCGTAAAGCACCACCAATGCGGCAGGTACCGCCATGGGCAATCCGATGCCGCGTCTTTCTCAGCGCGCGGCATCCGAGGTCGTACGCTGGGCGATGTCCGACGTTTGCAGGAACCGGGTCAGGACAGGAAACGTGCCGAAGTCCGGATGACGACAGGGGATGTCAGACATGAACGCGCGCGGCGACAGAGAGCATGGGAAAACGATCGACGATCTGTCCGAGGAGATCTCGATCGAGACACCTGAGGCCGACGCCGCCGAGCAGCGCCGGTCGGCACGCGAGGGCGGCTCCGGCTCGTCCGCCGACCTCGCCGCGGAGGCGGAGGTCGACCCCGCGGACGCCGCCGAGCAGAATCGGACCGCGCGCGAGGAGAACGAGGAGTGGCCCGATACCGTTCCCATGGAGGCCGATCCCGCCGACACCTTCGAGCAGCGACGCACGATCGAGCTCGATGAGGACGATTATCGCTGACCCCTGTTACCCGCGCGTAGGATGGCCCCAGACGCCAGGAGTTTCACCCGAGGAGACCACGTGACCGCTACCCCGGACGCCAAGCCCCGGGGCACCCGGCTGCCCCGGACAGCCCGCCGCCGCCAGCTGCTCAGCGCGGCGCAGGAGGTCTTCGTGGAGAACGGCTACCACGCGGCCGCGATGGACGAGATCGCCGAGCGGGCCGGGGTCAGCAAGCCGGTCCTCTACCAGCACTTCCCAGGCAAGCAGGATCTCTATCTGGCCCTGCTCGACCTGCATGTGGACGACCTGATCACCCGCTGCCGCGACGCCCTCGCCTCCACCACGGACAACAAGCAGCGTGTCCAGGCCGCGATCGGCGCGTTCTTCGACTTCGTCTCCAGCCAGGGTGAGGCCTTCCGACTGGTGTTCGAGTCGGACCTGCGCAACGCCGCCCCGGTCCGCCAGCGCATGGAGCGCAACCTCCGGGAGAGCGCCGAGATGATCAGCCAGGTCATCCAGGAGGACACCGGCTGCTCCAGCGACGAGGCACGCCTGCTGGGTGTCGGGCTGGTCGGCATGGCCGAGGTCAGCGCGCGTTACTGGATCAGCAGCAACGGCTCCATCCCCAAGGACGCGGCCACCCAGCTCATCGCGCGTCTGTCGTGGCGCGGCATCTCCGGTTTCCCCCGTACCGTCGCCGATCACTGAGAACGTCCCGTGGCCACGGGACTTCTGTTCGCTTGGCGCGATCAACCGGCGCGTCGGACCTTCGATGGGGTGACCATGGGACGAGCAACCCTCATCGAAAGGGAGCAGGATGGAAATCAAGATCGGCGTACGTTCCGTGCACCGTGAACTCGTAGTGGAGACCGACCTCACGGCCGACCAGGTCGAAAGCGAGATCAGCGCCGCCCTCGCGTCCAGCGCCGGTGTCTTCACCCTTACCGACGTCAGTGGCCGGAAGGTCATCGTCCCGATCGCATCACTCGGCTTCATCGAGATCGGCGGGGAGGCGCTGCGTCCCGTCGGCTTCGGCGGCACGCTCTGACGGATTCCGAGGCTCGCGCCAGATCGTCGTCCCCCGCCGGCACGGCGCGGTCCGCGGATCTGGCGTGAGCACCGGCGTCGGGTGACCCATCCCTTACGGAGAGTGCGAGAGCGCCGGACAGCCCGGCTCAGAACCGCTCGTTCCCCCATGTGCCCGAGCACTCGTCCCGCTCGCCGAAACCGCAGCAGCGCGGACGTCTGACCCGGCGGAGATGCTCCCGGCCCCGGCCGACGGCCGGACACCCCGCGCCTCCTCTGCGTAACACGGGACGCGAGGTCCAGCGGTTCGGCCCACATCTCGTCAAGGAACTGCCATAGCGGCGCGAGGCCCTCATGTCTCGCACGCTACCGCTGTTCGGCGCCCCACGCGCCTTGATCCGCGGGACCGGTTCCCCTGCTCCGCCCCCGGCGAACAGAGCCTGGGCCGATCCAGCGGCCGGTCCGGGGGCGGAGGACACGCCCTCGGACGGCCATCCGGCCCCGTAGCGGGAGCCGGGATCCGGAAAACCGACCGCACAGCCGGTGACACGCCCCGGACGGCCATCCGGTCCCCATACCGGAGACTCGGAGCCGGCGGTTCACAACCCCAGGGCGGCCATCCGGTTGCCGTGCTTCTCGGTCAGCCGGGCGAACATCCGGCCGATGTCCTCCCCCGCCGCGTCCACCAGCAGCGCCGCGAGCTCCGGTCTGGCCGCGGCCACGTGCTGTCCCTGGCTCAGTGCCTCCCCGACCAGCCGCCTGGCCCACAGCGCCAGCCGCCCCGCCTGCTTGGGGTCCTTCTGGAGCGCCGCACCGACCCTCTCGACGGCGAACTGCGACCGTCCCTCGTCGGCGAGAACCTCCTCGACGAGGTTCCGCGTCCGGTCGTCCACACCGATGGCCGCCTCGCGGTAGAAGTCGAGTGCGATCCCCGTGCCCACATACGCCTTCACCAGAGCCTCCAGCCAGTCTCCCGGGGTCGTCTGGGCATGCCAGTCGTCCAGTGGCCCCACGAAGGGCGCCATCGCCTCCTCGGGATCCACCCCGAGGTCGGCCAGCCGGTCGCGGAGCAGCTCGAAGTGCGCGTACTCGGCCGCCGCGAGGCCGCCAAGAGCCGCCCGGTCGGTCAGCGAGGGGGCATACCGCGTGGCGTCCTCGGCGAGCCTGAGGAACGCCGTCAGCTCGGCGTAGGCGAGAACACCGAGCAGGTCGGAGACACCGGGAGGGGAATCGCTCATGGAGGCAGCCTACGATCTGATCGACCTCGCGATTCACCGGGAATACGAAGAAATCGGTTCTCCGTTGTGGTATCGAGTACACTGCTCTGTGAAAGTGCGACCGCACCGTGTTAATCCGGGATATCCACTCTCGGACGCCCCCAAAAGTCGGCGTGACGCCGCAGCGGTCGCTGATGACATGAGAAGGCTGGACCTTCCGCGAGGACCCGGCACGGGGAACACGTTTTCTGCCCGTGGTCCCGGCAGTCCTGCCTTCAACGGAGATTTAGGCAGGCCAAGCTGACGACGTTCCGAGACCTCGGAGTCACCCCAGAGATCGCCGATGCCCTTGAGACCGAGGGCATCATCGCGCCGTTCCCGATCCAGGAAATGGCACTCCCCCTGGCCCTCAACGGCCAGGACATCATCGGCCAGGCGCGCACCGGCACCGGCAAGACCTACGCCTTCGGCGTGGCGATGCTGCAGCGTGTCGGCAAGCCGAGGAAGAACCGCAAGAAGCCCCGCGGGCTGGTCGTGGTACCGACCCGCGAGCTCGCCGTTCAGGTCACCGAGGACCTCGTGACGGCGGCCGGCAAGCTCGGCTCGCGGATCCTCACCGTGTACGGCGGGCGCGCCTACGAACCCCAGATCGAGGCGCTCAAGCAGGGCGTCGACGTCATCGTCGGCACCCCGGGCCGCCTGCTCGACCTGGTCAAGCAGAAGCACCTCGACCTGAGCCAGATCGGGACGCTCGTCCTCGACGAGGCCGACCGGATGCTCGACCTGGGCTTCCTGCCCGACATCGAGCGCATCATCAAGCTCATCCCGGCGGAGCGGCAGACGATGCTGTTCTCCGCGACCCTGCCGGGCGAGATCGTCGCCCTGTCCAGGCGTTACCTCACCCGCCCCACCCACGTGCGGGCCGAGAACAACGACGCCGAGGCCGAGGCGACCCCGCAGACGACCCAGTTCGTCTGGCGCACGCACCGGATGGACAAGATCGAGATCGTCGGCCGCCTGCTGCAGTGCGAGGGCCGCGGGCTCACAATGATCTTCTGTGAGACCAAGCGCGCCTGCGACATGGTCGTCGAGCAGCTCAAGGAGCGCGGCTTCGCCGCCGCGGCCGTCCACGGCGACCTCGGCCAGGGCCAGCGCGAGCAGGCCCTGCGCGCCTTCCGCAACGGCAAGATCGACGTGCTGGTCGCGACGGACGTCGCGGCGCGCGGCATCGACGTCGACGACGTCACCCACGTCGTCAACTACGACTGCCCGCAGGACGAGAAGGCGTACGTACACCGGATCGGTCGCACCGGCCGGGCCGGCAAGACGGGCGTCGCGGTGACCTTCGTCGAGTGGGAGGACCTCACTCGCTGGAAGGTCATCAACAACGCGCTCTCGCTCCCCTTCCCCGAGCCGGTCGAGACCTATTCGACCTCCCCGCACGTCTTCAGCGATCTGGGCATCCCCGAGGGCACCAAGGGCGTGCTGCCGCGCGCCAACCGGTCCCGGGCGGGCCTGGCCGCCGAGGAGGTCGAGGATCTCGGCGAGACCGGGCGAATCCGCTCCCGCTCTCCCCGCAAGGGGCGTGAGGACGATCGTGAGGAGCGTCGTGAGCGTCCGGCACGCACGTCCCGCGAGCGCCGTCGCACTCGCGGCGGCCGTACCAGTGAGGAGATCTCCGCGCCGGTCACGGCCGAGGAGATCCAGCCCGCTGAGTCCCCTGTCGTCGAGATCGCTGAGGTGGAGACGGACGTGGCACCCCGCAAGGACAGCCGTGACGACCAGTACGCCGCCGAGGCCGCGCCCCGCCGGGGCCGTGCCCGCAGGGCCGGGCTGAACCCCGAGGTGAGCCTCGTCGGGGAGTCCGGGGCTTCGGCTCATCCCGATTCCGCGACGGACGAGCCGGTCCGCAGGCAGCGCCGTGCCAGGCGCGAGCAGGTGGCCGAGACCCCCGCGTGGAACGAGGAGCCGGTGGCGGAGTTCACCGCAGGCGTGGAGGACGACGTGGCCGAACACTGGGACGACGAGCCCGCGGCGGAGGTCTCCAGGCCCCGGCCGCAGCCCGAGAAGATCATTCCGCCGAGCCCGTTCGCGGTGATCTTCAAGTCTCCGGACCTGGCGTCGGACGACGACGAGATCGCCCCCTCGGCGGCCTCCGAGCGCGTGCAGAGCCGCCGCCGTCCGCAGATGCGCGGCCAGCAACGAGGAGTTCGTCGCCCGAACTAGCGGTGCAGGCATTGAAAAGGGGGTGCGACCATAACGGTGGCGCCCCTTTTCGCGCTCCCGGACGCACGGAGCGCTTTCACCGGACTGCCAGGGCGGATGCTCCGTCCGCCGGCGCGGCGAGGAGGCACCTCTCGGTTCTCTCGTCGCGCGGGTGCGGCTCGATAGGGTTGGGATGTTCCGCGACAGCCAAGCGAATCTTGTTTCTCCGAACGCGGCAGGACGTGCCGTGTCCGCGCGGGGAGGCTTCGGGATCGTCCGGGCCGGTGAACCGCGAACCGGCAGACCCGACCCGCAGGTCGGGTGCTGGAATCCCCGGCTTTCGAGCCGGGGGAGGACGTCAAAAGAGAGGTATCGTGGGGCTACGTGAGTACGCCGCGTTTTCTGACCATGCCTCCTGGCGTCCGTTCTCGCCAGATCGAGACGGCGGTGGGCACCTTCGCCGCCCTGGAGGCCCTGCCCGTCAGCGGCATTCCTGAGCGCTGGCCGGCCCTGCTGGTCCCCGGTCTGACGGGGAGCAAGGAAGACTTCATCGCGGTGCTGCAGACGCTCGCCCAGTCGGGCCGCCAGGTCATCGCGATCGACATGCGAGGCCAGTTCGAGTCGAACGGCCCCGACGACAGAAGCGCCTACACCTGCGCCGCGCTCGGCAACGACGTCGACGTCCTGGCCCAGGTGATCGGCCACGGAGGTCCGATCCACCTGGTCGGCCACTCCTTCGGCGGCCTGGTCACCCGGGAGGCGGTCATCGACGGCCGTACCCGGTTCGGGTCCTACACGCTCATGAGCTCCGGACCCGCCGCGATCGTCGGGCCCCGCGAGCACGCGGGCCGCATCATGATCTCGGAACTGCCCGACCTCGGGCTGGAGCACCTGTGGCACAACCGGATGGAGCCCGAGGCCCTGTCCGCCGGGGTCTCCGACGAGATCATCGCCTTCCTGCGCAAGCGACTGTTCGCCAACTCGCCCACCGGCATGTACACGATGACCGAGGAGGTGCTCTCCGCGCCTGACCGGTGCGACGAACTCACCCAGGTCGACGTCGCCACCCTGGTCCTGTACGGCGAGCACGACGACGGCTGGCCGCCGCACATGCAGTCGGAGATGGCCCGCCGGCTGGACGCCGACTGCGTGGTGGTCCCCGGCGCGGCCCACTCCCCCGCGGTGGAGGCCCCGGAGACCACGGCCGCCGCGCTCATCCGTTTCTGGAACGCCGCGGAGGGCCGGCCAAGAAGCTGACCTGGGGTTTCCCGCTAACGCGCCCCCTGTTGGACGCGTCGTCGAATGCCATGTAATGATTTACTTACTATGGCGAGCATCGAAGACATCGTCGTCCAGCCTCCGCACACCGCGACCTGGCTGGTGCACATCGACCGCTCCATGTGGGTCGGCGGGGTCCGCGGCCTCATGCTCCAGGCCCTGCATCCCCTCGCTATGCGCGGCGTCTGGCAGAACTCCAACTTCCAGCAGGACCCGTTCGGGAGGCTCCGCCGCACGGCGGACTTCGTGGGCAGGGTCACCTTCGGCAGCCCCGCGGAGGCCGACGAGATCGGCCGCCGCGTCCGGGGAATCCACCGGCGGCTCCGCATCAACGACCCCGACACCGGCCGTACCCACCGGGTGGACGACCCGGAGCTGCTGCTCTGGGTGCACTGCGCGGAGGTCTCCTCCTACCTGACCGTGGCACGCCGGGCGGGCCTGGGGCTCAGCGACCGCCAGGCCGACCGCTACCTGGCCGAGCAGCGCCGCAGCGCCACCTACGTCGGCCTGCACGCCGAGGACGTGCCCGGCTCCCTGGCGGAGCTGGAGGGCTACCTCGCCTCGGTCCGCCCGGCGCTGAGGGTCACCCCCGAGGCCGCCTCCACCGTGCGCTTCCTGCTCTGGCCGCGACTGCCCGCCGAGCTACGTGCCCTCACCCCCGGCAAACCCGCCTACTTCCCCTTCGGCGCGCTCTGCTACTACTCGCTGCCCGACTGGGCCAGACAGATGTACGGCGTGCTGCCCGAGGTGCCGCCCAGCATGGTGACAGCGGCGCTGAGGGCGTTCCGGCTGACCATGAACTCGCTTCCCGAACACGTCCACGACCGGGCGTTCACCCCCGGCACCCGCGAAATGCTCGGGGCCTCCCGCGAGCGGCTCGGCGCCGCGGGTTACGACCTGAGCAAGGGGCTCAGGGGGCTGACCGACCCGCGCCGCTGGCCGGACCGGCTGCCCCGCACCGCCTGACGACGCGCCGCGCGGTCAGTCCGCAAGGGCGTCCCACGGCTCGCGGTCGCCGCTCGCGGCCTGGCCCTCGGGGCAGTGGCGGCGAAAGTCGCACCACGAGCACAGCGGGCCCGTACGGGGCGGGAAGGAGGCCTCGACCTCGGGCGGCACCGGAGGCGGGGTCCGGCCGGTGCCCCTGGTCCGTGACGCGGCCGAGCCGGTCCTGCCGGGGCGGGTGGCCGACCATGCCCGGTAACGCTCGTCGGCCTCGGAGGCCTCGACGGCGATCTCCTCGGCTCGGCCAAGGTGCCGGGCCAGCGACTCGTCGGTGTGCTCCCACTCCACGACGGAGGCGGTCGGCAGGTGATGGAGCTCGACCCGGTGGCAGGGGCGGTGCATCATCGCCGAGGAGGCGATGGCGTAGACCGCCAGTGCGAGCGAGGAACGGGCGTCGTCGGTGGTCAGCGGACGCCGGCCGGTCTTGTAGTCGACCACGACCAGCTCCTCGCCGCGCCGGTCGAGCCGGTCCACCCGGCCGGAGAGGGCCACGACGGAGGTGCGCGTGGCGACGGTGCGCTCGACACCGACCGGCTCCGCGGCGGGGTCGAGGCCCGCCACGTACCCGCGGACCATCTCCCCGGCCCGGTCACGCCAGGCGGCCGACTGCTCCGCGTCGCGGAACCCCTCGCTGATCCATCCCCTGGTGAGCAGGGTGACGGCGACCTCGGGCGTACGCCGCTCGTACGGCTCGCGCCACCAGGCGGCCAGGGCGTTGTGCACGCTGACGCCCACGCTGTTGTGCGCCCACGGCGGGCCCTTCTGCGGCGCGGGCCGATCCAGGTAGGTGAACCGGTAGCGCCGGGGGCAGTCCAGCCAGCTGTTCAGCCGCGACGGCGTGCAGGCATACAGCCGCCGCGGCATGCCCTCCAGGGGAAGCTGGTCCATCGAGGGCTATTCGTCCCGGAGGTTCAGCCGGATCCCCGCCGCGCGCGTGCCGTCGGTCAGCGGTCCCTCCTCCTGCTCCTGCGCCCCTCGGGTCAGCGAGCCGGAGAGCCAGGCGTCGAACTGAGGCTCCAGGTCGCCGATCGTGCTCTCCTCGCCGTGCGCGGGCAGCACCCGGGTGGCGTGGGGCAGGGTGAACAGCCGTCCGCCGATGGCGGTCAGCTGGTCGGCCAGGGCGGGATACTCACCGCCGACCCTGCCGGGGCCGTCGGCCTGGAGGGTCTTGCCGGTGAAGACCGCCTCCAGGGCCTCGCAGTAAAGCGAGACGCCACCGTGGGAGATGCCCGGAGTGGACATGACCTCCAGCTGGACACCGCCGACCTCGAACAGGCCCTCGTCCTCCATGTCGATGTCCGGCCAGGTGTCCGGCCAGGTCAGTCGCCACAGCGGCCTGTCCTTGGGGTGGAGGGCGATCACCGCCTCGTCTCTGGCCGCGACCTCGATGGCCGCGCCCACGTGGTCGGGCAGGCCGTGGGTGCAGATGATCGCCAGCACCTCCCGCTCGCCGACCTTCTCCAGGATCGCCTCCGCGTCGCGCGCGGGGTCGATGACGATGACATCCTCGTCGTCACCCAGGATCCACGTGTTGTTCTCGACCTTGTGCTCGACGCCGTCGACATCAACGACGCCCTCGGTCACCACTCGCTCGATACGCGCTGTCACGCTTCCGAACTTTACTGCCTCTCCCCACCCTCCGGTCCGGACGGAACGGTCAAAGGTTCGAATGCCGGGCGGGCGGTCAGGGGGCCGGGGCCTCCAGGCGCGGGGAGAACGCCCCGAAGGGCAGGTCGAGAGTCTGGTCGTGGTCGCGCAGATCGCGCAGGGACAGCTCGGCCAGGGTCATCAGGTAACCGGCCTCGGCGGGCCACACGACCGCCCAGAGCCAGTTCCCCAGTGCCTCGCCCACGTAGACGGCCCGGTCACAGGCGGCGGTGACGCACCACAGGGCGGCCGGATGGCCCTTGACATCGATCTTGGCGTGCGGCGGGCCCTGGTCGAAGCCGGTGCCGGGATCGGTGCTCTCCAACCCGGCGAACGCCGCGCCGAGCCCGACCCCGGGCTCCTCTGCGATGAGCAGCAGATCGGCGGGCCCGTAGGTCAGCGAAGGTCCGGAGACCGCGACCACCGTGGCCCGTACGCCGCTGCGCTCGTCACCCACGTGGGCGAACCCGGTGACCAGCCACCCCGTGGGCAGCGGCCACGGGACCCAGACGGGGACGCGGGAGATACGGGTGATGGCCTCCACCGCGGCGGCGGAGGGAGGTATGGGTGGCTGGAACGGCAGCACATCACCGTGGGGACCGCATCTCCAGGAGCTTGACCAAGCACTCGGCGGACGTAGCGGGCCGAAACAGCGTGGGCATGTAGGGGCGGCTTTCACGCCTACCCACGCTGCTTCTTCGACGGCCCATCCGTCAAGAGGCCTGGTCGTTATCACGCCGTAATGTTGTTCACGTGCGCGTAAATTGTGTGGGGGCGATCATCCTCGACGGCTCGGGGCGGATGCTTCTGGTCC
Organism: Streptosporangium sp. NPDC002544; assembly: GCF_040295965.1. Classification (NCBI taxonomy): domain Bacteria; kingdom Bacillati; phylum Actinomycetota; class Actinomycetes; order Streptosporangiales; family Streptosporangiaceae; genus Streptosporangium; species Streptosporangium sp. NPDC002544. Next base: position 106,216 of record NZ_JBEOWJ010000016.1, on the reverse strand, counting down.
GTCGCGGCAGGCCACCCGGGATGGGGCTGTGGTCCGTCCCCGGCGGCCGGGTCGAGCCGGGCGAGTCCGACCCCGAGGCGGTCATCAGAGAGGTTCTGGAGGAGACCGGCCTGACCGTCGTCCCCGGGCGCCTGGCGGGAACCGTCGACCGCCCAGGCCCCGGCGGTGCCCGCTACGAGATCCGCGACTACCTGGCCGAGGTCTCCGGCGGCACGCTCTCCGCCGGGGACGACGCCGCGGACGTCCGCTGGGTCACCCGCGCGGAGCTACAGCGGCTCCCGCTCACCCCCGGCCTGCTGGACGCGCTGGTCGAGTGGGCGGTCATCGCGCGGGAGTGAGCGGCGCGAGGTCCACCTCACCGTGTCGAGGTGAGCTTGGAGCGCCACAGGGTGAGGTGGTCCGCGCTGTAGGTGGTGGAGCGGCCCAGAGCCACGACCTGGCCGCCCAGGACCGCCACCGCGCCGAGCCACTGGGCTCCGTCGCCGTCCAGCCTGCCCTGGCTGGGGGTGTGGAGCTGCCAGTTCAGCCCGTCCTCCGAGGTCCAGGCCGCGCTGTCGCCCTCGCCTGGAACCCCGTACCAGCCCACGGCCACCACGCCCTCCGGCGTCGCGGCGAGATCCTGCACGGCGGACGCGGTGTCCCCGGGGAGCCAGGAGAACTCCCAGCTCGTCCCGTTGTCCGCGGACACCGCGCCGAAGGCCTTCTGGCCGTCCTCCGTCCTGGCCGTGCCGGCCGCGACGATGTCCCCGCCGTACAGGACCACGTGCCGCAGCCCCGCCGACGTCGCCCCCGGGGGCAGGACCGGCTTGCGCGCGCTCCAGTTGACCCCGTCGGCCGACACCCAGACCACGCCGGTCTCGCGCTCGGCGGTGCCGGAGCCGCCGACGGCCACGTATCCGGACGAGGTCGCCGAGACGTCGTGCAGCCGCACGCCCGTACCGCCCGCGGGAAGCCTGGCCGCCCTGGAGTAGCGCTTGAGGTCGGCGGAGAACCACAGGACGGGCACGGTGGCGGCGGGGCCGCGGTCCTCACCCGCCATGACGTAACCGGAAGGGCCCGCCGCCACCGCGTGCGGAGCGAGGAAGTCGTGGTCGCCCGCCGGGGCGAGGGGGCCCAGCACCGGAACCCTGCGCCAGTTCTCACCGTCGGAGGAGGTGAGCAGCAGCGGCTCGGTGGAGGAGGCGTCGGTCATCGTGCTGCCCGCGGCCAGCCAGCCCCGCCTGCCGTGCGCGACGTCGGCGAGCGCCTGCCGCCTCGGGCCGCCGAGGAGCTGCGCCGGGCCGCCCGCCTTCCAGCTCTCGCCGTTCGTGCTGGTCCAGATCCCGGCATCGCCTGAGACGGCGCCCACCGCGACGAATTTGCCGTCGCCCGCGGCCACCCTGGCCGTCTCGCGGGCGGCTCTGGCCAGGCCCTCGATACCCCCAAGGGAGACCGGCCTCGGTTCTCCGCCCTTGGGCGCGGTGATGAGCACCACCCTGTTGTCCACGTCGGCGGCGCGCTCGTCGCCGCCGACGACGAGGGTGCCGGTGTCGGACAGGGCGAGCGCCCGCAGCGAGCCCGGTACCTCACCGAGGTCTGTGGTCTTGCTCCAGTCCCGGCCGTCGGAGCTGGTGTGGACCGTGTAGCGCTCGAAGCCGGATTCGACGACCGCGGCCACCCCCGCCGCGGAGGAGGCCAGCCGCCTGACGCCGGAACCGTCGGACCCCAGGCCGGTGATGGTCCCGCAGGCCTTCCAGTCGGCGCCCTCAGGCGAGCAGTAGACGCGGACCTCGCCCTTGTCGCTGCGCTGCTGGGTCGGTACGAGGACGAACCCCCCGCCGGCCACGGCCAGCGCGCCCGGTTCGGGGATGACGTCATTGAGCGCGGTGCCGGTCCGCTGCCAGCTCCCGCCTCCGTCGGCCGAACGCAGGATGACCGAGGTGGACTGCCCCTGGGCCGGGTCCGCCAGCGCGACCACGGCGTTCCCCCTGGCGACGACCGCCTTGATGCCCCGCACCTTGTCCGGCATGCCGATCTCCCGGGTCGCCACCCGTTTCCAGGCGCGCCCGTCGGGAGAGACCCAGGCGACGGCCCCGGTGGTGCCGTCGTCCAGCACGGCCGCGCCGACCGCGACGAAGCCCGAGTCGGTCCTGGCCAGGTCCATGATCTTGTCCCCGCGCGCGAAGGCGTCCAGCTCGGCGGGGTCGACGGCGGTCCAGCTGTAGCCGTCGGAGCTGGTCCACAGGCCGTGCCCCGAGCCGAGGGGGTCGTTGCCCGCCGCCAGCCAGCGACCGTCACCGCCCGCCACCCGGCCCACCGTGGTCGGACCCGTCTCGTACCCCACCGGGCCGACCATCCTGCCCAGCTGCCAGGTCGTGCCGCCGTCGGGAGAGACCAGGAACAGCGGTCTGGGTACCGGGCTGGTGGTGTCGCTGCCGACCGCGACCATGACGGAGCCCACCGAGGCCACCGCGTTGAGAACCTGGTTGGAGCCGTTGCCGCCGACACCGGCCCGCGGCACGAAGTTCTCGTCGCCCGAGCCCACCTCGTCGCCGACCAGCCGGAGACCGGTGGCGAACGGGCTGCTCACCCAGCCCCACAGGGCCAGGCCGCCACCGACCGCCACGGTGAGGACCATGACCATCAGGAACGGGATCACCAGGCCCCTGCCACGCCGGCGCCTGGTCGGGCTGGACCGGCGTACCGCGGAGGGCGCGGCGGCCGAGCGGTGATGCCGCCCGCCGTTGGGGCCCCGCCTGCCGGGCGGGCCCTCCGCGACGAGCAGGTCGGGCCTGGCGGGTCTGCCACCGGGCGGGCGTCCCACCCGGCGTACGGGCTCGAAATCGTCCTCGACGGGCGTGCCGGGCCCCTCAGTCTCGGGCCCCGGCTCCGATTCGGGGGTCGGCCCGGGTATCGAGCCGGGTTCCGGAGTGGGCGCCGGTTCCGGCGTCGCCGGAATGCTCGGTCCCATCCTGATCCGGTCCTCGGGCGCGGGAGGCGGGGGCTGTGGGGGCTGCGGGGGCGCTGTCCGCTCGTCCTTGCCCCGCTCGCGGGCCGGCCCCGAGGCGACCAGGAGATCGGGCCGGTCCGCTCTCCTCCTGCCCCTGCGCTCGGGCGTCGGCCCCGAGGCGACCAGGAGGTCAGGGCGGTCCACCAGGCGCGGGCGCCCTCGCTCCGGTACGGCGTGGCGGCCCTGCCCCGTACCCCGTTCCTCCACGGGCTCCTCGGCGAGGTGATCGGTGGCGGGGTGGTCGGGGGTGGGGTGGTCGGGGGTGGGGTGGTCGGGGGTGGGGGGTTCCGCCGGGGACGACTGCCCGGCGGGCTGGGGGGTGGGGGCGTAGGGCTGGGCGTACGGACGGCGCCGCTCGCCGCCGAGTCCTTCCGGGCGGGCCCGGGGCGGCTCGCCGTCGTCCGGGGTCGGCGCCGCGAACGGCGGGAGCATCCACGGGGAGGCCATGGAGAGCCCGCGCGCGTCGTCGCCGGAGGGACCCGGCGGGGAGTGCTGGATCGTCGGCGGGGACGCGTGTGGCTCCTGGGACCCGCCTGCACGCATGGCATCGTCGTGAACGCCGCCGTCATCCGCCGGCCACTCTCGCGAGCGCGGGTCGTGGGGGCCCGAGGCCACGCTCAGCACCTCCTCGCAGGAAGCCCGTTTCAGCCCGGAGTCAGCACCCCGGACCGTTCCAGTCGTCTCCGTAACGGTAGGCCGCAACCCCTACGGATGCGGCAAATCGCACGCGACCCTACTACTACCCCGTTCTCCGGAAACGATCACCTCCCGCGGCCGACCGGCCGCACCTCTGCCGTACACAGTCAAGAGCAACACGTCCCGGCCGCGATGACGAGACCTCTCTAGTCAGATTTATCAGCCGGGCGCCCGGATTATCATGATTTGTCTATAAAAATCCTGAAACACACCAGCCCGACGAGACCCGTGAAACCCCCGGCTCACCTCATGTCAACCGCCGACATGTGACCCCCGCGGTGTCAGGCCGTGGGCGGTGTGAAGGCCGTGGTCCGTGCGAGACCGGCGGCCCTGCCCTTCGCCACCACCACCAGCGCCATCTTTCTGGACGCCTCGTCGATCATCTCGTCGCCGAGCATGACCGCGCCGCGCCTCTCGACCGTCGTGTAGTACTCGTATGCGTCGAGGATCAGCTCGGCGTGGTCGTAGTCCTCCTGCGACGGCGAGAACACCTCGTTCGCGGCCTCGATCTGGGTCGGGTGGAGCACCCACTTCCCGTCGAGCCCCAGCGCCGCGGCCCGGCCCGCCACCCGGCGGAAGCCGTCCAGGTCCTTGATCGCCAGGTAGGGGCCGTCGATGGCCTGCAGGCCGTGCGTCCGGGCGGCCATCAGGATGCGCATCAGGATGTAGTGGTAGGCGTCGCCCTCGGTGTAGCCGGGCGGCTGCTCACCGACCACCAGGGTCCGCATGTTGATCGAGGCCATGAAGTCGGCCGGGCCGAAGACGAGCGTCTCCAGGCGCCGGGACGCGCCGCCGATGGCGTCCACGTTCACCAGGCCCTTGGCGCTCTCGATCTGGGCCTCGATGCCGATCCTGCCGACGGTGAGGCCGTTCGCCTTCTCGATCTGGGTGAGCAGCGTGTCGAGCCACATCACCTGGGCCGCGTCCTCCACCTTGGGCAGCATCAGGCAGTCGACGAACTCCCCCGCGCCCTCCACGACCTCGATGACGTCGCGGTAGGTCCACTGGGTGCCGAGGTCGTTGACCCTGACGACCCTCGTCCTGCCCGACCAGTCGCCCTCGCGCAACGCCGCCACGATGTTCTTGCGCGCCCCCTCCTTGGCGAGGGGCGCGACGGAGTCCTCCAGATCGAGGAAGACCTCGTCGGCCGGGAGCCCCTGGGCCTTCTCCAGGAATCGGGGGTTGCTGCCGGGCACCGCGAGACATGAACGCCGAGAACGCATGGGCACACGCTAGCGCTCGCGGGAAAGCAGACCGGCGGCCGGGCGGCGCTATGGCGTCCGGACAAAGACCTCCCCCTGTTCTTGGCGGCGATCTCGCAGGGCTTTTGCCGGAGATCTCACAAGAATGAGCGTCAAGAACCTGCAAAGGAGACACGCACCATGGCAAACGCTTCCTCGGTGACCAGGCCCGCCGTACTGTCCGACCTCATCCCGGGCTCCCGTACCCGCGACGTCGCGCTGGTGGTCGGCGGCGCCGCCCTGACGGGCCTGGCGGCGCAGCTCAGCCTCCCGCTGCCCGGCTCGCCCGTCCCGGTCACCGGCCAGACCTTCGCGGTCGTGCTGGTCGGCGCGGCCCTCGGCATGAACCGCGCGGCGCTGAGCATGGCGCTCTACCTGCTGGCCGGTCTCGCGGGCGTGCCGTGGTTCGCCGGCGGCACCTCCGGCTTCGGCGGCGCGTCCTTCGGGTACGTCATCGGCTTCATCGCCGCCGCGGCCGTGGTCGGCAAGCTCGCCGAGCGCGGCGGCGACCGCACCGTCCCGCGCACCGTCGGCACGATGATCCTGGGCAACCTGGTCATCTACGCCTTCGGCCTGCCGGTCCTCATCGCCGTCGCCCAGACCGACCTCGCCACCGGCCTCGCGGTGGGCGTGCTGCCCTTCCTGCTCGGCGACGCCCTCAAGATCGCCATCGCGGCCGGGCTGCTCCCGGCCGCCTGGAAGCTCTCCCGGCGCTGACCTCACGGCGCGTACGGCCTGTACCACCCCAAGGGGAGGAACAGGCCGTACATTCGTCTCATGGGTGTGATCGAGGAGGGCGCCAAGAAGTCGAGCGTCCTGTGGCTGTCGCTGGACCGGCCCCGGCTGGCCTGGCACACCTGGTACGACGGTGCGATCTACTTGGTCACCGGCGGGGGCGAGCAACCGCTGCCGGGGCTGGCCGAGGCCGATGAGGTCCGGGTGACGCTGCGCAGCAAGGACAACGGCGGGCGCCTGGTGGCCTTCGACGCCCGCGTGGAGGTGATGGACCAGACGCAGGCCGCCGACGCGGTGGCCGCGCTCGCCAAGGAACGGCTCAACGCCCCCGACGGCGCGAGGCTGGTGGAGCGCTGGGCAACCGGCTCCCAGGTGATACGGCTCACCCCACCCGAGCCGGTTCCCTGACCTCCGAGGCGGGGGCGGGCAGCATGGCGGTGGCCCGCTGGGCCAGGTAGGCGCCGATCAGGACGATCACGCCACCCGCGACCTGGAAGGGTCCGAGCGCCTCGCCCAGCAGGATCCAGGCGACCACCGCCCCGGCGATGACCTCCAGCGAGGCGACGGTGGAACCGACGGCGGCCGACAGGCGGCGGATGGCGAGAACGCCGAAGATGTAGGCGATGACCGTGGCGACCACGATCAGGAAGACCAGCGCCACGGCAGTCGGCAGCGGGTAGCCACCCGGCGGGGTGACCACCGTGCCGAGCGCCGCCCAGGGAATGTCCCAGGGACGAGAGATCGGGATGAGCGCCACGGCGGCGCCGAACAGCCCCCAGGCGACCAGCCCGAGCGGATCGATCTCGTCGCCGAAGCTGTCGTTGAGCAGGAAGTATCCGGCGCAGCACGCCGTCGCCGCGAAGGCGATGAGCAGGCCCAGCGGGTCGAGGGCGAGTCCCGCCCAGATCTCCACCACGACGGCGAGCCCGACCACCGCGACGGCGGCACCGGCGAAGGCCACCCGGGGCAGCCGTACCCGCCGGACGAACCGTACCCAGAGCACCACCAGCACCGGCGAGGTGTACTCGATCAGCAGGGTGACGCCGACCGGCAGCCGGGTCAGTGCCAGGAAGAAGAGCCCCTGCACCCCGGCGACCGCGACCACCGCGTACACCCCGAGGAACGGCAGCCTTGAGCGAGGGATGCGCAGGGCCGAGGGCTTGGCGAGCGCGAGGACGGCGACGAGCAGCAGCCCGGCACCCGCCATCCGTACCCAGACCGCCTCCAGCGGGGCCAGCCCGGCCGCGCCCACGTATTTGGCCATGGAACCCGAGAAGGCGAAACACAGGGCCGACGCGAGTGCGATCAGCAGTCCTGCACGTCTCATGAAACACCATTCCCGTAATTACCGTTGTGCGCCTTTGATGCTGTCATGTCGGGATACCGGCCAGCAAATCGATTCCGGCATGTGAGCCGGGGAGCGTGGCAGCAGCGGGTAGGCCCGAGACGCGGCCTACGCTTCAAATGTGAGGATCTTCATCGCGCGTCTCGCCGGTACCCCGGTCTTCGACCCCGCCGGGGACCAGATCGGCCGGGTCCGTGATGTGGTGGTGGCCATCGCCGGCAGCGCGCCGCCGCATGTGCACGGGCTGGTCGTCGAGGTGCAGCCCCGGCGCCGGGTCTTCCTGCCGATCACCCGGATCCGGTCCGCCCAGACGGGTTCCGTGGTCTTCAGCGGCCAGCTCAACATGCGCAGGTTCGAGCAGCGGGCGACCGAGACCCTGGCCGTCGCCGAGCTGCTCGACCTCGGTGTGGAGGTCGACGGCGAGCGGATGACGGTCCTGGACCTGGCCATGGAGCGGACCAGGCGCGCCGAGTGGCTGGTCACCAAGGTGGCGGTGGTCCCGAGCACGCCCGGCATGGGGCTGCGCCGGCGCGGCGCGACCAGGGTCGTCGACTGGGCCGAGGTGCACGGCTTCGGCGCCGTCCAGAAGGACCAGGGCGCCGCCAACCTGCTGGTCGCCTTCGAGTCGATGCGCGCCGCCGACCTGGCGGGGGCACTGCACGAGTTGCCGGACAAGCGGCGGGTCGAGGTGGCGGCGGCCCTTGACGACGTACGGCTCGCCGACGTGCTGGAGGAGCTCCCCGAACGGGATCAGATCAGCATTCTGAGCAGGCTCTCCCCCGACCGGGCCGCGGACGTGCTGGAGGAAATGGACCCCGACGACGCGGCCGACCTGCTGCAGGACCTCCCCGCCGAGCAGGCCGAGGCGCTGATGGCGCTGATGGCGCCCGAGGAGGCCGCGCCGATCAGGCGGCTGCTGATCTACCCGGAGAACACCGCGGGCGGGATGATGACGAGCGAGCCGGTGGTCCTGCCGCCGAACGCGACGGTCGCCGAGGCGCTGGCCAACATCCGCCAGCGCGAACTCACTCCCGCGGTGGCCGCGCAGGTCTACGTGGCCAGGCCGCCCATCGAGACGCCCACCGGCCGCTTCCTCGGCCTGGCCCACTTCCAGCGGCTGCTGCGCGAGCCGCCGTCCACACTGCTCGGCAGCATTCTGGACACCTCCCTCGACCCGATCAGGCCGGAGTTCACCCTGAACCAGGTGACCTTCTACCTGGCCACCTACAACCTGGTGGCGGCTCCCGTGGTGAACGAGGCCGGGCGCCTGGTCGGGGCCGTCACGGTGGACGACGTGCTCGACCACCTGCTGCCCGAGGACTGGCGCGAGCAGGAGGACAGGCATGGCTGACCGCCTCGACCAGCCCAGACAGCCCGGCCTGCGGCTCCGTCCGCACTACGACCCCGAGGCGTTCGGGCGGCTCTCCGAACAGATCGCCCGCTTCCTCGGCACCGCGAGGTTCCTGGTCTACATGACGGTCTTCGTCACCGTCTGGGGCCTGTGGAATGCCTTCGGCCCCCCGCCGCTGCGGTTCGACCCCTACCCGTTCATCTTCCTGACGCTGATCCTGTCCCTGCAGGCCTCGTACGCGGCGCCGCTGATCCTGCTCGCCCAGAACCGGCAGGCCGACCGTGACCGGGTCCAGAACGAGCACGACCGCAGGGCCGCGGAACGGAACCAGGCCGATCTGGAGTACCTCACCCGGGAGGTCGCCGCCCTGCGCATGGCGGTCGGCGAGGTGGCCACCCGCGACTACATCCGCTCGGAACTGCAGCGCCTCCAGGAGGATCTCCAGGAGCCGCGAACGTCCACGGAGGCGTGAAAGGCGGGTCGCGCGCCGGGTGCCCCCGGCGCGCGACCCGCGCGAACCTCAGCGGTCTAGAAGAACTGGTTCTCCGGCACCGGCAGGTCCAGTCGCGCCGGGCCCTGCCACCTGGCCGTGTCCTTCGGCACGTCGGCGCTGCCGAGGGTGCTGATCGCCAGCGGGATCACGACCTTGCTCCCCGCCAGGTCGACGGTGACGTTCGCGCCGGTGGCCCGCTCGGCGCTGTAGGTCGAGTCGGTGCCGGCGATCACGAGGGCCAGCCTGTGCCCCTTCTTGAAGACGTACTCCTGCGGCAGCGTCTCCCAGCTGACCTTGCCGTACGTGCCCGGGGACAGTGGCGAGGGCTCGCTGAGCGAGTCGCGGTTCTGCACGTCGATCCAGCCACGGGCGACGATCTCCAGGGGCCGGGTGGCCCGGTTGGTGACGACCTGCCGGTAACAGGCGTCGTCGGAGGCCGTGCTCTCGCCGTGGCAACTCTCCTCGGCGACCGTGGTGATGCCCTGGCCCCGCCGCCAGTCGATCCGGGTGTCCTCGCCGAAGTCGACGAGGAGCGCGGTCAGGTTCGAGGTGGGCCTGTCGAGCGCGACGCGCAGGTCCACCACGGGTGTGCCGGACAGCCGCAGGTCCAGCGGCAGCTCGCCGGTGGTGAAGGCCACCCGCCCCGGCTTGATGGTGCCGACGTCGGCCACCATCGCGTCCTCGGACTGGCGGATGTCGGTGAACGTAGCGGTCTGCCCCTTCCTGGCCGGTACGAGGCCGAACGAGCCGTCGGCCGCGGGGCGGAAGGGGACCTTCAGGGAGAGCGGGGCGGGCCAGTCGCGCTGGGTGATCCAGCGGTCGAGGCTGGTCTGCACGTCGGCGCGGGGCTCTCGCATGATGCCGTTCTGCACGCCGAGCAGCCAGTAGTCGAACCAGCGGTGCAGCGTGTCGACCCAGAGGTCACGACGGCCCTCGAAGTCGAAGGGGTCGACGTGCTGGTACTGCCCGACCCAGATCTTGCGGGGCACGTTCCGGCCGGCCAGCGCCTGCCACCACTTGGAGAAGTTGTCGGGCCTGACGTTGAGGTCGTTGACCGTGTGCACGGCGAAGACGCTGGCGCGCACCTTGGAGACGTCGGCCATCGAGCCCGCGATGTAGTCGCGCTCGGCCCAGAAGCCGTTGTAGTCGCCGGTGTCGTCGCCGTCCTCGGCGTCCAGCCGCGCCCGCACCGCGGCGCACTTGGCCTCGGAGTCGGTGTCGACGTAGTTCCCCAGCCACGACATGTAGTCGTAGTTGTAGATCACCCCGTTGGAGCGCTGGTATTTGTACCAGGAGCTGATCGCCGAGATCGGGACGATGGTCTCCAGCCCCTGCACGCCGGTCGCCGCCACGGCGTTGGCCAGCGTGCCGTCGTACGACTTGCCGATCATCGCGGCCTTGCCGGTGGTCCAGTCCGCGACCGCGGGCGTGCCGTCGGGGCGGTAGGCGGTGGCGCGGCCGTTCAGCCAGTCGATCACGGCCTTGCCGCCCAGCACGTCGGCCTGCCCGCCGACGTCGGGACAGCCGTCGGACCTGGTGGTGCCGATCATGTCGACATTGAGGACGGCGTAACCGCGCGGTACGAAGTAGTTGTCGTAGAACAGCGGGAATTTCACTACGTTCCCGGCGGCGTCATAGACCTTCCGCTCGGCCTCGTTACCCCGGCCGGAGTTGTCGTAGTACGGACTCTCATCGATGATCACCGGCACCTTGAGCCCGGGACCCGATTCCTTCGGCCTGATGATGTCGACACGGACCCGGTCCGGCCTCCCATCGGAGTCGCTGTCGACACCCGACTCGACGTAGACGTGCTCGCGGACGGCGTCGGCGTAGGAGAAGACCGGTTGGGACCGTCCCCGCTCGATGGTGAGGGATGGCTGGGTGGCCGCGTGGGCTGGGGTGACGCCCGCCGCGAGAACCGCGAGGACGACAAGGGCTGCCCGTAACTTCGGCAAGCGGAGCCTCCAGAACAACTAGGGAAACATCCGCAATATCAATCTTTGTCCGTATAGTCCGCAAGATCCTTTATGTGTTCGACATCACCCTGGAGCTGGTATGTGACATGACGCTCGACAATCCTGTCCGGCCACCGGTCAGGACGGCCCGGCGCGAGCCCGGGCAAGCGGGAGCAGGGGTACGACCGCGGCGGCCACCCCCTGCGGGGCCTCAGCAGGGTTCGGTGCCGGAGGCGGGCAGGAGCTTGTTCAGCATGACCGCGCACTGACGCAGCTCGTCGGCGTCGAGCATGTCCAGGAACTGGGCGCGGACGCCGCGCAGGTAGGTGGGACCGGCCTCGGCCAGCCGCGCCGCGCCCGCGTCGGTGAGCACCGCGAACAGGCCGCGCGCGTCACTGGTGCACGCCTCGCGCTCGACCAGGCCGTCCCGCTGGAGGCGGTCGACGAGCCGGGTCAGGCCACTGCGCGAGAGCAGCACCCGGTCCGCCAGGTCGTTCATCCTCAGCCGCCGCTCGGGCGCCTCGAAGAGTTGCAGGAGGACCTCGTAGGAGGCCAGGGGCAGATCATGCTCGATCAGCAGGTCGGCCTCCAGCACCCGGGCGATGCGGACCTGGGCTCGTTGGAGCATGCGCCAGAGCGTCAGCTCCTCCGAGCTGAAGCTCTCCATGGACTCGCCCGCCGTGAGGGTCACACAGTAACCTTAGAACGTTGCACGCGCATCTACACAGCGAATTGTCCGAATCCGGCGACCAGAACCGGGGCCGGAATTCCTGCCGACGTTCCGGGGTTCATACCATTGGACTTCCGACGCCGACCGTTCCCTGACGGGATCGGGCCTCTCGCCAAGCCATACGAGCGCCACGACGGGCAGTTCCTGCCCTTGAGACGCCTCATCGATAACAGACAAGGAGGGACGGCATCCTCCGTCGCCCCAGTGTGACGCCGTGTTGCCGACACTTCGATGGCACCTACCCCGGAACTGGTGATGGCCGCCCTCGCGACCGTCAACGACCCTGAGATCCGTCGGCCGATCACCGAGCTCGAAATGGTCAAGAGCGTCGACATCTCCCCCGAGGGGGCGGTACGTGTCGCGATCTTCCTCACGGTGTCCGGCTGTCCCATGAAGGACACCATCACCCGAGACGTCACCGCCGCGGTCTCCAAGATCGACGGAGTGACCGGCGTCTCCGTCGAGATGGACGTCATGAGCCCCGAGCAGCGCAAGGCGCTGCAGACCAAGCTGCGCGGCAACAAGGGTCCCGAGAAGGAGATCCCCTTCGCCCAGCCCGGCTCGCTGACCCGTGTCTTCGCCGTCGCCTCCGGCAAGGGCGGTGTCGGCAAGTCGTCGGTCACCGTCAACCTGGCCGCCGCGATGGCCGCGAGCGGTCTCAAGGTCGGCGTCGTCGACGCCGACATCTACGGCCACAGCATCCCTCGCATGCTCGGCACCTCCGAGCGTCCCACCAAGGTCGAGGACATGATCATGCCGCCGGTGGCGCATGACATCAAGGTCATCTCGGTCGGCATGTTCAAGCCGGAGGGCAACACCCCCGTCGTGTGGCGCGGTCCCATGCTCGACCGGGCCCTGCACCAGTTCCTCGCCGACGTCTACTGGGGCGACCTGGACGTGCTGCTGATGGACCTGCCCCCGGGCACCGGTGACATCGCGATCTCCGTGGCGCAGCGGATGCCCTCGGCGGAGCTCCTGGTGGTGACCACCCCGCAGCAGGCCGCCGCCGAGGTCGCCGAGCGGGCGGGATCGATCGCCGTCCAGACCCACCAGCAGATCGCCGGCGTCATCGAGAACATGTCATGGCTGCCCTGCCCGCACTGCGACGAGCGGGTCTCGGTCTTCGGCGAGGGCGGTGGCCAGACCGTGGCCGACGCGCTCACCCGCACCCTCGGCGCCCGCGTGCCGCTCCTCGGCCAGGTGCCGATCGACATGCGCCTGCGCGAGGGCGGCGACGAGGGCAAGCCGCTCGTACTGACCGACCCGGACGCCCCGGCCGCGGCCGAGCTGATCCGCGTCGCCGGTTCCCTCAGCAAGAAGTCGACCAGCCTCAAGGGCCTCCAGCTCGGCATCTCGCCCACCCGGCGCGGCTGACGGCACCCGCTCCGACACGACGACGGCGGCGCCCCCTGCGGGAGGGGCGCCGCCGTCGGCCGTCCGGGAGGGACTCAGGTCGCCTCGGAGTCGTACGGAGGGATCTCGCCGTAGCCCAGCTCGCCGCCCGCCGGGTAGGCGGGGGCGGGTTCGGCGGTGGCCGGGGTGGACTTCCAGTCGTCCTCAAGGTCGGCGGTGAGGTGCTTGCGGACGAAGTTCTTCGGGTTCAAGTCGGCCGGGTCGAAGTCGGCGAACTCCGGCCCCAGCCCGGTCCGCAGGTCGTCTCTCGCGTTGTTGGCCATCCGGCGCAGGTTGCGCAACGTCTTGCCCGCCTGGGCAGCGGCCTGGGGCAGTTTCTCCGGGCCGAAGACGAGGAGGGCGATGACCACCAGCGCCACGATCTCAGGCCAGCCGAGTCCGAACACGGTGATCTCCTACCGAAAGAATGCCGTGGGCACCTCTCCGGCTACACACCGGAGAGGTTCCAGACTAATACCGCCAAGGGTAAGCACGCGCCCCTGCCGGGCGACTCAGGAAGGCTCGGGTGCGGGCTGGTCCGGCGCGGTGCCGACGATCACGGTCGCGGTGTTCTCCTGGCCGCCGCGCTGGTACTTGACCGAGAGCTTCTCACCGGGAGCCCTGTTGCGGACCAGCGCGATCAACTCGTTGCCGTCCTGCAGCACGATGCCGTCGACCTCCAGGATGACGTCGCCCGGCTTGAGGCCCGCCTGGGCGGCGGGGCCGTTCGGCTCGATCGGCTGGGAACCCTGCCTGGCCTCGGTCGCGATACGCACTCCGACACCCTGGTAGGTCGGGTCGATGGCGACACCGATCCGCGACTTCTTGGCCTTGCCCGTGGTGATCAGCTCCTGGGCGACGCGGCGGGCGTGGTTCACCGGGATGGCGAAACCGAGGCCGATGCTGCCGCTCTGGCTGCCGACCGACCTGCCGAGAGTGGCGATCGCCGAGTTGACGCCGATCACCTCGCCGTTGCCGTTGACCAGCGGCCCCCCGGAGTTGCCCGGGTTGATGGCCGCGTCGGTCTGGACCGCGCTGAGCCAGGTGGTCTCGGAGTTGTTCTCCTCACCCGCCTGAACGGGACGATTGAGCGAGCTGACGATGCCGGAGGTGACGGTTCCGGTCAGGCCCAGCGGGGAGCCGATGGCGATGACCGGGTCGCCCACGACCACGTTGTCGGAGTTGCCGAGGGTGATCTCCGGGGCGCCGAAGGTCTCCGCCGGCTTGACCACTGCCAGGTCGGACTCGGGGTCGCGGCCGACGACGACGGCGGAGGTGGACTTGCGGTTGTTGAACTGGATCTGGATCCGGCCGCTGGGATCGGCTCCGGCGACCACGTGGTTGTTGGTCACCACGTAGCCGCCCTTGATCAGGAAGCCGGAACCGGTGTTGGAACTCGTCCCGCCCTCGACCGCCAGCGAGACCACGCTGGGCAGCACCTTCGAGGCCACACCCGCCACCGAATCCGGGGGACGGGCGTTGGAACCGGTCGGCGCGTTCCCCAGGCTGTAGGAGGGGTCGCGCCCCGAGCCGGTCGGCTTGGTGAGGAGATAGGTGCCGACGCTGCCGAGCAGCGAGGCGAGCAACGCGATCACCACGGCGAGGACGACCAGCGTGGCCGTACGCGGCCCGCGCTGAATCACCGCGGGCGCCAGGCCGCCGAAGCTCCCTGGCAGCCCCGGGCTGCCGGGAGGCGGCGCCCAGCCGGGACCCATGCCGAACGCCTGGGTGGGCGGCGGGGGCGGAGCCGGGTGGGCGGCGAAGACCGCCGTGTCGTACCTGAGCCGGCCGGAGGGGTCGCCCCAGCTCTCCGGCGCGTGGCCCTGTCCCTGGACGCCCTCGCCCGCCGACGCCTCCCCGTCGTCGTGACGGAGCAACTCGGGCTGCCCCTGCGGCCCACCCCACCGGCCGCGGCCTGGCGGGGCGCCCAACTGGCTCCAGCCGTCGTCTCCCGGCTGCTCGGCCTGGGGCGGCGCGCCCTCTCCGGCGGGCAGGAACTCGGGGCGCGAGAACTCGGGGCCGGAGGAGTCGGCGTGGCGGGACTCCGGAGCGCCGTGACCACCGTCGGTGAAGTCCGACGGCGTACGCCCCGCAGCATCGTGCGCCCCGTGGCCGGTACGGGCCTCGTCGGTCATCGAATACTCACTACTCCTTGCCTCGCAGATGCCCACTCACCGGGTCAACCCGGCAATCTTCCCCCGAGCGGCATACGAGATGTGTAAAACACACGTCATCCGAAGGGATTGACCCACGAGAGCAGGCGACTCGCACCTCGGCCGAGCCTCGTCCAGAGATCCGGAACATGCTCGTGCGGTAGGGCCGCGACAACCGCGTCGACCATGTCGGCCGGCGCGTCCGCGAAGACTGTATAGACATGCCCCCCACTCGCCCAGATCATCTCCTGCCCAACCGGGCCTCGAATCCAGATCGTATGCCCGCTGCGCCGCTCCGCATGCCAACCCCGGAGATGATCCTCATCAAGCACTCCGGGTTGCACAAAAACCGACACAACCGACAACCCATCCGAATATCCCAGATACAAGTATCCAGCGGGGGCGCTTCGCACGGCGAACAGCTCCAGGCGGCCCGGCAGGGCACGGGGAATACGCCAGCCCGCGGCCAGCAGGCGGGGCATCTCCACGAGATCGAGGCCCCCGGTGGCCAGCGGCACCGTGGGCACCACCCCCTTGGTCACCGGGTCGAGGGTCAGATCGACGAAGGCTCCGACGCTGACGACCCGGCCCCTCGCGTCCATGAGTTCGCGGCGCAGCACCGGCCCGGCGGCCTTGTCGATCCAGTAGCGGGCGGCGACCGTGCCGTCCGCGCGCAGGATGTCCACGAGGCGGGCGGGGCGCCCGCAGGCGTGCCCCTCCCCGGCGGCCACGACCCGGTAGTTCCGGGCCAGCACCTCGAGCATCGCTTCCGACGGGCTGGACATGCCCCCGGCGGGGGTGCCTGGATCGACGCTCTGCACGGAGCCCGCGGGCTCGGTACGCACCGTCATCCCCTTCCCGGGGACGTTGTGCACCTCCAGCACCGCCGAGGTGGAGCCGGAGGCGCCCCAGACCGTGACGTACTGGGTGCCTGCGTATCCGCGGGCCCTGCCCGCGACCGCCGCCTCACGGAGCAGGCGCAGGCCGGTGTCCTCGTTCTCCGCCTCGTCCGGCGGTATGGCGTGCGAGGTCCTGACCGCGTGTGCCGTACCGCCCGTCACCAGCCCCAGCAACATGACAGCCACCAGGATGATCGTGGCGGGCAGCCGGATCACGGAGTGGGCGAGAAGGTGGGCGTCGCCGATCCGCCGTAGGGTGCCGTGTTCCTGTGCTGGTTGGCGAACATGTCGACCGGCGGTACGACACGCGGGTTGGGATCGGCCCCGCCTACCACGAACAGTGTGCCGATCGCCACGGCCGCCGAGGCGACACCCACCGCGACGTAACCCGCTCTCCGGGTGCGGCGAGGTCCTTGGGCCCGGCCCCTGGGGCGGTTGTCGGGGGGAGCGACGCTGTACATGCTCGGAATGGGCGCTCCGCCGAAGGTGCGCGAGGCCGGAAAGGGGCGCTCACGCGGGGGCAACGGGCCGCCGGGCTCCGCCATCCGCAGCAGGGACATCGTCAGGTCGGTCGGCATCGCGGGCCCGTCGAGGGACCGCAACCGGCTCTTCAGCGCTCGCACGGCGTCGACCTCGGCCCGGCAGTCGGCGCAGAAGGCCAGATGCGACAGGGCCCGGTCACGCTCGTGGTGGTTCAGCTCACCGTCTACCAGTGCGGAAACACGCTCTCCTAGATGACTCATGCGCACTCCTTGCCAAGTGGCTCGTCGTGACATTCGTCATGACTGTGATTTCTCATGCGAATTCCTCCCCGTGTGTAACGCTCGGGGGGAATGGATCGTTCCGCGGCGCGCGATGCTCGAGCGCCTCACGCAACTGCGCCCGCCCACGGTGGATCCGGCTCCGGACCGTGCCGAGCTTCACACCCAGCGTCGCCGCGATCTCCTCGTAGGACAGCCCCTCGATGTCACACAGAACGACGGCCGCGCGGAACTCGGGCGCGAGGGCGTCGAGTGCCGCCTGGATGTCGGGCTCCAGATGGGTGTCGTCGTACACCTGTGCGGGAGAAGGCTCGCGCCCGCGCAGCCGCTCGGCGGCGTCGTCGGCGAGCCCCTCGAACCTGATGCGCTGCTTGCGCCGCGCCATGTCGAGGAACAGGTTGGTGGTGATGCGGTGTAGCCAGCCCTCGAAAGTGCCCGGCGTGTAGTTCGACAACGACCTGAAGACCCGGACGAAGACCTCCTGTGTGAGATCTTCCGCATCGTGCACGTTGCCGGTCAGCCGATAGGCCAGCCGGTACACTCGCGCCGAGTGCGCCCGGACCACCTCCTCCCAGGTAGGAGGCGTCCAATCAGACACGGGAGCTTCTGCCTGGTGGTCAGGCTCGTCCACCAGTACTCCTCTCTCCGGGACCACCGCTATCGCCATAGTGCCTGGTTTCGTCCCTTCGTGCGCACTGACTACCTTCAGGACCGGCAAAGGCCGCTTAAACCGTGCAACGCACCGGGGACGACATGAGTTCCCGATCGGGCCTGCCTCCCTTAGGCTGCGACCCAGCGCCTATATGACTGTGTACGGAGAAAGCGGGAGGAGAGGCCGATGGCAGAGACGCCGACAAGTCCGTTGGAGGCCACTCTGGCCTATGCCGATGAGTTCCACAGGGAGGACGACATCCTGCTGGCCGCGCGCATGCGCGGCGCCGAGGTGGGAGCGCCCCCGATCCTGCCCGGCGGCGGCGCCGCTCTCTGCTTCCTCGCCACCGCCATCAACGCCCGTGCCGTCGTGGAGATCGGCACCGGCTGCGGGGTGTCAGGCCTGTGGCTGCTCCGCGGCATGCGCCAGGACGGCACGCTCACCAGCGTGGACGTGGAACCGGAGCACCAGCGACTGGCCAGGCAGAGCTTCGCCCAGGCCGGATTCTCCGGGGGCCGGACCCGTCTGATCACCGGCCGCGCCCTCGACGTGCTCCCCCGGCTGTCCGACGGCGGCTACGACCTGGTCTTCTGCGACGGCGCCATGCACGAGTACGCCGACTACCTGGCCGAGTCCGTCCGGCTGCTCCGGGTCGGCGGCATCGTCGTCTTCGACAACGCCCTCTGGGGCAACCGGGTGGCCGACCCCGTGCAGCGGGACCCCGACACGGTCTCCATCAGGGAGCTGGGCAAGCTCGTCCGCTCCGACGAGCGGCTCCGCCCGCTGATGATGCCTCTCGGAGACGGCATCCTGGCGGCCGTCAAGCTCTCCGACTGACGGCGGCCACCCGACCGGGGGCGGGACGGTGACACCGTCGGTGACACCGTCCCGCCCGCCGCGCGATCACCGCTCCTGGAGCCCCGCCAGCCATTCGAGCAGCAGGCGCACGCCGTATCCGGTGGCTCCCTTGCTGAACAGGCCCTCGTCCGCGCCGCTACGGCCGACGCCGGCGATGTCCAGGTGTGCCCAGGGCCGCCCGCCGGTGAACTCGCGCAGGAACAGCGCCGCGGTGACGGAACCCGCGCCGTAGGTCGATCCGGCCTCGATGTTGGTCAGGTCGGCCACCGACGAGTCGAGCGCGGGAAGGTAGTCCTCGATCAGCGGCATCCGCCAGAGCCGCTCCCCACTGACCTCCCCCGCCTCGACCAGCGCGCCTGCCAGCGCGTCCTCGGAGGCGAAGACCGCGCCGAGACTCTTGCTCAGGGCCACGCTGATCGCCCCGGTCAGCGTGGCGATGTCCACCATGACGTCCGGGTCCAGCTCCGCGTCGGCGTAGGCCAGCGCGTCGGCCAGCACCAGGCGGCCCTCGGCGTCGGTGTTGAGCACCTCCACGGTCCGGCCGCCGTACTGCGTGATCACGTCCGAGGGGCGCTGGGCCGAACCGGAGAAGGAGTTCTCGGCGGCGGCGATCAGGCCGGTGACCCGGATCGGCACGCCGAGCGAGGCCAGCGCGCCCAGGACCGCGATGACCACCGCTCCGCCGGCCATGTCGGTCTTCATGAACACCATGCCGGCGGTCGGCTTGAGCGACAGGCCGCCGGTGTCGTACGTGATGCCCTTGCCGACCAGGACCACGTGGCGCGTCGCGCCCTCGGGCCGGTAGGAGAGCTGGATCAGCCGGGGCGGGTTCACCGACCCCTTCCCGACGGCGAGGATGCCGCCGAACCCGCCGGAGCGCAGCTCCCGCTCGTCCCACACCCGCACGGCGACGCCCTGCTCGGCGGCGCGCTCGGCGAGCCAGGCCGGTGACTTCACCGAGGACGGGGTGTTGGTCAGGTCCCTGGCGAGCGCGACGGCCCCGGCGATCACCTCCGCGCCGGCGACCTCCGCCTCGACCCCGTCTCCGACGAACTCGAGCGTCGTCACGGGGGACTTCGCCTCGCCGACCCTGAAGGTGTACGTGGCCAGCAGCGCGCCCTCCACGAAGGCGGCCACCGGCCCGCCGGGCAGCACGATCCTGATGGCGTCCTTGCCCTTACCGCGCCGCGCCACCGCCGCGCCGGCCTTGCGCAGGGCCGTCGCCGAGCCGTCGCCGACTCCGTAGAGGAGCACCCGGCCCACGGCGTCGCCGTTCGCGACGGGAACCTCGACGATCTCACCCGCCTCGCCCTTGGCCTGGTAGTGGGCGAGCAACGCCGCCACGGGCACCGGCAGCTCGATCTCGGGTGCGAGATCCTCGGCGAAGGGAACGGCGAGCAACTCGGCGTCGCCGAAGGACTCGGTCTCGGCGTCCTCCCCGGCGGACAGCCCCTGGGCATAGGGCACGCGGGGCAGGAGCAGATAGGGGGAGATGGGCATGGGTGACTCCAGTCGTCAGGCCCGGCAGGAGAGAAACGCCGGGGAGAACACCGCGGCCCTGGCGCGAGCCGCCGCGAGGCGGTCCGACGGCCAGGGCCGTGTTCATCGTCGGTCGCGCGGGCCATCACAGGTGTCATGCTCCCCGAGCAAGCTCAAATAGGGCCCGGCTCCGCCACTCTGTCTTAGATCGGTATCAACCGACGATTTTCTTCAGTTCCTCACCAAGGGCGCTTGCCTCGTCCGCGGAGAGCTCAACGACGAGACGGCCGCCACCCTCCAGAGGAACCCGCATGACGATCCCCCTGCCTTCCTTGACGACCTCCAGCGGACCATCACCGGTCCTCGGCTTCATAGCCGCCATGCGTGTATCCCTTCCTGCTTCGGGCTCCGGATCTCCGACTGACCCGAGGGTGGCCGACGCATTCACGTCTTCTGTGATGTCCTATTATCCCGCCTCCGCACGGAGAATGGGAACGATCAGTCTCAGCGTCGGCTCATCCGGCGATCAAGACCGTTGTCCGAGACCCCCCGGACGGCCAAACTTGTCCTCGTGAACGCCCGCGCCGCGCTCTTCGATCTGTACGGGGATCACCTCAGATCCCGAGGCGGCCGCGCGTCCGTGGCCGCCCTCGTCCGCCTGCTCGCCTCGCTGGACATCGCCGCTCCGGCCGTGCGCACCGCCATCTCGCGGATGGTACGGCAAGGCTGGCTGGCGCCCGCCCGGCTGCCCGGAGGCCCCGGCTACGAGGTCACCCCCAAGTGCGTGCACCGTCTCGACGAGGCCGCGTTGAGAATTTACCGAGTTGGGACGATCACCTGGAACGGCCGGTGGCACATCCTGGTGCTGGAGCCCGTGCGCGAGCGGTCCAGAAGGGAGCGCCTCCGGGCCGAGCTGTCCTTCATCGGGTACGCGCCCCTGTCCGAGACCACCTGGATCGGCCCCCGCCCCTCCCCCGAGCTGGAGACGATCCTCAGCGGCGAGGGCGTCGGCGCCGAGCGGTTCGACGCGATGCTCGACGGCGACCCCGCGGCACTGGCCGCCAGGACATGGGACCTGGACGGCATCGGTGCCGCCTACCGGAGCTGGCTGGCCCAGGCGATGGACCTGGTCGGCGAGCTGCCCGGCGACGCGAGCGACGCCCGGGTGTTCGCCGTCCGCAGCAGGCTGCTGCACGGCTGGCGCAACTTCCTGTTCCGCGACCCCGGGCTCCCGACCGAGCTCCTGCCACGAGGCTGGCCGGGGGAGCAGGCCAGAATCTACTTCGAACACGAGGCCGGACGGCTGCTCCCAGCCGCCGCCGCCTTCGTCGACCGCCACCTCGGCGAGCCGTAGCACGCGGAGCCGGGAAGCCTGAAGGAGCCCTTGTTGAACGACGTTCTCTATTCCGTCGATGACGCCGTCGCCACCATCGTCATCAACCGGCCGGAGGCGATGAACTCGCTGACCTCCCGGGCGAAGACCGCCCTGCTTGAGGCGGTGACCGCGGCGTCGCGGGAGCGCGCCGTGCGGGCGGTGCTGCTGACCGGGACGGGGCGGGCGTTCTGTGCCGGCCAGGACCTGAGCGAGCACGCCGCGAACCTGGAGGCCGGGCGGGGCCTGGACGACACGCTACGTACCCAGTACAACCCGATCGTCCGCACCATCACCGAGATGGACAAGCCGGTCGTCGCGGCGGTGAACGGCGTCGCCGCGGGCGCGGGCGCCGCGCTGGCCTTCGCCTGCGACCTGCGAATCGCCTCGGAGAAGGCCAGGTTCGCGATGGCCTTCTCCGGCATCGCCCTGGCCCCGGACTCGGGCGCCTCCTGGACCCTGCAGCGCCTGGTCGGCGCGGGCCGCGCGGCGGAGCTGCTACTGCTCGGCGAGCCCGTCGGCTCGGCCCGCGCGCTCGAACTCGGGATCGTCTCCCAGGTCGTCCCCGCCGACGAGCTGGACATCGCGGCCCGCGCGCTGGCCGTACGGCTGGCACAGGGGCCCACGAGCGCCTACGCGGCCACCAAGCGCGCCCTGCGGTTCGCCTCGGCCGGTTCGCTGGCCGAGGCCCTGGAGCTGGAGGCCGACCTCCAGGACGCCTGCGCCAAGACCGACGACCACCTGAACGCGACCCGCGCCTTCCTCGCCAAGGAGCGCCCGGTCTTCCAGGGCCGCTGACGTCCCCTGGCCGGTCTCGGGGGATCCCGCGAAACCACCGCGTACGGGCCGGCGGGGCCCGGCCGCGCGGAGCTTCCCCTCGCCCGCGAGGGGAAGGCCGTCAGGCCCGGCGTGTCCAGCAGTCGGCCAGGTGGTCGTTGACGAGGCCGATGGCCTGCATCAGCGCGTAGGCGGTGGTCGGGCCGACGAAACGGAAACCGTGTGACTTGAGCTCCTTGGCCAGCGCCTTGGAACCGGGGGTCTGGGCGGGCAGGTCCGCCGGGGTCTTCGGAACCGGCGAGCCGGGGTCCGCGTGACTCCAGACGAGATCGGACAGGCCGATGCCGAGCGCGGCCCTCGCGTTGGCGATCGTCGCCTCGATCTTGGCCCGGTTCCTGACGATGCCCACGTCGCCGAGCAGGCGTTCGACGTCCTGCTCGCCGAAGGCGGCCACGGCCGGAATGGAGAACCCCTCGAAGGCGGCGCGGAAGTTCTCCCGCTTGCGCAGGATGGTGATCCAGGACAGGCCGGACTGGAACGCCTCCAGCGTGATCCGCTCGAACACCCGGTCGTCGCCGGTGACCGGGCGGCCCCACTCCTCGTCGTGGTAGGCGATGTAGTCGGGGGCCGCGCTCACCCACCCACAGCGCACGAGCTCCACGGATGCCGCGGGCACGACGGGTCGCGAGGTCTCGGTCAACGGGACTCCTCCTTGTCGTCCTTCTCCGGCCGCTCACCGAGGTGGACGCCGACGGTACCGGAGGACGGCTCCGGCGAGGCCCCGGAAGGGGACGGGGAGTCCGGCACCTGGGACGGCTCGGACGGCGAGGAGACCCGCGACACGCCGGGCGGCTTCTCCACCACGGAAATCTCATCCGCCTCGGGGAGTCCATCGGCCCCCTCCGGCCCGTGCTCGACCCGTGGAACGGCCGGTGACCCGCCGGAATCCCCTCCGTCCGGCACGAGGTCCACCACGGGGTCCAGCACGGGCTCGGTCGCGTCGGGGAGCCGGTGCGGCGCCTCGCGCTCGGTGAGTGAAACGGCGGACGACCCGCCGGACCGCTCCTTGCCCGCCGCGGACCTGCCGTGGCCGGAGAGCTCGTACGGCGCCTCAAGCTCGCGCAGGGTGGCGGGCAGGTCGCCCTTGAGCTCGTGGCGGGCCTGGAGCCTGCCGGCGAGCAGCTCGGCCACCCGCTGCTCCAGCACGGCGATCCTGGTGTCGCGCTCGCTCAGGGCTCCGGCGACCCGGTTCAGCGCCTCGTCCACGCTCTGGGTGTGATAGCCGACGAGGCTCACCGGGAGCTGGAGCGCCATGAAGTCGACGGCACCGAGCTGGCCGCCCTTGGGCAGGTCCAGCGGAGGCACGTCGGGAGCGAACTCGCTCAGCTCACCCCCCCGCCCCATGGCGACCACCGTGACACTGGCGATGACGGCTACGGCAGCGAGGGCTAATACGACCAGCACATACGAATCGTGCCACAACTCCGCTGACCTAGGATCGGGTCGTGACTCCTCCGTTCCCTGAAGAGAGCAGCCTCCCGCCCGCCTCCGCCGAGGTGGGCGACGGCCGGGCTCCGGCCTCTCCGAGCGGGCGGACCGGGGCGGTCCCACCGGTCCCGCCGACGGCCCCCCTCGTGCTCGGCCCCGGCGATCCGGGCGAACCCGGCTGGGTCGAGGCCCACTCGATCGGGGAGGTCGAGGAGCTCGTCCGCGCCGGGCGCACCGTGGTCGTCACCCCCGCCGGGCTGGCCGCCGCCACCGCCGGAGACGAGCGGGACGCCGAGGCCGCGGAGCTCACCGCGGCCTCGATCTGTGCCTGGGCGGGTGCCCGCGTGTTCCGTACGGATCGCCGGGAACAGGTGCGACTCGCGGTCGAGATGACCGACTCCCTCGCCGGGCGGCGTCCACCCGCGCTAACCCGCCGTGGCCTCGCCTAGTTCCTCGGCGCTCGGTTCCAGGTGCCTGGTCGACTTCTCCAGCAGCCGGAACGCCTCGTCGACCGTGGCGGTCCAGGAGATGGCGTCGAAGACGTTCGGCCGGGTGAAGCCCGCCTCCTGCATGCCCTCGACCAGGTCCCGCAGCGGCCGGTAGATGCCCCACGGGTCGAGGACCACCAGGGGCTTGTCGTGCAGGCCCAGCGTGCGGGACGTCCAGATCTCGAACAGCTCCTCCAGCGTTCCGATGCCGCCCGGCAGCACCAGGAAAGCGTCGGAGCGGGCGTCCATGACCCCCTTGCGCTCGCGCATGTCGCCAGTGATCACCAGCTCGTCGGCACGCTCGTCCGCGAGCTCGATGTCCACCAGTGACTGGGGGATCACGCCCACGGTACGGGCGCCGCCCGCGCGGGCCGCTCGGGCGATCACGCCCATGCAGGAGACCTTGGCCCCTCCACTCACCAGGTCGTGCCCGCGCCTGGCGAGTTCCGCACCGACCTCCTCGGCCAGCTCCTGGTACTTCTTGTCGATTCTCTGACTAGACGCGAGGAATACACATATGAACACGCCCCGACCTTATTCGGCATCGCCGGCCAGGGTCATGGGCTTCTCCGCTCGCCCCCTGACCCGCCCGCCCCTGGTGCGGTCGGCCTCCACGATGATCCGGACCGCCTCCTCCACGTCGTCGGTGACATGGATGAGATCCGCGTCCCGGGCGGAGATCTTGCCGGTCCGCACGAGGGTGTTCCTGATCCAGCCGATCAGGTCGCCCCAGAACTCGGTGCCCATCAGCACCACGGGGAAGGAGGTGACCTTCCCCGTCTGGACCAGGGTGAGCGCCTCGAACAGCTCGTCCAGGGTGCCGAACCCGCCGGGCAGCGTGATGAAGCCGCAGGAGTACTTCACGAACATGGTCTTGCGCACGAAGAAGTAGCGGAACTCGATGCCGAGGTCGACGTACTCGTTCATGCTCTGCTCGAAGGGCAGCTCGATGCCCAGGCCGACCGAGACACCGCCGGACTCCGCCGCCCCCTTGTTGGCGGCCTCCATGCAGCCGGGGCCACCACCGGTGATCACGGCGTAGCCCGCCTCGGAGAGGCTCTTGCCCAGCTTGATCCCCATCTCGTACTCGGGGGTGCCCGCGGGGGTACGCGCGGATCCGAACACGGTCACCGCCTGGGGCAGTTCGGCGAGCTGGCCGAAGCCCTCCACGAACTCGGCCTGGATCCGCATCACCCGCCAGGGGTCCATGTGCAGCCAGTCGGCCGGCCCTCTCCGGTCAAGAAGCCGCTGGTCGTAGGTGGAGTCGGAGACAAGGTCACCGCGGACCACCGCGGCTCCCTGGCGGCGTTCAGGACGTGTTTTCTTCATGCGGGACACCGTAGTGCCGTCCCAGAAAAATCTTGAAAAATCTCTATGAAAACATGGAACCGAATTTTGACGAGGGCGCGTCTAACTGCCGAGGGTGCTGCTCGGGACTGAAAGTGGCTTTCCCCGCCAAATGGCCGGCGAGGAAAGCCACTTTCATTTGTGCCCGGCACCGCCCCGGCCCCTCGCGGGGTAACCGCCCACGTCAGGGCGGAGCGGATCCGCCCTGAGCGGCACACCTGGCCGGATGACTCCGGCCTTTCACGACAGCCAGCCGAGCATTCCACGCTCGCAGTCGGCGATCTTCTTCAGTGAGACGAACTCCCCCTGCTGGTGCGCCATATTCGGGTCTCCGGGGCCGTAGTTGACGGCGGGCACGCCGAGACCGGCGAAGAGCGAGACGTCGGTCCAGCCGAGCTTGGCCCTCGGCGTGCCGCCCACCGCGTCGACGAAGGCCGCCGCCACCGGATGGGTCAGGCCGGGCCGCGCGGCGGCCGCGCCGTCGGTGAAGCGGACCTCGTACCCCTCGAACACCTCGCTCACGTGGGCCCGCGCCTCCTCCAGCGACAGGTCGGGGGCGAAGCGGTAGTTCACCGTCACCACGCACTCGTCCGGGATCACGTTGCCCGCGACGCCACCGCCGATGCCCACCGCGTTCAGGCCCTCGTGGTACTCCAGCCCGTCGACGACGGGCAGCCTCGCCTGGTAGGCGTTCAGGATCGCGAGCACCGGCTGGGCGGCGTGGATCGCGTTGACCCCGAACCAGGACCTGGCGCTGTGCGCCCGCTTGCCCCGGGTGACGATTTGGGCCCTGAGCGTGCCCTGGCAGCCGCCCTCGATCGTGCCGTCGGTGGGTTCCATGAGCACCGCGAAGTCCCCCGCGAGCCAGTCGGGGTGCCTGCGGCTGAGCCTGAGCAGGCCGTTGCGCTCGGCCTCGATCTCCTCGCAGTCGTAGAAGACGTAGGTCACGTCCCTGCTGGGCTCCGGGAGGGTCGCCGCCAGCTTCAGGGCGACCGCGACGCCGGCCTTCATGTCCGAGGTGCCGCAGCCGTAGAGCAGGTCGCCCTCGACCCGGCTGGGCAGGTTGCCTGCGACGGGGACGGTGTCCAGGTGTCCGGCGATCACCACCCGCTCACCGCGGCCCAGATGGGTACGGGCCACGATCGACTCGCCGTCGCGCTCGACCGTCAGGTGCGGGAGCAGCCGGAGGGCCTCCTCCACGGCGTCGGCCAGTGCCTTCTCGTCGCCGCTGACCGACTCGACGTCCACGATCCGGGCGGTGAGCTCCCCGACATCCTGTGTGAGATCCAGACGCGTACTCATGCCCGCGACCCTAGTGCCCGCGCGGGATCCGGACGAGCCCGCCCCCGCCGGCCGTGTCCGCGTGGCATCCGGTCGAGTTCGGCACGGGGGCCGGGCGACCCCTGCCGGGCGGACCGCCTACCCGTGTCCGTGCAGCATCCGGTCGAGTTCGGCCCCGCCGGGCCTGCGGCCCTCCTCCAGGCGCTCAAGCACCAGCACGCAGCGCAGCCCGAAGGTACCGCCGGGAAACTCGCGCCGCCGGGTTCCCCCTGCCACCACACACCAGTCCGGGACGCGGCCACGGCCGAGTTCCTCTCCCGTCCGCACGTCGACGACAGGGGTCGAGCCCGACAGGATCGTCCCGGCGCCGACCACGGCGCCCCGGCCCACCCGGGCCCCCTCGGCGATCACCGCACGGCGGCCGATCAGCGCGCCGTCCTCGACGACCGCGGGTGCGGCCCTCGGCGGTTCCCCCGCGGCGTCGGAGCCCTCCTCACCGTCCTGACCGCCCGCCGCTCCGACGCCGACCCCGCCGGCCAGGTGGACGTTCTTGCCGATCTGGGCGCACGAACCGATCGAGACCCAGGTGTCCACGGTGCTGCCCTCGTCCAGGTGGGCGCCGATGTCGACGAACGAGGGCATCAGCACCACGCCTCGCGCCAGGTAGGCGCCCCAGCGGGCGATCGCCCCCGGCACGACGCGTACCCCGTCGACGGAGGTCTTCAGCGGAAGGCGATCATGGTGATGGAAATCACCCACCTGGGACCTGGCCATGCCGAGCACCCGGAAGGCGAGCATGACGGCCCGCCGGGCGCGCTCGTCCACGACCACCTCGCCGGTGGGGGAAACCTCCGCCACCCGGGCCTTCCCGCCGTCGAGCATGTCCACCGCGCTCACCACGACGGCGCGGGCCTCGGCGTCGGCGGGGCTCAGCTCGGCCCGGCGTCGCCACAGCTCGTCGACGGCCGCGGGCAGCGGGCTGGCATCGCGCTGGGTCATGGCCCGGAGCCTAGTGTTCACCGCGTTATCACAGGCTGAGCAATCGCGGGGACCGGTAGGTTCTTGACCGTGCGAGGGCGCTTCTCAAAAGGGGTTATCGCGATCATCGCGATCGTGGTCGTGCTCGTGGTGGCCATCACCGCGGGTCTGTTCACCCTGCTCAAGCGGGCGAAACCGTTCGTCGACCTCGGCGAGGGGTGCAGGATCACGACTCCGGAGGGCTCGCTGGACCTGGACATCGCGCAGGCCCAGGTGGCGGCGGCCATCGCGGCCGTGGCGGCCCGTAAAAAGCTGCCCGAGCGGGCCGCCGTGATCGCCTACGCCACCGCCATCCAGGAGTCGAAGCTGGAGAACCTGAGGGGCGGCGACCGCGACTCGGTCGGTGTGTTCCAGCAGCGGCCCTCCCAGGGGTGGGGAAAACCCAGCCAGCTCATCGATCCCGTCTACGCCTCGGAGAAGTTCTTCGCCGCGCTGGTGAAGGTGAAGGGATACCGGAAGCTGCCGCTGCACGAGGCGGCCCAGGCGGTGCAGCGCTCGGCCGACGGGTCGGCGTACGCCCAGCACGAGGAGGACGGGAAGATCCTCGCCGCGGCGTTCACCGGACGCGTCCCCAAGGCCGTGCACTGCTGGTTCCCCGTTCCCTCGGGCAAGAGCCCGCGCCCCGACACGGGGGCGGCGAAGAGCGAGCTCACCAGGGCGCTCGGGGCCGCGTTCGAGGCCCCGTCGCGCAGGCGCGGCTGGCTGGTGGCCGGCTGGTCGATCGCCCACGCCAAGGAGTTCGGGCTGACCAGAATCCGCTACGACGGCCAGTCGTGGGTCTCCGCGAACGGCCACGACGGCTGGAAGGCCGACCCCAAGGTGCCCGCGGGGAAGGTCGAGATCTCCCAGTGATCCGCTGACGTCTCCGGATCACTTTCGGGGTTCGCGGCGGTGGCGGGTGCCGGGTCAGGGCCGGCGCTAGGTGGCGAGCTCGAAGACGGTGATCAGTTCGCGGGCGGCCAGGTCGAGGTCAAACCCGTCCCCGCGGGCCACCGGTCCCCGATCGCAGGCCCCGGCGCCCCTTACCCAGGGGGAGCCCCCTGCACCGCGGGGCTCAGCCCTTCTTCTCGATCCTGATCGTGCCCGGGGCCAGGGGCTGGGCGTGTGAGGCTCTCCAGCGCTGGCCCTGCAGGCGTTCGAAGCTGAGCAGGCGGCCGTCCGCCGCCCGGTAGTCGGCGAAGTCGAGCAGGCCCCGCTCGGGCATCGAGGTGACGCCCTCGCCGCGGAAGGCCGCGGTGCCACGGTCGATGGGGAGGAAGTCGACCCCCTCAACGCTCAGGGTGGTCTTGGCGGGGACCATGCCCTCGGTGGGCACCTGCGTCCACAGCAGCACCTCCAGGTGCGGCGGTTCGCCGGTCGCCAGGCCGTCGTGCATCTGGATCGAGAGCCACTGGTAGCGGCGGGTGCCGTCGTCGAGAAGGTACTCGGTCCACTGGGTGCCCTGCCACGACAGGTACAGGGCGCCGAGAACACGACTGCGCACCCCCCGGCATTCGATCGTGTCACCGACCTTGATCGTACGGGGGTCGGGATAGTCGATGCCGACATGGCCCATGGCCGGTTGGGGCGGCTGCGCGGCCCCAACCGAGGAGGGGGGGGTCTCGCCGGGAGGGTCGGGATCGTCGGCCCCCCTGCCCTGACGCGTCGTCGCGAAGAACGCGCCGAGCAACAGGACAAGGGTGACCACACTCAAACCGAGTATCACGGCGACCTCGGGGGTCATGCCGCGCGATCCTACTGGAGCCGGCGCACCGCCGCACTGATGCGTTCGTCACCGGCCGTCACGGCGACCCTGACGTGCCCCTCACCCGCGGTCCCGTAGAAGTCGCCGGGGGCGACCAGGATCCCCCTGTCGGCCAGCGCGCGGGCCTGCTCCCAGCAACCCGTCCCGTTGGACGCCCACAGGTACAGACCCGCCGTGGAGTGCTCGATCTTCCAACCGGCCGCCTCCAGGGCGGGACGGAGCGCCGCGCGGCGGGCGGCGTAGCGGGCCCGCTGCTCCTCGGCGTGCTCGTCGTCGTCCAGCGCGACGGCCATCGCCGCCTGGACCGGCGCGGGCATCATCATGCCGGCGTGCTTGCGTATCTCCAGCAGCCGCTTGATCAGCGCGGGGTCGCCGGCGACGAACCCGGCGCGGTAGCCGGCCAGGTTGGAGCGCTTGGACAGCGAGTGCACCGCCAGCAGGCCCTCGTGCGAGCCGCCGCAGACGTCCGGGTGCAGGATCGAGACCGGCTGCTCCTCCCAGCCCAGCTCGATGTAGCACTCGTCGGAGGCCACGACCGCGCCGTGCTCGCGCGCCCACGAGACGACCTTGCGCAGGTGCTCGGCGGGCAGGACCTTACCCGTCGGGTTGGACGGGGAGTTGACCCAGACCAGCGGCACCCGCTCCGGCCCGAGCGCGAGCAGCCCGTCGGCGGCGTACGGCTCGGCGCCCGCGAGGCGGGCCCCCACGTCGTAGGTGGGATAGGCCAGCTCGGGGAAGATCACTCGTTGCCCCGCCCCGACACCGAGCAGTGTCGGCAGCCAGGCCACCAACTCCTTGGAACCGATCAGCGGCAGCACGTTCGCCTGGTCGAGGATCACTCCGTGCCTGCGCCGCAGCCATCCGGCCGCGGCCGAGCGGAGGCGCTCGGAACCATGGGTCAGCGGGTATCCGGGGCTGTCCGAGGCGTCCGCGAGCGCCTGGCGCACGATGGCGGGCACCGGATCGACGGGGGTGCCCACCGAAAGGTCGACGATCCCGTCGGGGTGCGACGCCGCCAGTTCCTTCAGCGGCGTGAGCCGGTCCCACGGAAAGTCCGGCAGGCCGATCATCGGAGCCTCGCGGGCATGTTAGGAGTGGCGCTCACTTGATTCAGCCGTCGCCTTTCGCTCTGTCGGATCTGCCGGTGACACGCACCGGAGGAGCGATTTCTCACCCCTCCGGCATCGAATCCCGGGCACCGTCCTTTGGATCTTTCGCCCACCGCGGCCGGTCAGGCGGCACCCCGCCGCGTTGTCGCCGGTCGCCGCGGCACGCCGCGGCGACCTCCTTCGCTCCGCGAGGCGGCAGCCGACCGATCCTCGCCGCGGCAAGATCCGCCCGACAGGACCTAGTGGCTCTCGGCCTGCGGAGGCAGAGCCTCGACGACCGGGTGGTCCTTCTCGATCTTGCCGACCTTGGAGGCGCCGCCGGGCGATCCCAGGTCCTCGAAGAAGTCCACGTTCGCCTTGTAGAATTCCTTCCACTGCTCGGGAAGGTCGTCCTCGTAGAAGATGGCCTCCACCGGACAGACGGGTTCGCACGCGCCACAGTCGACGCATTCGTCGGGGTGGATGTAGAGCATCCGTCCCCCCTCGTAGATGCAATCGACAGGGCACTCCTCGATGCATGCCTTGTCCAGGACGTCCACGCAAGGCTGCGCGATGACGTAGGTCACCTCGGGCTCCTTCTTCTTTACGCACCTAGGCACGACTTCGACCGCGGGTTGCTTAGCCCTAGTATTGCCGGGCCTGCCACGTGTCTGAAACGGGAGGGGGCAAAAGTCGATGGCCCTTGGTTTCGGTGCTTGCCTAAATATCACCATAACCCCCTCTGACGTGGGCAAAAGAGTCACCACGCGGAGACGGGTTCCCGAGGGGTTCCGGGACGCGGTGGGCGAGTTGGAGTTCTGGCGGGACGGCGTGCTCGGCGTACGCAAACGGGACGGCACGCTGGTCGAGATCGGCGAGGAGACGCTCGCCGCGGCGAAGGTAGTCCAGGAGCCGCGACCCCCGCGCGCCTGAGGCGCCCGCCGGCACGTTCGGGTAAGCCGCTCGCCAAGACACGTATAAGCCGTCCGGTAGGAAGGGCCGCGCCTGCTCGACCGGACGAATGACAGCGGAGAGTATTTTCTCCGTGACCGTACGTACCAGCGCCGCAGCCGCCGTGATCCTCACGGCCACGATCGCCGGATGTGGCGCCCCGGCTCCTCAGAACATTCAACTCCCGCCGGTCAACACCCGGGCCGCCTCCATGAAGGAGGGCTTCTCGACGATGGAACGCCTCGTCGAGGCGGCCAAGAAGGAGGGGACCCTCACGGTGATCGCGCTACCGCGCGACTGGGTGAACTACGGCGAGATCATCGACACCTTCGCCGAGGAGTACGGAATCAAGGTCGACCAGCTGGAGCCCGACGCGAACAGCGCCAGGGAGATCGCGGCCATCCCCGCACTCAAACCCGACGTGTTCGACCTGAGCATGGACGTCGCCGTGTCCAAGTCCGACCTCTTCGCCCCGTACCGGGTCCAGGGCTGGCAGGACATCCCCGACCATCTCAAGGATCACCGGGGCACCTGGTACGCCGGGTACGGCGGGTACATGTCCATCGGCTACGACCCGAGCAAGGTCGCGGCCCCCGCCTCCTTCTCCGACCTGCTGAAGCCCGGTCACAGCGTCTCGCTGCCCGGCGACCCCCGGGAGGTCTCTGCGGCCTTCAACGGGGTGATGGCCGTCTCGCTCAGGGGCGGCGAGGCGAGGGCGGAGCGGGGCGTTGAGTTCTTCCACCGCCTCAAGGGCGCGGGCAACCTCGCGGCGACCCCCAAGGCGGCCTCGGTCGTCGTCGACTGGGACTACCACAACGCCGAGCGGGCGGCCGCCGGCAAGGACTGGAAGGTCGCGATTCCCGGCGACGCCGTGCTCGGCTCGTACTACGTCCAGGCCATCAACAAGCAGGCCCCGCACCCTGCCGCCGCCCGGCTCTGGCAGGAGTTCCTGTTCTCCGACAGGGGCCAGAACCTCTTCCTGAAGGGCTATGCCCGCCCGATCAGGATGGAGGCCCTCCAGATGCGCGGCACCCTGGACGACGAACTCGCGGCCAAGCTCCCCGCCACCAGCGGGAGGCCCGTGATCCTCACCGTCTCGGAGATCGACAGGGCCAGGGCCTACCTCCAGCGCGAGTGGGCCAGAAAGGTGAGATGAGGGTGGGGCTGATGAGACTGATATGTCGTGACTTCCCAGAGGCTCTAAAGTGTCTGGAGAGTACCGATAAGAGACCCTGGCGTCTCAGAATGTGAGCTGATCGTCTTGCGATACGACGCGCCTAGCTTGACGAGGTGGAACGCTCGCGCCTACGACAGCAGCTTCGGGTACGTTTCAGCACATGGCGCCCCCCTGGTCGAACTACTCGACCCGCAGCCGGGCGAGCGCATCGTGGATCTCGGCTGCGGCACGGGGACGCTGACCGCCGAGATCACCTCCCGGGGCGCGCACGTCCTGGGGATCGACGGATCGCAGGCGATGATCGAAAAAGCCCTGGCGCAGTACCCGGGGCTGGACTTCATAGTCGGCGACGGCCGCGACTTCACGGTGGCCCAGCCCTACGACGCGGTCTTCTCCAACGCGGCCCTGCACTGGATGGGCCAGGAGCCGGACGCGGTGATCACCAGTGTCCGCGAGGCCCTCGCACCCGGCGGACGGTTCGTGGCCGAGATGGGCGGCGCGGGCAACTGCGCCGCGCTGACGGCGGCGCTGTCCACCGCCTGGCGGGAGTACGGGCTCCGTGAGCCCGGCCTGCCGTGGTACTTCCCCACCCCCGCCGAGTACGCCACAAGGCTGGAGAAGGGCGGCTTCACGGTCCGCCTGCTGGAATACTTCGATCGGCCGACCCCGCTCGACGAGTGCCCCAACGGGGCGGCCGACTGGGTGCGGATGTTCGCCGGTTCGCTGCTCCAGGAAGTGCCGATGGAGATGGTCGACTCGCTGCTCCACCGGGTGAACGAGCTGGCCGCCCCCGCCCTGCGGCGGGAGACCGGCTGGATGGCCGACTACGTGCGACTGCGGTTCGCGGCTGTACGCCGCTGAACCGACCCAATGCGCCGTGGCGATTTGCCAGACTATGGTCTGTTCCATGAGTCTCGTTCCCCGGCCACATGGAGTGTCTCGGGCGGCTTAAGGGGCTGGTGAAGGGAACGGATGAACTTCTGTCTGAGTGACCTCGTGCCGCCGCTACGCTGGAGCGACGCGGCCACGATCCCACTTCTGCGCGACCAGCCTGACCTGCCGGACGCCTGGTGGCGGAGCCTGCCGATGGCCCGCGTGCTCGCCGTGCTGCCTCCTGAGCGGCTGGCGGAGATCCTCACCGCGCTCGCCCTGAACCACTGGCCTGCCGCTACCGTGGGCGACGTGCTGCCCGCACTGCACGTCCTGGACCCGGACGAGGCCGACGAGCCCTGTACGGCCATAGCCCTCGACCGCGCGGGATCCTGGCCGGGTCTCCTCGCGCTGACCGGCCACGACCTGCGCGACCAGCCGTTCATCCAGCCGGTCCCGCTACTGCACGCCCTCTTCACGGCGGTCTTCGCACACCTGGCGACCCCGCTCCCGGCGGCCTCGGTCCAGGCGGCCCCGGCGGCTTCGGCTCCGGTGGCCTCGGTCCAGGCGCCCGCCGCGCGGAGCGAGTCGGTCCCGGGCGGGTCCGATGCCATACCGAATGAGTCTGGAGCCGTCCCCGGGCCGGAGACCGCGCCGGAGACCGGGCCGGAGACCGCGCCGGAGACCGGGCCGGGTGTCGTGGCGGAGTCCCCCGCAGAACCCGCTGCCGAACCCGCTTCAGGGCCCACCTCAGGGCCCACCTCAGGGCCCACCTCAGGGCCCACTGCCGAGAGCACGGCCGAGAGCGTGGAGAGCGCCGGGGACGCCGTGCCGGAAGCCCTGCCGGTGCCCGAGGCACGTCGTGCGGCTGAGGCTGAGGCTGAGCCCGCCGCCGTCCCTGGATCGCTCTTCCAGCCGGCCCCGGCGAGGAACGATCCGCCCGTGACCGACGCGGAGGCTCAGGCCGCCGCGCCCGGCGCCGCGTTCGAAGAAGCCCGGGAGTCCCCCGCCGAGAGCGTGCCCGAGGCCGAGGCGGCTGCCGCCGCTCCGGTTGAGACGGTCGCCGAAACCGGCGACGACCCCATCGATGACCCCATCGACGACCCCATCGACGACTCCGTACCCGCCGCCCCGGAGGCGGCGGGCGCTCCCGAGCCGGAGGAGGCCGCGCGGAGCCGTCGGGCCGGGCAGCCTGTGGAGAACCTGCACGCGCTGGTGGACGGTGTCTTCGCCAACGCGGAGGACAAGCGCTGGGCGGTGGCGCAGAACAGGCTGTTCAGCGACACCCCGGCGAGCGCGGAGGCGCTGGCCAAGCTCTTCGCGGTGCGACCGGAGGTCATCTTCGGCATCGAGGTCGACCTGCGCCGGGAGCTCGGGGAGTGGATCGCCTCCGACGAGGCCGCCCCGTACCGGGAGCACCTGGAGGAGATGAGAAGGGTGCTCGGCAGGGCGGCGCCCAAGGAGCGGCTGATCAACGCCGCCGACTGGCACACCCTGGAGCTGCACTCTCTCGACATCCCGGCCTGGCAGTTCGTGCTGGCCACGCTCCCCGGTTACCACCTGGTCGACGAGTGGCTGGTGGAGGGCGACATCGCCGAGCTCCGCCATCGCACCCGCGACATGCTCAGCGACGCCCAGCCGCCGCTGACCATCAACAAGGCCCTCGACATGGTCTCCTCGCTGGGCATCCACCCCGAGGTGTCCAAGGAGTGGCTGGAGAACGTTCCGCAGCTCCGCATCCTCGGCGCGGGCGAACGGCCTCCCCAGCGCCCGAACGGCACCCCGGCCCTGATCGCGGAGAAGCCGCCCGGCGCGCCGCGGGAGAACGGGGAACCGGCGAAGGCCCCCTTCCGCCCGCTGAAGGACGTCTCGCTGACCAGGCGCTGCTTCCGCCAGCCCGACGGCCGCTGGTGGCTCCGGATCGACGTCACCTCCGACCACCTGCGAGGCGCCGAGTGCTCGCTGCCCAGCGGGTTCGCCGCCTACCTCGGGATGTCACCCGGTGAGGGCCGCACGGTCAGCAGCGCGGTCGGCGATCTGGTCCTCAGCTGGCACGACAGGCCCGTGCTCGAGTCGCTCAGCACGCTCCTGGAGGACGTGGGGGCCAAGGAGGGCAGCCACCTGTTCCTCACCCTCTCCGACGAGGGAGTCCTGCGGGCCAGGCACCTACCGTCCGCCGGGGGCGAGGGGGAGGCGACGGCCCAGGCGCTGAGACTCGTCGGCTACACCGCCTCGGGCGGCACCCCGGAACAGGCCGGGCGGGTCATCGCCACCCGGGTCGGCATGACGGGCCCCGTGGGCATACCCGACCTTCTCACCCGGCTACGAGAACGCGGGGACCGCGATCTCCTGTCACTGTTGGCCTAGCTCATGCCCCGCCTCGCCATCTCCCCGGACTTCCCCGTCGAACTCGGCGCCCTGGCCCAGCCGGTGCGCCGGGACGTCGTGGTCTCGGCGCGCAGGTTCCTGCAGAACGTGGCGGGTGCTCCGCACCCCGAGCGGGTCAGGGGGGCCAGAGACCCCCGGGTCGCCACCCTGAGGCTGGCCGACCGGTACCGGGGCGTCGTGGTCAAGCAGCGGGACGTCTACTGGCTGCTGACCGTGCTGCCGGACGCGGAGGCGTGGGCGTACGCCCAGCGCTACCGGTTCGGCGTCAACACCGCGCTGGGCGTGGTCGAGATGTGGGACGCCGAGGCGCTGGACCAGGTACGGCCCGCGGTGCGCAGGGCGGCCGAGGCGTCCACGACGCGGCTGTTCTCCGAGATCTGCGACAGCGACCTGGCCGAACTGGGGGTGGACGGCCGGTTCCTGCCGCTGGTCAGGCAGATCACCGACCAGCTCACCCTGGAGGCGCTCGAACCGCTGCTGCCCCCCACGCAGTACGAGCCGCTGGCGGCGCTCGCCAGGGGCGAGTCGATGGCCGGGGCCTGGCGGGAACTGGAGAACTGCCGCGCCGTCGCCGCGGGACCCGAGCCGATCAACCCCGAGGACTTCGGCGCCGCGCTCCTGCGCAGCCCGGACCGGGCCGTCTTCACAGACCACCCGCGCGAGCTGAACCGCGTGCTCGACGCGCCCGGCTGGTGCGTGTTCCTGCGGCCGCCGCAGCACCGGCTGGCGTACTGGGAGTCCTACCAGCAGCCGACGCTGATCACCGGTGGCGCGGGCACCGGAAAGACGCTCGTCGCTCTGCACAGGGCGGCCCACCTGGCCAGGCGCGCGAGCGGCCAGATCCTGCTCGTCACCTTCTCCCAGGGGCTGAGCTCCGAACTCGCGACCAGGCTCGACCTGCTGATCGAGGACGAGACGATCCGCAAGCGGATCGAGGTCGGCAACGTGGACCGGCTGGCCCACCGCATCGTCGCGGAGGCCGAGGGCCGTCCGCCCTCGCTGGTCGGCGCCGCCGAGCTGACGGCGCTCTGGGAGGAGACGGCGACCGGCCACAGCCCGGCGTTCCTGCTGCGCGAGTGGGAGCAGGTGGTGCTGGCGCAGAACCTCCGGACCCTGGAGGAGTACCTGGACACCCCCCGCTCGGGCCGCGGCGTCGAGTTGTCGGCCGAGGAGCGCGGCGCCGTCTGGGACGCGATCGGGCACGTCACCGGACGGCTGCGAGAGCGCGGCAAGCGGACCCTGCTGCAGCTGGCCTCCGAGGCGTCGGTGCTGCTCGGCCAGACCACGGGAGACCTGCTGGAGGAGACGGAGCCCATGCGGGAGCCGTACCGGCACATCGTGGTGGACGAGGCGCAGGACCTGCACCCCGCGCAGTGGCGGCTGCTGCGGGCGGCGGTGCCGCACGCCCGCGACGACCTGTTCATCGTGGGCGACCCGCACCAGCGCATCTTCGACACGAGGGTGACGCTCAGCGCCGTCGGGATCGACGCGATCCAGCAGCGTCTGCAGGTGTCGTACCGGCTCCCACAGGAGATCCTGTCCTGGGGAGTCCGGTTACGCGGGGGCGGTCCCGCCGACGGGCTCGTCAACGGTGTGCAGGAGCTCTACGGCTTCCGGAGCACCCGGCACGGGCTCAGGCCGATGGTCCGAGCCTACGATTCACCGCAGGATGAGCTGACGGGGCTGGTGGCACAGGTGGGAGAGTGGGTGGATGAGGGCGTGATGCCCGAGGAGATAGCGGTGGCCGCCAGGACCGCCGGCCTCGTGCGTGACGCGCGGACCGCTCTGCGCGAGCTGGGGGTACGAGTGACGACGCTGCACGGCATGAAAGGACTCGAGTTCCGGCGGGTCGCGGTGATCGGCGTGGGCGAGGGAATCGTGCCCGACCCCGACTCGCTGACCCCCGTCGGCGAGGATCCGGCGGCCAGGGCCCACGATCTTCAGCGGGAGCGCGGCCTGCTCTATGTCGCCTGCACCCGGGCACGAGAACTTCTTTACGTATCCCATTCCGGACGGGCAAGTCCCTTCCTTCCCAACTGACCACATAGTCTGAATTGCGGATGTAATCCCCTTTGCCGGTTGGACCTCAATGAACCTCAGCCTGAGCGACATCGCGCCACCTTTGCGCTGGACCTCTCCCGGCCAGGTAGCGCCGATCGCAACCGATCCACGCCTCCCAGAGGCGTGGTGGCAGGCGCTTCCGCTCGACAGGGCCTGCTCCACCATCGGGACGTCCGAGGTCGCCGGACGCCTGACCGACCTCGCCCTGGCGTGCTGGGGTCACCTGATGCTCGGTGACGTCCTCCCGCTGCTCAGGTTCGCCGACCCCGCCTCGAGCGTACGCACGCCCGAAGGGCTCGGCCGCGAGACGGTGCACAAGCTGTTCACCGGGGTGCTGGAGCGGCTGCTCGAACCGGTCACCGAGGAGAGCGTCGCCCAGACCCGCCCCGCAAGGCCCGACCGGCCGCTGCCCGAGCTGATCGACGAGGTCTTCGCCACGCTGGACGAGCGGCAGCGGGCCATCGCCAGGGACCGGCTCTACGCCTCCCAGCGGGCCACCCTCGACGACCTGGCCCAGCGCTTCTCCGTCACCAGGGAGCGCATCCGGCAGATCGAGCGTGACCTGCGCGACCATGTCGAGGCCTGGCTCGCCACGGATGACGCGGCCCCGCTGACCGGCCACGTGTCCTGGCTGCGGGGCCGGCTGGGCTCCGCCGTGCCCGCCGACGACCTGGCCGCGGCGGTGCCCTGGCACCGCACCGACCTGGCCACGCTGGGCATCCCCTCCTGGCGGTTCGTGAGGACGCTGCTGAGCGGCTACGAGCAGGTGGACGGCTGGCTGGTCGCGGGCGGTGCGGACGAGCTCAGGGAGAAGACCAGGCAGCTGTTCACGGACGGGCCGCGCCCGCTGGACGAGGCCGTCACGCTGGTCAGCCAGCTCGGCATCCGCGAGGACGTGGCCGAGCGCTGGCTCATCGCGGTGCCCCAGCTGCGGGTGCTGGAGAACCACGTGGTGCCCTGGCCGCGCAGCGTCAACGACAAGGCCGAGGCCGTGCTCGCGGTGGCGGGCAACCCGCTGACGCCCGAGGAGATCCAGGAACGCATCGGCGAGGACTACAGCCTCGTCGGCATCCGCAACCAGCTCACCGCCGACGACCGGTTCCTGCGGGTCGACCGGAACAAGTACGGGCTGTCGCGCTGGGGCGGCGAGCAGTATCTGGGCATCCGGGAAATGATCGTCAGGGAGATCGAACGCGCCAACGGCGAGGCGTCCGTCAACACGATCGTCACCAACCTCACCGGGCGCTACGACGTGAGCGAGAGTTCGGTCCGCGCGTACGCCGGCGGCCCCGGCTTCGAGCGCACGCAGCGCGGGTGGATCCGGGTGGCCGGAGCCGAGCAGGCCGACTACCAGCCGCGCCGCGACGTCTCGGAGACCCGGCGTTGCTTCCGCAGCCGCGACGGGCGCTGGTGGCACCGGGTGGACGTCAACGCCGAGCACCTGCGCGGCTCCGGCTCCCCGCTGCCGACCGGCTTCGCCGCGCACCTGGGCATGGCCCCCGGCGGCCAGCTGACCGCCTCCACCCCCTCGGGCGACGTGGTGATCAGCTGGCACAACCAGCCGACCATGGGCTCCATCCGCCCCGTCCTGATCGCCACCAACGCCTCCGAGGGTGACCACGTCTTCCTGACCGTCTCCGACGGCGGCGAGTTGCTGACCCGCTACCTGCCCGCCGCCTCACCGGCGCTGCCCGCCCTGAACCGGGCGCTGCACCTGATCGGCTACACGGCGCCGGTGGCCTCGGAGGCCGAGGGCATCCGGCTGATCGGCGCCCGCATCGGCCTCTCGGACGGCTGCACCCGCGAGGAGGTGATCGCCCGCCTGCGCGACCGGGGAGACCGCGAGATCCTCGCCTTCCTGGAAGGCAGTGTCTGATTGCGCTCGCTCCGCTCGCGCGGGCTCGGCCGAGTCGGCTCCCATCGCGTGTGTGTGGAGCCCGTCCGGTGTGGCGTCGGGGTTGATTGCGTAGGCTCGGCCTATGTTGCGCCTGTATGACACGCGGAATCGCCAGGTCGAGCGGATCGTTCCCGAGGGGAGCCGCTCGCTGCGGATGTACACCTGCGGACCGACCGTCTACAGGTCGGCCCACGTGGGCAATCTCCGGTCATACCTGCTGTCCGACCTGATCAGGCGGGTCAGCGAGCGGCAGCGGGTCCGGGTGGTGGTCTGCCGCAACATCACGGACGTCGGTCACCTGGTCGACGACGCCGAGATCGACCCCTCCGGCGAGGACAAGGTGCTCGCCCAGGCGAGGGCCGAGGGGCGCAGCGCCCTGGAGATCTCGCGGTTCTACGAGGACGCCTTCCTCGCCGACACGGCCGCGCTGAACATCCGGCCGCCCGAGCACTCGCCCCGGGCCAGCGAGACGATCGACCTGATGATCGAGATGATCGCCAAACTGATCGAGAAGGGGCACGCGTACGCGGTGCCCGACGGGTCGGTCTTCTTCGACGCGGCCTCCTTCCCGACGTACGGTGAGCTCTCCGGCAACCGGCTCGACCGGCTGAGGCCGGGCCACCGGGTCGAGGGCGTCGATCCGCGCAAGCGCTTCCACGCCGACTGGGCGCTGTGGA
Source organism: Streptosporangium sp. NPDC002544 (assembly GCF_040295965.1). Classification (NCBI taxonomy): domain Bacteria; kingdom Bacillati; phylum Actinomycetota; class Actinomycetes; order Streptosporangiales; family Streptosporangiaceae; genus Streptosporangium; species Streptosporangium sp. NPDC002544. The sequence goes on along the minus strand of NZ_JBEOWJ010000016.1, from coordinate 65,843 downwards.
AGCCCTCGGACCGGGAGCTGACCTGGGAGACACCGTGGGGCCGGGGCTTCCCCGGCTGGCACATCGAGTGCTCGGCCATGTCGCTGCGCTTCCTCGGCGAGCGCATCGACGTGCACACCGGCGGGATCGACCTGCGTTTCCCGCACCACGAGGACGAGCGCGCCCAGTCCGACGCCACCGCCGGACACGAGGTGGTGCGGCACTGGGTCCACGGCGAGCACCTGCTCTTCGACGGGCGCAAGATGTCGAAGTCCACCGGCAACGTGGTGCTGCTCAAGGACGTGGCGGACGCGGGCCTGGACCCGCTGGCCGTGCGGCTGGCGCTGCTTGAGCACCGCCACCGCCAGCAGATGAACCTCACCTGGGACACCCTGCGGGCCGCCGACAGGACCCTGCGGCGCTGGCGGAGCCAGGTGGCCGAGTGGTCGGAGTCGCCGAGCAGCCCGATGCCCGCCGATCGGGTCTCCCGGATCGAGGCGGCCTTCGACGACGACCTCGACACCCCGCTGGCGCTCCGGCTGCTGCGCGAGCTGGAGCGCGACGGCTCGGTCGCCCCCGGCTCCCGCTTCGAGGCGTTCCTGCACCTCGACCAGATCCTCGCCCTGGACCTCTCCCTGGACATCGGCCGGTCGGTCAGGCCGAGGAGCCTGCCCGGCGGCGCCGCGGAGCTGCTCGAACAGCGCTCACGGGCCCGTGACGCCCAGGACTGGGCCACCTCCGACCGCCTCCGCGACGAGCTGGCCGCCCTGGGAGTGAAGGTCGTCGACACCCCGGCCGGCCAGACCTGGTCCTGACGGTCAGGTGAAGATGTGCGTGATGGCGGGGTCGCGTACGGAATCGGGGATCAGGTGGCGGCGCAGGGTGGCGCGGAGCGCTTCTTCGTGTTTCCTAAGCGGGCAGGTCCCAGGACCGGCCATCCGGTTCGCCCAGCCAGACGTATTGGCGGTCCCTGGTGACGGTGAGTCCGAACGCCGACTGGTGCGGAGATCCGGCGTCCTGCCAGATCAGGATGGCGTCCTCAATCGCGTCCCACAGCCGCAGCGGGCCGTGCTGGTGAACCGTCCATCCGCCGTCGGGGTTCGGCCTGGTGTCGGCCCGTGATCCGGTGCCGACGTCTAAAAGGATTGTCGTGTCTCCGCTCGATGATCGCTGGGCGGCCGGCGCAGCGAGCTGGGCGACGAACAGCGGGGCTTCGCCATTGAGGATCGCCGGGTCGATCCTGGTCTCTCGGGCCTGGCCGATGCCCGTCATGATGGGTGGCCGCGGCGGCGGCAGGTGGGAGCGGGCACGCATGAAGTACAAGTCATCCTTCAGGAACCGTCCGCTCGCCGTACCGTCCTCGTCGAGGGTGAGGTGCGCGAACGCGATTCCGCCCATCCAGCCCCACGTTGGCGTGGTGATGGTCCCTCTGGTGCGGACCTGCCCCATCCATGCCGGGGGGATCGTCCGTACCGAGCAGGTGCCGATCAGCCGGTCGTAGGGGGCGTTGTCGTCGTAGCCGTGGAGGCCATCCCCGGTCACGAGCGTCGGCGCGTATTCGACCTCGGTGATGGCTTTCCTCGCACGCTCGGCCACGGCGGGGTCGTACTCGATCGAGGTCACCACGCTGTCACCGAGGCGCTGGCACATCAACGCAGTGGAGTAGCCGGTTCCGGTGCCGATCTCCAGCACCCTGTCACCCTCGCTGATCTGGGCGGCTTCCAACATCCGCACGACCAGGCTCGGGGTTGTGGACGACGAGCTGGGCGAGCCGGTCACCGCCCCTGTCGCCTCTTCGGCCAGAACCCCGTCCACCTGGGTCACCCACGTCTCATCGGTGTAGACCAGGGCCAGCCAGTCGTCCACGCCGACCTCAGCGCGACGTACGGGGGTCCACAGATCACCACGGGTCGCATCGGCCAGGTAGGCGGCATCACCTACGAACAGCTCGCGCGGTACCGCTTCCAGCGCTTTGCGCCAGTCGGGAGAACCTATGGTGTCCGCCAGCGCGCGGCGGAGCATCATGGCTGTGTCGTTCACGACCACCATCTCTCCAAGAGCAGATCGGCGAGGGCGTGTGCCATCGCGTCGGAGTCAGGCAGCCATCCCCACTGCCCGTTGGGGTTGCACTCGATGAAGATCCATTTCCCGCCGGCTTCGAGCGCGAAGTCGAACGCGCCGAACATCAGCCCGAAGTAGTCGAGGTAGGCGTGTAGAGCGTTCCTGATCGGCTCGGGCACCTCGATGGGGTCATGGGTCAACTGCTCCCAGTCTCCGCTGCGCCAGTCGAGCGCACCGTCAGGAGTGGTGATCCTACTGGCGAACACGCGCCGCCCAATCACTGTCACCCGCGCGTCGGCGACCTTGCGCACCTCCTGCTGGAATAGGTGGGCGGTCACAGACACCGAGTCATCCAGGTCTTCGGAGGTGACTCGCTGCGTCCATATCGCAACGCGACCCTCCGGAGAGGGTGGGACGCCTCGGAACGATTTGTAGATGATCGGGCCGTGCTCTGCGGCGAACTTCCGCGCCTGTTCGAGGTCGTTGGTGATCAGACTCAGCGGGATGCTCAGCCCGAGCCGGGCAGCCGTTCGGAGCTGCGCGACCTTGTAGTCGGCGCGGTTGATCGCCGCAGGATGGCTGACGTATGTCGCGCCGTGCAGGGTGCGCAGGATGCCGCCGAGCCCATGCTGGGCTTCGGCGGTGGCGAAGGTGCTCTGCTGGGCGGGCAGGTGGGCGAATCGGACCGAGTACGGGTTGGGGCGGCGGTAGTACACCGCCCCAACCTCCGCGAGCGCGATGTCGCGACTTGCCGTACGCAGCCGGCCAGCCCATTCCCCGCGGTCATCAATGGCGGCGCTGAACATCAGCCCGGCGCCGATATCGGCAGGATCGGCTCGGACGACCCGCGCCTGGCGCTCGTTCAGCACCTCGATCACCAGGTTGGCAGTGGCGTCCTCTACCGATGTGATGACCAGCACGGTCTCTGGTGATGGCCGCATCCGCTAGCTGTCGGTGTTGGAGTCGTCGGCCACGTTGGCGCTACCGCCAGAGCCGTCGCTCCCGCCGCCCTTCGACGTGGTCACGGTGACCTTGTTGCCCATGTCCACGATGACGCCGGCACGGTTGCGGAAGCTGGTGAGCTGGGTCACTGGGTCGAGCTGGATGGTGTCGTACAGCGGCGGGCACTCCGGAAGCGGCTCGGTCGTCCGGTTGAGTCCCCAGGGGGCAACTGTGGTCATGCTGTCCTGCTTTCTGTCGTTGTTGCTGGTGCGGCCCTGACAGGGGAGTCCCTGCCCGGGAGTCTTAGAGAGGGAGGGACCGGCTCCCGCGTAGGTCAACTGGTGCACTCCGTCCGCCCGCTCGAAGGTCAGCGGCAGATCCAGGGTTTCCTCGGCGTACGGCGTGATGTAGGGCTTGCGAAGCCGTGTGACCGCGGCGGCCGTCATGATCTGTCGCCTGGTTGAGCGGTGAGGATCAGGTCCGCGACCTGTCGAGGTTCTCGCACCGTCTCCAGGTCGGGGCCACCTCGCAGGGACACCAGGTAGCAGCCGGAGCGCGGCCCGATCGTCACCGTGGCGTCCACCCATCCGGCGTTGTTGTGAACGACCAACTCGGGCACGTGCCGCTTGGGCTTCTCCAGCGGGATCAGCCGACCGGCGTCGTCCGTCAGCTTCAGGCCGATGGTGTGAACGGCGTACGAGCGGACTCCCTGGACCTTCAGCAGCCGCTGCACGGCTGCCAACGCCTGGTCGTACTTTTCCGCCGTTGCGTCGGTGACCTCGTCGTTCTCATGCCCCTCGGCGCGGGACCCTGTTGCTGTCTGTCCAGTGGCCATGCATCAGACGGTAGAAGTGCGCGTTTCTATGGCTCAATGAGTGTGCGGAAACTTGCGGAGATTAGTTCAAGGCGGCGATGGCCGCTGTGATAAGGCTGCGCGCCTGTGCCCCATAAACGGCGATATCAGCTAGTTCAGTGAAGCCCTTCACGTATAAAGCCACCTCGCGAGGCTGGGTGACGGAAACAGTCGCCGTTAACAATTCCACTTGCACAAGGTCATCATCGAAGATGTTGAAACCTTCGAGAGTCCAAAGGGGACGTTCAACGGTGAAGGGGATCACTCCTAGGGCCACCGATGGGAGCGACACGATGGCCAGGAGGTGACCGAGCTGCCCGGCCATCGCTTCGGCGTCGCCGAGGCGGTAGCGCAGCACCGATTCTTCCAGGAGGAGGGCGAAACGGTGGTCGCCCTCGTGCAGGATGCGTGAGCGCGCGACTCGCGCGGCTACGGCCTCTTCTGTGTCGTCGGGGACGCCGTGGAACGACCCGAAGGCCGTGAGGAGCGCACGGGCGTATGCGGGGGTTTGCAGGAATCCGGGGATAACGTGGGAGCAGTACACGCGGAAATGTCGGGTGGCTTCGTAGAGAGGGACCTTCGACTCTTGGAGTTGGCGTAGGCCCGACTTTTGGAGTCTACGCCATTCGACGTACATCGAATCGACCACGCGTGATGCTGCGATGAGATCGGGCACCTGGTCTTCGGCGTCGCACGCTGCGCACCATGCGCGGATATCAGCATCTGACGGTTTCATTCGGACATGTTCGATTCGCGAAGATTTCGATTCGTGCCACCCAGCCGATCGCGCGATGGCACGGGCGGTCAGGCCTGCGTCCAGGCGGATGTCCCGTAAGCGTGCGGCTAGTGCCTTTTGGGCCTGTTGGGTGCTGGAATGCGGCGAGGTGGACACGTGCGGGAATCGTTGTCAGGCGGGCCGGTAGTCCGCGTGGTCGATCGCTCGTTCCCAGACGGCATCGAACGCCGACAGGCACAGCTTGATTACGGCGGGGGTGTCGGTCAGTTCCTCGCCCAGGTAATCCCCGATGCCTGAGAAGAAGCCGAATCGGACGAGGTGATCATCGAACACCCAGAAGTCATTGCCGGGCAAAGTCAGATCGGATGCTTGCCGACGGGGCAGCCACCGCACCGACTCACCGGCCGCGAGGTTCAGCGGGCCGGTGAGGTCATACTCATGCCGGACGAAGTCGGTCACGGGTTCCGAGATGATGCGCGCCCGCCGGATACTCACCCCTCGGGCGATTGTCGCGCCTGCGAGGTCCAGCCACTCCCGCCAGTAGGCGTCCACGTCGATCGTTCCGTCTGCTTTCCAGCGGAGGTAGGCGGGGTCATCGGGGGTGTACTCGTCGCGCATCTCCAGATGTACGGCGGAGTGTTGCGCGGTGGCGAGCATGTCAGCGAACGTCATGTGGGGCTTTGGGATCCAGGCCACCGCTTTGAGACGGAAGCCGAGAGAACACCTCCTCGGCTCGACGTAGTACGGCGACCGCTTCGGCGTAGCGGCCTAGCATCGCAAGGGTCTGGGCCTAGGCGCTGAGAGCGATCACGAGTGGCGCGCTGGGGTGGTCTCCGGCGAGGCGATGAGCGCGCTGAGCCACAAGAAGCACGTCAGCGAGGTCTTCGTCTGGATCTGCTCTTCGGTAGGCCGCTTCCCGGCCTATCAGCCACGCGGCCAGCAAAGTATCTCCGGATCGTTCGCTCAGCGTCCGCGTCTTCGCCCACCACCTGTGCGCCTCACGGCGGTTTCCCAGGTCGAACCACTTTCCGGCGATCAGGGCCGCATGACGTGCGGCTGCATGGGCGAGATCGCTCTGTACTGGCTCGGGTTGCGTCCGGCTCAGGTGAGGAGCCATGTTAGTGAAGTCGGCGGCGAGCGCGGCAAGGACCACAGCGGGCGGGTCAACATACGCCCGTTTGGCGTGAATGTCGGCGGCGTCTTCCCAGTCGTCGATCATCTCCTGTGACACGCTCGCACCGGAGATCCGAGGTTCGGACGCCTGCCAAGCGTCAGTCAACGTGGCCAGTACGGGCGCAACCGCGCCACCAACGGCGACGGCTGCGGCATCCCGCATGAGTCGTCTGCGCTCCATATCCTCACCCTCGTCCCGGGTTGAGGCTTTTGCCTCGACGGTACCCTTTCGCGCCTGATCGGCGTCAACCATGGCCGCGCGAAGTGCCTGCGCCATGAGTTCGCCCCCCGCGTCAAGTTCGGCGTCAAGGGCCGTGATCGCCTCGACGGGCGGGCGGTTCTTCCCCTGCTCCCACTTGCCGATCAGCGAGAAGTGCCACCGGACCCGCTCGGCGAGATCACGCAAGCTCAGCTCACGACGCTCCCGCCATGCTCGCAAAGTGCGGCCGAACTCCCGCCACTCCGTCGAGGCATTCGCTGTTAATTGTCCAGTCACGTCTGTCCTCGTGATCCGTCGCATGCGTCGCACGGGCATCGGTGCGACACGGTGTGCCTTGTCGCACACTCTCCGCGGCTTCAACTATGGGCACCAGTCAGCGTCACGTAAAGCGGAACCCCGCAGGCGGACCAGGCCATGCGGGGTTCCTTGATCGCAAAGGAGCTGCGATCCATGAGCGATGCTAGGGCCGCCGTGCCCGCGTCGGCCATCCCGAGATGGCGGTTGATCACCAGTGACCGGGGCCGTTTCCGGGCCATACGCCGAGAGCCGTTCCCTCAGGGCGCGTTACAGGCCGGGGCGGAGCCCAACTCGCGACCGGCCGCACCACCGTATGGGCGGGAGTCGCCGCCAGGGGTACGGCCCGGCAGGCGCGAGTCGTACCGGAAGGGGGTGACAGCATGAGCACCTCCTCCATCGAGACCGACAGCCTCCGGCACGAGCCCGTCGAAGACCCTCGGGCACTGCGCACGCTGACGCTCCGCTTCCCCGGCTGGTGCCCCTGGTACGGCAGGACCACCGGACACTGGTGGGCACTCTCCCCCGCGCGGTGTCGGCAGCACATCGGCCTCGTCGAGGCCGACACCCCCGCCGAACTGGCCGCCCGGATGCAGCACATCGAGGACTTCCACCCCCACCCCGAACAGCACGACCAACCACCGCACCCCCTGACCGGCACCGACCACCGGACGGCCGTCGCGGTGCCACACCCCGAAGACCTCGGCAGGGACACCGGGGTCGCCGTGAACGACCGGGACACCGAGATCACCGGCAAGGGAGGTGACCGGGATGGCCGCGCGACTGCTGTCCGCCTTCGTCGGCGTGCTCGCTGACCGCTTCCGGACCACAACCGGCGACACCAACGGACCGGCTACCGCGATGTGGTCGCCGTACCTGGGCCGGACACCCGGCTGGTCGACGACGCCGAACCACACCCCCGTCATCTCCCAGCGCTTCCCTGCCAGCCCCGACCAGGTCAGGCCCGCACGGAACTTCGTCGCCGAGATCCTCGGCGACGACCACCCGCTCCGCGACGACGCCATGCTCCTGACCAGCGAACTGGCCACCAACGCCGTCGAACACTCCACCAGGCCGACCGACACCAAACCGGCAGACACCGAACCCCCCGACGCCAGAGCTACCGACACCGAAACCCCAGGCGTCGGAACCGTGGACACCACACCGGGCGACCGGCCACGGGAGTTCGTCGTCACGGTGGCCTTCACCCCGTACGGCGTCATCGTCACCGTCCAGGACACCGGCTCCGCCCAGATCCCCCGCACCGGAAACCCCCGACCCAACGCCACCGGCGGCCGGGGACTCCTCCTCGTCAACGACCTCGCCACCCGCTGGGGCTTCCACCGCGACCCCACCGGAACCGTCATCTGGTTCGAACTCACCTGACAGCCCGGCGTGGCGGCACGAGCCTGAAGGAGCAGCACCGCCACGCCCTCAACCAACAGAGCCACCCGGTTCCCGCTGGGTGTGTCCAGTTAACGGCTCTGGCTCACTTTCGGTGGTAACAGTCCCTAAACCGCTGACAGCCTTGCTGTGGAGACCGTCATCAACGTCTTCCCACCAGATCACCCCCTGGGCTGCCATCGACGCCGGATCCCCGACCGCGTGGTGTTCGAGCACGTCATCGATGCCCTGGTCCATGGATCGGGATACGAACGGAGGCCTCGCCGGCGCCGAGCTCGACGCCAGAGCATGCCCGCTGACCTGCGGTAGCGCTTGTTGACACGTCAGAGGGTTTCCGTGCACGGGGTTCGAGGCAAGAGCGGGTGCCGAAATCTCGGGCGGCGAATCGCGGCAAAGGTATAGGAATTAGCGCGTGATGATGGCTGAGCACGCTCAATCCCTGTCCCCGGTCGACTCGCAGGTGCGGCGGAAGGCCCTGCGGCCGCAGGATCTCCAGCCGCTCTTCGTCGAGCGGGTCAACGCCCGCGATCTGGAGGGGCTCGAAGAGCTCTACGAGCCTGACGCGGCACTGCACTATCCGGTCGGGCACATCGCCCAGGGGATCGAGGAGATCCGGCTGGTGTTGAGGGATTTCCTGGCCGCCGAGCCCCTCATGACGGCCGAGCCCGTCAGCGCGGTCCTCGCCGGTGACCTGGCACTGACCTCGGGGGTGTGGACCATGGAGATCGCCGGGCCCGATGGTCGGCCTTTCCACGCGACGGGGCAGACGGCCGAGGTCGCGCGCCGCCAGGCCGATGGGACATGGCGGATGATCATCGATGATCCTGACTTCGTCAGGCCTCAGGACTGACATGGCGCCCTGCTCCGTCAGCGGGTACGCCCGTCCCGGAGCAGGGCGATCGTCTCGGTGAGACGTCGCTGCCTGGTCTCGGGCTTCTTGGCTCCCTCGACGGAGAGAACGAACCACTGCTTCTTGGTATAAGAGAGCGTGTCGAAGAACCTCTTGGCCTCGGCGTCGCGGTCGATGGCCTCGGCGAGATCGGCCGGCACGGTGACCTCGCGGGGTTCGGTGTCGAGTTCGAGGTTCACCACGACGTCGTCGCCTGCGGAGACCCCCGCGTGTGTGCGGTTCTCCGCACTGATCCCGACCATGTATCTGCCGCCCATGGACGCCACGGTCGAGCGGTAGCTGTGACCGTTGATCGTGACGCGGACGGGGGGCCGCTTGCCCGCTCCGAGGTCGGCGACGACCTCGTCGGGCACCTGGAACCCCGTGGCGGTTTTGCCGGCCAGCTCGAGTGTGACTCGGAATCTCATCACTGTCGCCTCTCTACGGGTGGAGCGCGGGCTGATAGGTCAGATGAACGACACCGGTGCTGAAGGTCGCGGAGTCGATCAGCCGCAACGGTGTCTGCCGGTCGTCGTCGAAAAGGCGCCGGCCGCGGCCCAGGACGATGGGGTGGACCAGCAACTGGAGTTCGTCCAGGATGCCCTCACGCAGCAGTGACCGGACCAGGGTGGGACTGCCGCTGATGGTGATGTTGTTTCCGGGTTCCTCCTTGAGCTTGGTGAGCTCGGCGGCTACGTCGCCGCCGAGCAAGGTGGTGTTGTGCCACCGCACCGTGTCCAAGGTCGTGGAGGCGACCAGTTTGGGCATCGTGTTGATCCGCTCTGCCAGCGGCACCTCGCTGCCGCGCTGCGGCCAGGAGGCGGCGAACACCTCGTAGGTGGTCCGCCCGAGCAGCAGGATGTCGGACTCGTGGAACTGTGCGGCTACCACCTCGCCCATCTGCTCGTTGTAATAGGGGAAGTGCCAGTCCTCAGGTGCTTCCATGACACCGTCCACGGACACGAACAGCTGCGCGACGATCTTCCTCATGACCTCTCCTCAGTGGGTGGTGTCTCTGGGGATGCCTGGGCGACGCGGTCTCAGGCGGCGAAGAACTCCGCCAGGACGGGGGCGATGGCCGCCGGGTCGACGTTGTGGGGCTGACCGTGCAGGGTGCGGCGCTGGGGGGTGGGCAGGGCCGCAGTGATCGCCTCGGCTGCGGTGCTGACCCAGGGGATCGTCCCGCCGTCGATCACGATCGTGGGAACGGTGATGGAGGCCAACTGGTCGGCGGGCAGGGAGAAGTCACCGGCGACCTCGGCGTCGTAGGCCAGGGCGGGCGCGGTGGAGCCCATCGCCTCCCAGAACGGGCCGGCCTTCATTCCGGCGACGAACTCGGCGGGCATGAGCACCGCCTCCAGGAAGAACAGTTCGAGCATGTCGCCGTGACGGCCCTGCTCGCGCAGCGCGAACTGCTGGTCGCGATAGTCGGCGGGGACGGCCGGGCGGGTGCCGGGGAGGATGTAGGGCACCTCCCACAGCGCCAGCCTGGTGATGGCCAGACCGCGAGCCGCGGCCTGGACGGCGAGGATCCCGCCGCCGGAGGTCCCGTACACCATCGCCGATCCGCCCGCTTCGGTGATCAGGGCCTGGATGTCCTCGAACTCGCGGTCCACTGAGTACGGCGCGGCGTCGCCGCTCTGGCCCCGGCCGCGCCGGTCGTAGTTGTACACGGTGTAGTCGCCCGCAAGCAGGTCGGCCACCGGCGCGTTCGCCGATCGGTCGGTGGGTCCGCCGCCGATCAGGATGACTGCCGGTCCCGAGCCGATCCGGTCGTACGCGATGGGGGTCCCGTCCGTGGAGATGACCTTGTTCATGGCGTTTCCTCTCGAGTTCGTTCGGTACTGGACCGTACAGTACTTGTTTGAGTACTGAGCCGTCTAGTACTAAACTGGAAATGAGGAGAGGAGCGGACGATGACAGACGTGGCACAGACGACGCCCCAGGTGGAGGGCCGTTCAGCCCGCAAACGCAGGGCGATCATGGAGGCGGCCACCGGGCTGTTCCTGCGTAACGGCTATCAGGGCACCAGCATGGACGAGGTCGCCGCCCTCGCCGCGGTGTCCAAGCAGACCGTCTACAAGAACTTCACCGACAAGGAACAGTTGTTCCGCGACATCATCCTCGGCGCTACCGACCGAGTCGGCGATTTCACCGAGGTCGTCGCCCAGCTCGTCGGCACCGAGGACCTGGAGGAGGACCTGGGTGAGCTCGCCCGCCGATACATCACCGTGGTCATCCAGCCGCGAACGCTGCAGCTGCGCAGGCTTCTCATCGCCGAGGCGGGCCGCTTCCCGGCGGTGGCACGTGACTATTACCAGCGGGCGCCGGGACGCACGATCGACGCGTTCACCGACTGCTTCCAGAAGCTGGCAGACCGGGGGCTGCTGCGGATCGACGATCCGTCCCTGGCCGCCAGCCACTTCGCCTGGATGATCTTGTCCCAGCCGATGGACAAGGCCATGTTCTTCGGGGACGAGCAGCAGTACACCCCCGCGGAACTCCAGCACTTCGCGGACGAAGGGGTCCGCGTGTTCCTCGCCGCCTACCGGACCTGAGCGAGACGGCCCGCCGGACCTCCGGCGGTGATGGCCGCCTCGGCGCCGTCGCAGAGCTCGGCGACGGCCTGGGCGCGATCGGCGATGAAGGTGATCTGCTGCTTGTGCAGCAGCGACAGTGCCCGCGAGGCGGCCATGCGGATCTCGGCCATGGCGTTGAAGACGTCCATGGACGCATCGGCCTCGGTGCCGTCACGGGTTGATCGGGCCTGCGCGGCGAACGCCTCCCGCTCGCGGCGCTGGGCGTTGTCGTATTCGCTCTGCCGCTGGCTGGTGACCTCGGCGGCCGCGGCGCGGTCGGCCGCGCCGGCGGCGTCTCGGTGCGGCGTTCGGCCTGCTGGGCCCGCTGCTTGTCGAACGCGGCGGCTGGCTCGGAGCGGGTCACGGCGTCGTCGGCGACCAGCACCCTGACGAGCTCGTCGCGGTTGGGGCTGTTGTGCACCTCGATGATGCCGTCCGTCTCACGCGCTACCGGGTCCATGACCGCGGCCGGCGGGGTGCGGACGGGCTTGGGGCGCAGTGGCAGGCCGTCGTCCGCCGCGGTGGCTTCGGCTTCGGCGAGCGCCCTGTAGAACGAGGCGACCGAGGGTGACTTGCCCGCGTTCTTCCCGGTCTTGATGGTGAGCTTCTTCGCGATCTCGGGGACGGGGACGCCTTTGTCCTTCAGCGCGACGGCGAAGGTGAGCATGTCGTCGTCGATGACCTTCGGCCGTCCGCCGTGGTTGCCCTTGGAGGCGGCGATGACCTGGCCCTCCAGGGTCTTCTCCCGGATGTAGTTGCGCTCGATCTGCCCGGCGACCGCGAGGACGGCGAAGAACATGGCGCCCATGCCGTTAGGGTCGTAGATCCCGGCGAGGGGGCCGGTGAGGAGTTCGAGCTGGATGCCGCCGGCTTGGAGCTCGGCGGACAGCGTCATCAACTCGGCGGGTTAATTATCTGCAAGCGCTTAGCCCCATAACCCGAGAAAGGCCCCAGTCTCCTGCAGTGCCCCGGCGTTCCCGAGTCGGCGTGAGCGCCGGAGTACTGGCCCACAGTTCGGTAGATCGCCCAACTGGCCTGTCTGCGGTGAGTTGTACCTTTCTGGGCGCGGACTTCCTGCCACACTTTCAGTGCGTGTGCCACTCGACAACGAGATTCCACTCAAATCAGGCATGCCCGTAATGCTCTGCCAACGCCACCCTTGGGCGGGCGAGGGCTGAAGACTGAAGCGGGACATGTCACAACCTACCGAAAGGCATCGGCAGAACATGGTCAGCGAAAAGAGCCTCCTCGCCCTGAGGGACGGGGCATCCGCCCCAGATGTCTGGTGACAGACATCGCGCCCACCGGGACTCAGTACACCATCGCGGCCGACGGTTTCCAGGCGGTCATCACCGAGGTCGGGGCCGGCCTGCGGAGCCTCACCCTGGACGGCCGGCCGCTCGTCGTCGACTTCCCCGAGGACCTGTCCCCGATCGGCGGCGCGGGGTTGCCGCTGCTCCCCTGGCCGAACAGGATCGAGGACGGCCGCTACACGTTCGACGGCGAGGAGCGGCGGCTCGCGCTGAGCGAGCCGCAGACCGGCAACGCGATCCACGGCTTCTCCCGGTCGTTCCCCTGGCGTGTCCTCTCCCACGACGACGCCTCGATCCGGCTGGGGCTGCGGCTCTTCCCCCAACTCGGCTATCCGCACATCCTGGATCTGTCCATCCGGTACGCGCTGGGCGCGTCCGGCCTGGAGGTCGAGGTGGCCGCGGAGAACGTCGGCACCACCGACGCGCCGTACGGCTTCGGGGCCCATCCCTACCTGACACTCGGCACCCTCGACGACGCGCTTCTGGAACTTCCCGCGAGCCAGTGGCTCGCGGTGGACGACCGGAAGATCCCCACCGACCGCCAGGACGTCAAGGAGACCGAGTACGACTTCAGGACCGCCCGCCCGATCGGCCGGACGGTGCTCGACACCGCGTTCACCGGCCTGGAGCGCGGCGCCGACGGGCTGGTACGGGTGCGGCTGAGCGACGCGGACGGGACCCGCGGGGTCCAGCTGTGGGCGGGTGAGGGGATCGAGTGGCTCCAGCTCTACACCGGTGACACCCTCCCCGAGGAGCACCGCCGCCAGGGGCTGGCGGTGGAGCCGATGAGCTGCCCGCCGAACGCCTTCCGCACCGGTGAGGACGTCATCCGGCTCGCTCCCGGAGACCGCGCCGTCCACCACTGGGGAATCGGCCCGATCTGACCTGCCGCCAGGACCGGGACCGCCTCCTCCCCCGGTCGCTCCCGGTCCCGGCCGCGGGGCGGCACTCCGGGCCGGGACTCCTCAGCGACCGGGAACGGCACGTCAGGAGAGCTCGACGGGGCTGACGAGGATGCCGTCCTCGTCGCTGTAGAGCCAGGCGCCGGGGGTGAAGACGACCTCGCCGAAGGTGACGGGGACGTCGAGCTCGCCGGTGCCCTCCTTGGCGCTCTTGGCCGGGTTCGATCCGAGGGCCTTGATGCCCAGGTCCAGGCCGGCGAGGGCGGCGGTGTCGCGGACGGCGCCGTTGATGACCACGCCTGACCAGCCGGAGGAGACGGCCGAGGCGGCGATGAGGTCGCCCATCAGCGCGGTGCGCAGCGAGCCCGCACCGTCCACCACCAGCACGCGGCCCGCACCGGGGGTGGCCAGCACCCGCTTGACGAGGGCGTTGTCCTCCAGACAGCGGACCGTCGCGATCAGGCCCGCGAATCGGGGGCGCAGGCCGTAGGAGCGGAACTGGGTCAGGCAGCTCGCGACCGCGGCGCCGTGGGCGTCGACCAGATCGGCCGTGGAAAGTGTCATACCCGCATCTTCGCTAATGATCACAATGCCGGGACCTCTGGGGTGGTGCCACACTTGCTGGAGCATGTCGCCTAGGAGGTTTTTGTGAGGTTCCGCCCGTACGCCTGGATGCCCCGTCCGTTCAAGTGGCTGGCACGCGTACTTTCCGTCCTCGTGGTGCTCGGTCTGTTGTTCGCCGGGGCCGGCGTGTGGAGTGTACGGGCGTCCTTCCCTCAACTCGAAGGCGAGCTCAAGGTACGTGGCCTCACCGGGAAAGTCACCGTATATCGCGATAAAACGGGTATCCCGCATATCTACGCGGACTCCCCCGACGACCTGTTCCTCGCCCAGGGCTACGTGCACGCGCAGGACCGCTTCTTCGAGATGGACTTCCGCCGCCACGTGACCGCCGGCCGGCTGTCGGAGATGTTCGGCTCGGCGACGCTGACCGAGGACAAGGTCATCCGGACCATGGGCTGGCGAAAGGTGGCGGAGAAGGAGCTGCCCCTGCTCGGCGAGCAGACCCGGCGCTACCTGGACGTCTACGCCGACGGGGTGAACGCCTGGATGGAGCAGAACGACGGCTTCGCCGCCCGGAGCCTGGAGTACGTGCTGCTGCGGGCGACCAGCCCCGGCTACAGCCCCGAGCCGTGGACCCCGGTCGACTCGCTGGCCTGGCTCAAGGCCATGGCCTGGGACCTGCGCTCCAACCTGACCGACGAGATCGGCCGGGCCCTCGCGGCGAGCAAGCTGCCCCGCGGGCGGGTGGAGCAGCTCTGGCCCTCCTACCCCTACGACACCCACCAGCCGATCGTCACCCAGGGCTCGGTCGGCGAACGCGGGTTCGACCAGGACGAGGAGCCGAAGAAGAGCGTCACGGAGCCGCCGGGGACACCGGCCACCGGGGCGCTGATCCGGGCGGCGGCGGCCATCCGCGCGGTGCCGAGCCTGATGGGCGACCCGGCGGGCGGCAGCGGCATCGGCTCGAACTCGTGGGTGGTCGGCGGCAAGCACACCAAGTCGGGCAAACCTCTGCTCTCCAACGACCCCCACCTGTCCGCGGGCATGCCCTCGGTCTGGTACCAGACCGGGCTGCACTGCCGCGCCAAGGGTCCCGAGTGCCCGTTCGACCTCACCGGGTTCAGCTTCTCCGGCGTGCCCGGCGTGATCATCGGCCACAACGACAGGATCTCCTGGGGCTTCACCAACCTCGGCCCGGACGTCGCCGACCTCTACCTGGAGCGGATCAAGGATGATTCGTACCTGTTCATGGGCGACTGGAAGCCGCTGACCACCAGGACTGAGACGATCAAGGTGGCCGGAGGCACCGACGTACAGCTCAAGGTGCGCGACACCATGCACGGGCCGATCATCTCCGACGTCCTGCAGAGCACGAAGGACACGCTGCCCGGCATGGACGCGGCCTTCGACGAGAAGGCCGACGCGGTCGCGCTCAAGTGGACGGCCCTGGAGCCGGGCAGGACCGCTGACGCGATCTTCGAGCTGAACACCGCGCAGGACTGGCAGCAGTTCCGGGCGGCGGCGAGCAAGTTCGAGGTGCCCGCACAGAACCTGATCTACGCCGACACCGCGGGCAACATCGGGTACCAGGCCCCCGGGCGGATCCCGGTGCGGAGCCGCGGCGACGGCACCTGGCCGGTGCCGGGCTGGACCGGCGAGTACGCCTGGCAGTCGACGATCCCCTTCAACGAGCTGCCCAGCGTCTACAACCCGCCGGAGGGCTACATCGTGACCGCCAACAACGCGGTCATCGACCCCACCCGCTACCCGTACAACCTCACCAAGGACTGGGCGTACGGATACCGCTCCCAGCGCATCCTGGACCGCCTCCGCGACGCGGTGAAGGGCGACAAGGTGGACGTGGCGGCGATGAGCGCGCTGCAACAGGACACCGACAACGGCTTCGCCGACCTCCTGGTGCCCAGGCTGCTGGACGTCAAGATCGCCGGGCCCACCGAGGACGCTCGCGAGCTGCTGCGGAAGTGGGACCGCTCGCAGGGTGCGGACTCGGCCCCCGCGATGTACTTCAACGCCGTCTGGCGGCACCTGCTCATCGAGACCTTCAACGACGACCTGCCCGAGGGAGCCTGGCCCGGCGGCGGCGACCGCTGGTTCGAGGTCGTCCGGGTCATGCTCGACAAGCCGAACGACGCGTTCTGGGACGACAGCGGCACCCCGCGTACCGAGACCCGGGACGACATGCTGCGACGGGCGATGGCCCTGGCCTACGACGAGCTGAACGCCCGGCTCGGCCCGGACGTCAAGGACTGGCGCTGGGGAGACCTGCACTCGCTGAAGCTCGTCCACCAGACCTTCGGAACCTCGGGGATCGGCCCGATCGAGTGGCTGTTCAACCGGGGCCCGTTCCCGGTGGCCGGCAGCGACGACGCGGTCAACGCCGCCGGCTGGGACGTCCAGTCCGACTACACGGTGGGCTGGCTGCCGTCCATGCGGATGGTGGTCGACCTGGGGAACCTGGACGAATCCCAGTGGATCAACCTGACCGGTGCCTCCGGCCACGCGTTCCACGACAACTACTGGGACCAGGCGCCGCTCTGGGCGAGCGGGAAGACCATCCCCATGCTCGCCCGCGAGGAGTCCGTCAAGAAGGCGGCCACCAACGTCCTGACGCTCAGCCCCTGATGATCCGAGGCGGGCGCCGGGAGGCGCCCGCCCACCGGGACGCCGAGTCGCAGGTGGTCAGGTGGTCAGCACGCGGGACTCGCCGACGGCGAGGTCCCACAGGTCGGCGCGGTCCCGCCCGGCCTCCGCCCAGGCCGCTCTGGCCTCCTCCACCGGCGCGAGGAGCGGCTCTCCCGACAGTACGAACGTGCCCCAGTGCATGGTCGCCATCCGGCGCGCCCCGACGTCCTGGCAGGCCCGTACGGCCTGCGCGGGGTCGACGTGCACGGCCTGCATGAACCAGCGGGGCTCGAACGCGCCCACCGGCATCAGGGCCAGGTCGATGCCGCCCGGGTAGCGCGCCCCGATCTGGGCGAAGCGCTCGCCGTAACCGGTGTCCCCGGCGAAGTAGATCGTCTGGTCGTCGGAGGCGATCACCCAGCCGCCCCAGAGGGTCCTGCAGGTGTCCCAGACCGTGCGGCGGCTCCAGTGGTGGGCGGGTACGAAGTCGAAGCGGACACCGCCCACCCAGCCGCTCTCCCACCAGTCGAGCTCGATGACGTGGCGGAACCCGCGTCTGGTGAACCAGGACCTGAGCCCGGCCGGGACGAGGACCGGCGTGCTCCGCGGCAGCCGCCGCACGGTCGGCGCGTCCAGGTGGTCGTAGTGGTTGTGGCTGATCACCACGGCGTCGATCCGGGGCAGGTCCGCCCACGCGACGCCGGGCGGGGTCAGGCGGGGCCGGGTGCCGGGGATCTTCCTGGCCCAGACCGGGTCGGTGAGGATGGTCAGCCCGCCGATCTGCACCACGTACGTCGCGTGGCCCACCCAGGTGAGGACCGCGTCGGTCCCCGTCGGGCGGGGAAGGCCGTCCCGGTGGACCGGGATGCGGTCCGCGTCCCCGACCCCTGGGCGGAGCCTGCCGTGCCACATGATCGCCAGCAGTTCCTGGAAGGTCGGGACCGGCGAGGTCAGCCGGTCCCTGAAGCCGCCCGGCCACGACCGCCGGGGCGCGGGTGCCGGGCGGCCCGGCGGGCGCGCCGGTCGTGGCTCCGGTCGTACGGGCGGCTCCGGCCGGGTGGGGGCTTCCGGGAGCGTGGCGGAGCCGGCCGCCGCCTCGGCCACGGCCATTCGTTTGGGGGCCCGGCCCAGCTGTCTCAGCGCGCGCGCCGGCCGCGTGGCGAACCGGGCCGACCACCCGGAACGGCGGGGCGGCTCTTCGACAGGGCCTGTGAGTTCTGTGGCGGCGGCTTCGGGGTGGGACGTCTGCGACATGGGCGGTCCCCTTCTGTCATCGTCAGCTCACCCCCTGTTGATCCCCCCACAGAGAGATCCATTCCCTTTTAAGAGGATTTAGTACGAAACCACCACGGGGATCTGCGGGCGTAGTTGCCGTCCTCCAGGTTCGCCAGCCGCTCGAAGAGGTTCCACGAGGCGTGGTCGCCGCAGATCAGCATGGAGACCGCCACCGCCACGACGTAGAGCGGGAGCATCGGCAGGCCCACGCAGAACATGTACTGGGAGGCGTGCCGGTCCTCGTGCCTGAGCAGGGCTCCGGTGAGGAAGCCCTCCTCGTGCTTGGTCAGCACCACGTTGCCCACGGTGAACGCCGAGGCGATCGGGAACCGGAAGCGGTAGCCGTACGCCAGGATCAGCCCGTCGGGCCCGGCGGCCACCCTGGCCCGCCCGAGGCGCGCCAGTAGCAGCCCCAGGGGCGTGGACAGGTTGATGTGGTTAACAGTCCGCCGTACCCGATGTAACCGCCGCATACCGGGATTGTGCGCCATCCGGACGGCTCGCGGTAGCGGCCTCCACCACGCGGAATCCGGGCAGAACCCGGCCGGGCGAGCCTCAGCTGCCGGGCGGGACCTGAGGGCCCGGCGGGGGCTGCGGGCCCGGCGGGGCGGGTGAGGGCTGCGGGCGAGGACCGTACCCGTGCTGGGTGAGCAGCCACGAGCCGCCCTCCGCGGCCGGTGGCGCGAGCATGACCCCCACCGCGATCGCCGCGAGGCCCCCGTAGAGGTAGACGTAGCCGGACAGGTCGTTGGCGATGACCAGGTCGCCCTCCGGCCGTCCGGTGATCCAGATCATGGTGATCAGCGCCCAGCCCATCGCGAACGACAGGGCCGCCGCCTTGCCACGGGTCATCCGGCCCGCTCCGTAGGTGATCGCGAACAGCAGGGCGACGCAGACGAGGGCGGAGACCGGGACGGGCCTGATGTACCAGGAGTGCTCGAACCCGCCGAGGACGCCCATCAGCAGCCCGAGCATGACGAGCACCGCGTTGACCGCCACGGTGACAACCGTCTCCGAGGGTTCGCGTGTCGCGGGGACCTGCTCCATCACAAACATCGAGGCTAACCGATCCCGGCGAAGAGGTCGTCCTCGCGGCCATAAGGCTCGCCGAGACCTCCCACCTCGATCGGCGCTCCCGGCCCCGCGGGACCCCGCGTGCCGGAGCGGAGAATGAAGTGCTCGATCCCGAGCAACTCCTGGCCGACGTCGTTGGACAGGGCGAACCAGGGCGGGCTCACGCTGATCTGGGTGGCGTGCGCCCGCATCGCGTCGATCTTCCGTTCGAGGTGGGCGCGGGCGTCGATCTCGGTGGTGACGTCATCGTCCGCGCAGCCGAACGGCAGGTCGGCGACCGGCTCGACCAGGAAGGGGACGCCGTTCTCGCGCATCGCCTCCTCGCCCCTGATCATCACCGACCTGGGCATGGCGGTGTGGTAGAACTTCGAGACGCGCCACGGGTCGCCCTCGCCGAACGCCGGGTCCGCCGCCAGCTCGAAGGCCCGCCAGGTGACCCGGTGGGCCTGGATGTGGTCGGGATGGCCGTAGAAGCCGTTCTCGTCGTAGGTGACGAGCACCTGGGGCCGCACCTCGCGGATGATCCTGACGAGCTCGCCCGCCGCCTCGTCCGGATCGGCCTGCCAGAAGGCGTTCGCGGCGTGGTTGGAGACGACGCCCATCATGCCGGAGTCGCGCCAGCGGCCCCGGCCGCCCAGGAACCGGTGGTCGGTGACGCCGAGCGCGGCGCAGGCCGCGGCGAGCTCGGAGACGCGGTGCTCTCCCAGGGCGTCGTCGCGATCGGCGGTCAGGTGGGCCAGTTCAGGCGGGATGACCTCGCCCTCCTCCCCCAGGGTGCAGGTCACCAGCGTGACGTGCGCGCCCTGGGCCGCGTACCTGGCCATGGTGGCCCCGCTGCCGATCGTCTCGTCGTCCGGATGGGCATGCACGAGCATCAGGCGCCGGTCAGTCATAGGTTCGAGGGTATCGATGCCAGGGATCGCCCAGAACCTCCGAATTCACCACTTCTGGAAAACAGGACAGCCGATGCGGAACTGGCAAGATGGCTCGTATGAGTGAGAGCTTTCCTCGCCTGCACGCCAGAACCCGCCGATTCACCCTCGGAGTGCCCCGCGGTTTCACGATCGCTCCGGGCGGTGATCGCGTCGTCTTCCTACGGACCAGAGGCGGCTCCGACCCGGTGACCTGCCTGTGGGAGTACGACGTCCTCAGCGGCGCGGAACGGCTCGTCGTCGACCCGCGCGCGCTGGCCGCGGACGACGAGAACCTGCCCCCCGAGGAGCGGGCGCGCCGTGAGCGGAGCAGGGAGCAGGCCGGCGGCATCGTCGGATACAGCACCGACGCCACGGTGACCACCGCCGCGTTCGCGCTCTCCGGTGGCCTCTACGTCGTCGACCTGAAGACCGGGTACATAAGGAACCTGAAGACCCCCGGACCGGTGATCGACCCTCGGATGTCCCCCACCGGAGAACACGTCGGCTACGTGACCGGCGGCGCCTTCCACATCCAGGACCTGGCGGACGAGGTCGACCACGCGCTGGCCCGCCCCGAGGCCCCGGAGGTGACCTACGGCCTGGCCGAGTTCATCGCCTCCGAGGAGATGGACCGCATGCGGGGCTACTGGTGGTCCCCGTCGGGGGACGCGATCCTGGTCGAGCGGGCCGACGAGTCGCCGGTCCAGCGGTGGCACATCTCCGACCCGGCCAACCCGGCCCGGCCCGCCGCCGAGCAGCGCTATCCCTCCGCGGGAACCGCCAACGCCGGGGTCGAACTCTTCGTGCTGACCCTCACCGGGGCCCGCGTCCCCGTGCCCTTCGACGACGAGTACCTGGTCAACGCCGCCTGGGACGCCCACGGCCTGTCGCTCGTCACCATGACGCGCGACCAGCGGACCATGCGGCTGCTCGCCGTCGACCCGGCCACCGGCACCTCCACCCTGGTGCGCGAGGACACCGACCCCGCCTGGGTCGACGTCGTCACCGGCGTGCCCGGTCACCTGGCCGACGGCAGCCTGGTCTGGGCCGCCACCTCCGAGGGCGGCCACCGCCTGATCGTCGGCGACGACCCCGTCACGCCGCCCACCCTCCAGGTCCGCGAGATCCTCGACATCGACGGCGAGACCGTGCTCTTCCGGGCGAGCGGGGAACCCACCGAGATCGCGGTATGGGCGTACCGAAGGGGTCAGATCACACTCGTCAGCCCGACCGAGGGCGGCGTCTACAGCGGCCACACCGCGGGCGGCACCCTCGTGATCACCGGTCAGACCCTCGAAAGCGAGGGCTCCGTCACCCGCGTCCTGCACAACGGCACGCCCCGCGGCCACATCACCTCGTACGCCGAGCGCCCCGGCCTGGACCTGCGGGTCTCCCTGATCAGGGCGGGCGAGCGCGACCTGGCCACCGCGGTGCTGCTGCCCTCCGATCACGTGCCGGGCTCTGCGAGACTGCCGGTCCTCATGGACCCGTACGGCGGACCGCACGCCCAGCGCGTCCTGGCCGCGGCCGGGGCGCACCTGACCAGCCAGTGGTTCGCCGACCAGGGTTTCGCGGTGGTCGTGGCCGACGGCCGCGGCACCCCGGGGCGGGGCCCCGAGTTCGAGCGGGCCGTCCTGCACGACCTGGCCACCCCGGTCCTGGAGGACCAGATCGACGCCCTGCACGGCGCCGCCGCGCGGTTCCCCGACGACCTGGACCTGACGCGGGTCGGCATCCGTGGCTGGTCCTTCGGCGGCTACCTGGCCGCCCTGGCCGTGCTCCGCCGCCCCGACGTGTTCCACGCGGCTGTCGCGGGAGCCCCGGTGACCGACTGGCGCCTGTACGACACCTGCTACACCGAGCGCTACCTCGGCCGGCCCGACGAGGGGCACTACGACTCCTCGTCCCTGTTCGCCGACGCCGAGAAGCTGGACCGCCCCCTCCTGCTGATCCACGGCCTGGCCGACGACAACGTGGTCGCCGCCCACACCCTCCGCCTCTCCTCGGCTCTGCTGGCCGCCGGTCGCCCGCACAACGTGCTGCCGCTGTCCGGGGTCACCCACATGACCCCGCAGGAGGTCGTGGCGGAGAACCTGCTCCTGCTCCAGGTCGACTTCCTCAAGAAGGCCCTGGTCTGAGCCGGGGCCATTCCCGTCAGAGGGTATGACGCCGTGCCGGTGCGGCACAGAACCGCTCACCGGCACGGCGTCCACCATCGGGCGCGCGGCTGAATTCCTCCGGTCGCCACGTTCTGGAACAAGTACGACTCGACCGGCCAGCTACCCCCAACAGTCCCACCGAGGATATATAGGCGAGTCCCCAGGGCAACGTAGGCAATCCAGCCCGCCATGCCCCCGATCGGCCCACCGTGCCCGCCGGGAAACGGCCAAGAATACGCCGTCATTCTCCCGAGCCGATCCATGGATTGGCGATGAAAATCCGGCACGCCGCCAAACGCTCGTCATCGCGGGATTTGGGACGCGTATGGCTTTTCCCCGTTCGGTACTTTTTTCCCATTCGCCGGCGGCCACCCGTCCCCCATCCCGGATTCGCCGCCATTCCGGGGTTCACCGGTGCCTCGATTTACCCTGGAGAAGTTTCAGCGCTCGTCGTGACGGCCTTCCTCGGTCGGCCACGCCGAAAATTGATCGAGCTGGACGGATCCAGAAAGAAGGCGTTCCCAGGTGCGCGCGAATTCAGAGAAGGTACTTGTCGTCGGAGCCGGTGTGAGCGGGTTGACGACCGCGCTGTGTCTGGCCAGGGAGGGATTCCGGGTCACCGTCATCGCGGACAGGTTCGCACCCGACATCGTCTCGGTCGTCGCGGGCGCGCTGTGGGAGTGGCCGCCCGCGGTCTGCGGTTACCACCACGACCAGGTCTCGCTCGCCCGCTCCAAGAGCTGGTGCGTCACCTCGTACCGGATATTCGAGGAGCTGGCCCGGTCCGGAGTTCCCGGGGTGGCCATGCGGAGGTCCAACTTCTATTTCAAGCACCCCGTCGAGGAGAATCCCCACGATCTCCACAAGATGCGGGAGCTCGCGGGGAAGGTGCGCGGCTTCGTCCGCGACCGATCGCTCGCCGAGCGGAACGGCATCAGCCCCGGCTACGGCGTGGTCGACGCCTACTCCCACCTGGCGCCCATGATCGACACAGACCGGTACATGCTGTGGCTGATGCGGCAGGTCAAAACGCACGGGGTGCGGGTCAGACGGCATCGGATCGAGGGGACGCTGACCGAGAGGAAGGCCGAGCTCCTCGACCGGTTCGACGCCGAGGTGATCGTCTGCTGCGCGGGGCTCGGCACCGCCGAGCTCCGCGGTGTCAGCATGTATCCACTCCGCGGTGCGCTGGTGCGGGTCCGCAACGACGGGATCGACGAGGCCCACTGCGTCTCCCACGACGAGGCGAACAACGGCGAGCAGGACATCGTCTTCATCGTGCCGCGCAGTCCGCGGATCCTTGTTCTCGGCGGGCTGGCGGAGAAGGACGAGTGGGACACCGGAATCAACCTGGAGAACCACGCTCCGGTGCGGGACATGTACGAGCGCTGCCTGGCCTTCATGCCCGCGCTGCGCGGTTTCGAGCTGGATCCCGATGAGCCGGTACGGGCCGGACTGCGGCCGTTCCGGAAGGAAAACGTCTGCCTCGAATGGGACGAGGAAGGGCGGATCATCTACAACTTCGCACACGGCGGGGCCGGATTCAGCTTTTCCTGGGGCTGCGCCCAGGAGGCCGTCGGCCTGGTGCGCGCGGCCGTGGAGGACCGCACGTACTCCTACTCCTGCTGAGCATTCTCTTTTCTTCCCGGAGTCGACGCGAGACGGCATGAACACGGTGAGGTGGCCCGGTGCCTCCATCACCGCATATCACCCTGCCCGGTCGCGACGACAGACCAAAAAGGCTCACTGAAATGCAGAGAATCGTCAAGTGCCTTCTGCTCGCGAACACGGCCCTCGCGCTCACCTCGTGCCTGCCGTTCGGCATCGCGAACACCGGCGTCGCGTCACCGAGACGCTCCGAACCCGCCGTCGCCGATGACCACCCGCCCCGTTCCGAGCACACCTCACTGTCGCGTTTTCCCGTCCTTCGCCCCGGTGACCGGGGACCCCAGGTCCAGGAGGTCAAAAAACGTCTCGACCGGCTGGGGTTCAACCCGGGATCTCCCGGCCAGGAGTACAGCCCCGCGCTACGCGCGGCCGTATGGGCCTTCCAGAAGGCCAACGGACTGCCCGCCGTCGACGAGATCGACCCGCCGACCTGGAAGGCCCTCTCCCACCCCGCGCGTCTCAGACCGCTGGTGCCCTGGGGAGAGCCCACCAGGGTGGAGATCGACCTGCGTCGCCAGTTGCTCACCGCCTGGCGGGACGGCAAGCCGGCCCTGGTCACCCATATCTCGACCGGTAACGACAAGCACTACTGCAAGAACGGCCACTGCGGGGTCGCCGTCACGCCCGTCGGAGACTTCCGCTCCTGGTGGCGGACCACCGGATGGACCCACGGGCCACTGGGCGACCAGTTCTACACCATCTACTTCAACGGGGCCATCGGCTTCCACGGCTCGGAGAGGGTCCCGCTGCACCCCGCGTCCCACGGCTGCATCCGGGTCCCGCTGCACAACGCCAAGCCCCTGTTCGACATGATCCCGACCGGAACGCCGGTCCACGTCCGCCGCCCGGCCCCTCCTGAGCCTCCGAAACAGGACGCGGCCCGGCCGAAGGCCCTCCGAGACTGACCCCCGCGGCGCGGCCGGGGCGGCCCTCGGCACTCGTCAGTTGGAGGTGCCGTGCCAGCTGCGCCACAGGGCCGCGTAGGAGCCTCCCGCGGCGACCAGTTCCTCGTGGGAGCCGAGCTCGCTGATGCGGCCGTCCTCCACGACCGCGACGCGGTCGGCGTCGTGGGCCGTGTAGAGGCGGTGGGCGATGGCGATCACCGTACGGCCTTCGAGGACGGCGGCCAGCGAGCGTTCCAGGCGGCGGGCCGCGCGGGGGTCGATCAGCGAGGTGGCCTCATCGAGGACCAGGGTGTGCGGATCGGCCAGCACCAGCCGGGCCAGGGCCAGCTGCTGGGCCTGGGCGGGGGGAACGTGCTCGCCGCCGGAGCCGACCGCCGTGTCGAGCCCCTCGGGCAGGGCCTCGACCCAGTCCCAGGCGTCCACGGCCTCCAGCACCTCGCGGACCCGCGCGTCGTCGGCGTCGGGCCTGGCGATCAGCACGTTGTCGCGCACCGTGCCCCGGAAGACGTGGTGCTCCTGGGTCACCAGGGCGACCTGGCCGCGCAGGTCGTTCAGGGCTAGCTCGACCAGGGGGACACCGCCCACGGTCACCGAGCCGGTGCGGGGGCCGTGGATGCCGGCGAACAGGCGGCCCAGCGTGGACTTGCCCGCCCCCGACGGGCCGACCATGGCCAGCCGCTCGCCCGGCTCGACCAGCAGGTCGATGCCGTGCAGCACGTCGTGGCCCTCGCGGTAGGCGTAGCGGACGTCGTCGGCCGCCAGCGCACTGCCCTCGGGAGCGGCGGAGGTGGCCTCGCGGTCGTCGGGCACCTCGGCGACGCCGAGCAGCCGGGCCATGGAGGCGCCGCCGACCTGGAGCTCGTCGATCCACATCAGCAGCCGGTCGAGCGGATCGATGAGCTGCTGGACGTAGAGCGTGGCCGCGGTGACCTGGGCCAGCGAGACCCAGCCCTGGACGTAGAACAGACCACCGATGACCAGCGTCGCCACGATCGGGATCACGTAGCCGAGCTCGACCGAGGGGAACCAGACGGTGCGCAGCCCCAGCGTGTAGCGCTCGGCCGCCCACGAGCGGGCGATGTCGGTGTCGGTGCGACGGTGCCGCCGCTCCTGCAGGCCCAGGGCCTCCACCGCGCGGGCGCCGCCGACCGTCTCGGCCAGCCCGTCGGTCATGTCGGCGTACGCGGCGCTCTCGCGCAGGTAACCGTCCCTGGCCCGGTTGAGATACCAGCGGGTGGAGATCCACAGGATGGGGACGGCCAGCAGCGAGGGCAGCGCGAGCAGCGGCCCGACCAGTACCAGCGCGCCGACGGTGATCAGGCAGGTGACCAGCGCGATCATCGTCTCGGGCACGGCGTGCCGTACGGTGCGCGACAGCGAGTCGACGTCACGCGAGGTCCGCGAGATCAGGTCGCCGGATCCGGCCCGCTCGACGACGGACAGCGGCAGGCCGAGCACCCGCCCGACGAACTCCTCGCGCAGCTCGGCGAGGACCTTCTCACCGAGCCTGGCCGAGGCGTAGACGGCGAACCTGACCAGCACCGCCTGGGCGACCAGGAAGCCGCCGATGGCCAGCGACACCGCGGTGACGTCGATCCCGGTGCCGTCCTGGACGCCCTGGACGAGGCCGCCGAGCAGCCACGGCACCGCCAGGCCGGCGACGGCGGCCAGGCCGTGCAGGCCCAGCGCCACGGTGAGCCCTCCGGGATATTTCAGGGTGAGCCTGCGGGCGTACGCCCGAACCTGCGCGGTGTCGGCGACAGGCAGGATCTGCCTGCTCATGACTCCTCACCCCGGGTCACGACGGCGGTGTAGCCCGGGTGGGTGGCCAGCAGTTCCCGATGCGTGCCCTCGGCGCGCACGACGCCTCCCTCGACGTAGATGACGTGGTCGGTGCGGTCGAGCACCAGCGGGCTGGTCGTGCAGACCAGCGTGGTCTTGCCCGCGCGGGCCTTGGCCAGCCGGTCGGCGATGCGGGCCTCACTGTGCGCGTCGACCGCGCTGGTGGGCTCGATGAGGATGAGCACCTCCGGGTCGAGGGTCAGCGCCCTGGCGAGCCTGAGCCGCTGCTGCTGGCCGCCGGAGAACTCCCGGCCGGCCTCGGCGACGCGCCCCTCCAGACCGCCGGGCAGCGCCTCGACGATGTCGACGGCGCACGCGGCCTGCAACGCCCGGGTGATCTCCTCGTCGGAGGCGCGGCCGGTGACGTCCAGTTCGTCTCTGAGCACCCCGGCGAACAGCTGGGCCTCGTTGTCGGCGACGAGGACGCGGCGGCGGACCTCGGAGATCGGCAGGGCGTCGAGCGCCACGTCGCCGAAGTCGACGTCGCCGTCGCTGTAGCGGCCGAGCCGGTCGGCGATGGTCACGGCCTCCTCGGGGACGGCCGCCGCGACGGCGGTGAGCATGCCGGGGCGCACCGCGACCCCGGAGGTCACGTCGCGCAGCAGGCCACCCTCCGAGCGGCCGGTGCCACCCTCAACCTCGGGCTTCAGCGCCAGGATGCGCACCACCCTGCGGGCGGCGACGTGCCCCTTGGTCAGCTTGTCGGCCGCCTCGGTGAGGGTGCGCACCGGGGCGATCAGGAAGACCGCGTAGCCGTAGAAGGCGACGAGCTGGCCGGCGCTGATCTCGCCGCGCATCGCGAAGGTCGCGCCGAGCCAGGTCACCCCGGCGATCAGCAATCCGGGCAGCAGGACCTGCGCGCCCTCCAGCATCGACTCGACGGAGGCCACCCGCACGCCGGCGTGGCGCACTCGCTGCGACTCGGCGCCGTAGCGGTCGGCGAAGACCCGCTCACCGCCGATGCCGCGGAGCACCCGCAGGCCCGTGACGATGTCGGCGGCGCGGGTGGCGAGGTCGCCCTGCAGGTCGCGGTGGTCGTTCTGGCGGCGGTGCAGCGGCTTGAGCAGGGGCGCGACGGCGACCGCCACGAGGGGCAGGCCGACCAGCACCATCAGTCCCAGTTGCGGCGAGGCGTCGATCAGGATGACGGTCACGACGGCGATGGCGACGACGGCGCCGCTGCCGCGGAGCAGGATGTCCATCGCGTTGCCGATGTGGGCGATGTCGGAGTTGCCGACGCTGACCACCTCGCCGGTGGACATGCGTTTGGGCAGGGTCGCGCCCAGCCGGGTCGACTGCCTGACGGTGACCTGGACGGTCCGGTAGGCGGCACTCAGCCAGTTGTAGACGGCCATCCGGTGCCGCAGG
Source organism: Streptosporangium sp. NPDC002544 (assembly GCF_040295965.1). Taxonomy (NCBI): domain Bacteria; kingdom Bacillati; phylum Actinomycetota; class Actinomycetes; order Streptosporangiales; family Streptosporangiaceae; genus Streptosporangium; species Streptosporangium sp. NPDC002544. Next base: position 38,086 of record NZ_JBEOWJ010000016.1, on the reverse strand, counting down.
ATGCCCATGACGGCCTGGGTGATTCCCAGGGCGAACACCACGGCACCCCAGGTGACCAGGGCCGGCAGGTCCTTGGCCGTGATCGCGTCGATGCCGTTGCCCATCGCGGCGGGTACGAGCGCCATCGCCAGCCACCACAGGATGGCGTAGCCGATGCCGAGGAGCAGCGGGCCTCGCTGCATGCGGGCCACCCACAACAGGTAACGGATCGGGCTGCGGGCATCGGGAAGGCCGGGGTCGGCGGCTGGTAAGGAGCGCATCTCACAACAAGGGTCACAAACTCCGACCTGGCCCGGCAAACGATTTTCGGCCTCACCGGCGTGTCGCCGTCAATCAGGGTTGACAAATGGACCTCGTCAACCTAAATTGACAGACATGAGTGATACGGCGCAGCTGGCATCCGACGCCGGTAGCCGCGATCCGGCCGTCGGCCTGCGGGCCGTACGGGCACTGCGGACGCTGGTCGACCGGCTGGAGGCCCTCCAGGTGGAGAACGCCAGGGACCAGGGCTGGTCCTGGCAGGAGATCGCGCACTGTCTGGAAGTGAGCCGGCAGGCGGTGCACAAGAAGTACGCGGGCGGCCGAGGGCTGCTGAGACGGAGGGACTGACCATGTTCGAAAGGTTCACCGACAATGCCCGGCAGGTGACGGTCCTCGCCCAGGAGGAGGCGCGGCGCCTGCGACACGGCCACATCGGCACCGAGCACCTGCTGCTCGGCCTGCTACGCCAGGGCGACAGCGTCGGCGCCCAGGTGCTGACCGGCCTGGGCCTCACCCACGAGCGGGCCGACGAGGCGGTCGGCCGCACTCCCCGCGCCGGCGAGCTCGACGCGGAGGCCCTGGAGACCATCGGCATCGACCTCGACGCGATCCGGGAGAAGGTCGAGGCCGCCTTCGGGCCCGGCGCCCTGGATCGCCCCCGCGACCGCAAGGCACCCCGGGGCCACGTTCCCTTCACCCCCGGCGCCAAGAAGACCCTGGAGCTGTCACTGCGGGAGGCCCTGCGGCTGAAGGACAAACGCATCGGCACCGAGCACATCCTGCTCGGCCTGGTCCGCGCGGGCACGGGGCCCGGGATGCGGGTCATCACCCAGGCGGGCCTCACCGCCGACGACGTCCGCCACGAGATCGCCCGCCACCTCGGCCGGCCGGACCGGCACTGATCCGAAGGAACCGGCCGGAGTCCTCCGGCGGTCGAATCCCAGGTGTCGTCGCCCGGCATCGGAACCGTCACCCCGGCCGCACCACCCCCTGAGCGCGTCAGGAGGCGACAGAACACGCTCTCGGCCGAACGGTCATCAGCCCCTCACCGGCCGGATGGATCACGCCGGGACGGCGCGAGCCGTACATCACTTCGGATGTACGGCTCGGTGAACCCGGGAGGGCCCGGACGATCGATCGGGACATCCGGCCCCGGGGGACGGGACCGGATGCCCGGCGACCACTTGGTCTACTTGGCGGCCCGCAGGTAGTCGTGGTTCATCTGGGCGATGGTGTCCAGCGGGATGCCCTTGGGGCAGACCGCCGTGCACTCACCGGTGTTGGTGCAGCCACCGAAGCCCTCGGCGTCCATCTGCTCGACCATCGCGACGGCACGGGAGTCGCGCTCGGGCTGGCCCTGCGGCAGCAGGCTCAGGTGGGTGATCTTGGCCGCGGTGAAGAGCGAGGCCGAGCCGTTCGGGCAGGCGGCGACACAGGCGCCGCAGCCGATGCAGGTGGCCGCGTCGAACGCCGCGTCGGCGTCGACCTTCTTCACCGGGACGCTGTGCGCGTCGGGGGCCGAACCGGCCGGGACGGAGATGAAGCCACCCGCCTGGATGATCCGGTCGAACGCCGAGCGGTCCACGACCAGGTCCTTCACCACCGGGAAGGGCGCGGCGCGCCACGGCTCGATGGTGATGACCGCGTTGTCCTCGAAGTGACGCATGTGCAGCTGACAGGTGGTGGTGGCCACCTGCTCACCGTGCGCGACGCCGTTGATGACCATGCCGCACATGCCGCAGATGCCCTCGCGGCAGTCGTGGTCGAAGGCGATCGGGTCGTCGCCCTCCAGGATGAGCCGCTCGTTGAGGACGTCGAGCATCTCCAGGAAGGACATGTCCGGTGACACGTCCTCGACCCGGTAGTTGACCATCCGGCCCTCGTCCTTGGGGCCCTTCTGACGCCAGACCTTGAGAGTGAGGTTCATACTCATGGTTCGCTTACCTCTCCTCATTCGCCGCGCGGACTGCGTCGGATGCGCTCACTTGTAGCTCCGCTGGCTCATCTTGACGTACTCGTAGTCGAGGTCTTCCTTGTGCAGGATCGGGCCCTGCTCGCCGTACTCCCAGGCCGCGACATAGGAGAAGTTCTCGTCGTCGCGCAGGGCCTCGCCGTCGGCGTCCTGCGACTCGGCGCGGAAGTGGCCGCCGCACGACTCGGTGCGGTGCAGCGCGTCGATGCACATCAGCTCGGCCAGGTCGAAGAAGTCCCCGACTCGTCCGGCCCGTTCCAGTGCCTGGTTCAGCTCGTCGGCCTCGCCGGACACCTTCACGTTCCGCCAGAACTCCTCGCGCAGCTCGGGGATCCGCTCCAGCGCCTTGCGGAGCGACTCCTCGGTGCGCTCCATACCGCAGTACTCCCACATGATCTTGCCGAGTTCACGGTGGTAGGAGTCCGCGGTGCGGTTGCCGTTGTTCGTCAGCAGCTTGTCGATCTTCTGGCGCACCTCGGCCTCGGCCTCGGCCACGTCATCCTCGTCGACCTCACCGTAGGGGCCGTTCGCGAGGTAGTCGCCGATCGTGGTCGGCAGCACGAAGTAGCCGTCGGACAGGCCCTGCATCAGCGCGGACGCGCCGAGACGGTTGGCGCCGTGGTCGGAGAAGTTGGCCTCGCCGATCACGAACAGGCCGGGGATCGTGGACTGCAGGTCGTAGTCCACCCACAGGCCGCCCATCGTGTAGTGGACGGCGGGGTAGATGCGCATCGGCTGGGCGTACGGGTCCTCGCCGGTGATGCGCTCGTACATCTCGAAGAGGTTGCCGTACTTCTTCTCCACCGCGTCGCGGCCCAGACGGCGGATCGCGTCGGCGAAGTCGAGGTAGACGCCCAGGCCGCCGGGGCCGACACCGCGGCCCTCGTCGCAGACGTTCTTGGCCGCACGGGAGGCGATGTCACGCGGGACCAGGTTGCCGAACGCCGGGTAGATCCGCTCCAGGTAGTAGTCGCGCTCCTCCTCGGGGATCGCCGAGGCCGGACGGGCGTCGCCCGCCTTCAGCGGCACCCACACGCGGCCGTCGTTGCGCAGCGACTCCGACATCAGGGTCAGCTTCGACTGGTGGTCGCCGCTGACCGGGATGCAGGTCGGGTGGATCTGGGTGTAGCAGGGGTTGGCGAACATCGCGCCGCGCCGGTGTGCCCGCCAGATCGCCGTGGTGTTGCAGCCCTTGGCGTTCGTCGACAGGAAGAACACGTTGCCGTACCCGCCGCTGGCCAGCACCACCGCGTCGGCGACGTGCCGCTCGATCTCGCCGGTGACCATGTCACGGACGATGACGCCGCGTGCCCGGCCGTCGGAGACGATCAGGTCGAGCATCTCGTGCCGGGTGTGCATCTTGACGGTGCCGGCCGCGATCTGGCGCTCCAGCGCCTGGTACGCGCCGAGCAGGAGCTGCTGACCCGTCTGGCCTCGGGCGTAGAAGGTACGGGAGACCTGCGCGCCGCCGAAGGAGCGGGTGTCGAGCAGACCGCCGTACTCGCGGGCGAACGGCACGCCCTGGGCCACGGCCTGGTCGATGATGTTCACACTGACCTGGGCGAGCCGGTAGACGTTGGACTCGCGGGCGCGGAAGTCACCGCCCTTGACCGTGTCGTAGAAGAGCCGGTAGATCGAGTCGCCGTCGCCGCGGTAGTTCTTGGCCGCGTTGATACCGCCCTGGGCCGCGATGGAGTGCGCGCGGCGGGGCGTGTCCTGATAGCAGAACGAGGTGACGTTGTAGCCGAGCTCGCCGAGGGTCGCGGCGGCCGAGCCGCCCGCCAGCCCGGTGCCCACGACGATGACGTGGAGCTTGCGCTTGTTGGCCGGGTTGACCAGCTTCGCGGAGAACTTGCGCTTCTCCCAGCGGTCCTCGATCGGGCCGTCGGGGGCCTTGGTGTCACGGATCGGCTCACCTTCGGTGTACCCCGTGCTCATCGCGGTCCTCACCCCTTGTTCTCCGTGCGGAAGACCCGCCGGGTTCGAGCTCTTGCTCACTTGATCACTCCGATCGCGACCGCCACCGGGACCGCGAGGAAGCCGATGACCAGCAGCGCCGACAGGCCCGCGGCGACGGCCTTCAGCGGGCGGTAGCTGCGGCTGCTCGCCAGGCCGAGCGTCTGGAAGGCGCTCCACAGGCCGTGGCGCAGGTGCAGGCCGACCATGACGAGGGCGAGCACGTAGAACAGGGTGACCCACCAGCGCGACGGCGCGAAGCCCTCGACCAGGCGGTCGTAGGGGGTGGCGCCGCCACCGGCCGGGTTGACCGCGCCGAACGTCAGGTCCAGCAGGTGGTAGATCACGAACAGCACGATGACGACGCCGCCGTAGCGCATGGTGTGGACCGCGTAGCCGTTCGCCCTGGACTTGCGCCTGGCCGCGTACTTGACCGGGCGGGCCTTGCTCGCCCGCCGGGCCAGGGAGATCGCCGACCACATGTGCAGGGCGACCGCGACGACCATCACGACCTCGACGACGGTCAGCAGGACCCGGTGCGGGAAGATCGGCTCGCCCATGGTCCGCAGGAAGGCCGCGTAGGAGTTGAACGACTCGGCACCGGCGAAGCTTTTGAGGTTTCCGGCCATGTGGCCGATGAGGAAGAGCACCATCACGGCGCCCGTGATGGCCATCACGGCCTTCTTGCCGTTGGAGGAGCCCAGGAAGCCGCCTTTTCGCCCGGGCTTCGCGGTCTTCGCAGTGTCCGCGGGGGGTTTCACAGACGCGGTGGCGGATCCGCGCTCAATCGTGGCAGTCACCTATGTGACGCTAGGTAAGGGGATTTATCCAAGTCCAAGTCATCGCGGATGTGGTTTCCATAGCCTGCGGCTATTACCTCTGCGTCCCCGCTGCTTCCAGTGTCGCGTCTCGCCGCCTGGTGCGAGCAATCTCACATTGTCTCTCCCACCACCACCCGCCCCGAATCCGCGGTCGGAGGGTCCGTACGCTAGGGAAACGTGCAGCTCCAGCAACTCGCCTATTTCGTGGCGGTCGCCGAGGCTCGGCACTTCACCCAGGCCGCCGAGCGGATGCGCGTAGCCCAGCCCTCGCTGAGCAAGCAGATCAAGGCCCTGGAGGCCGAGCTCGGCGCGCCGCTGTTCAGTCGTGCCCGGGGAAACGTCACGCTGACCCCCGCGGGCGAGGCGTTGCTACCGCTGGCCCGCCGCATGCTGGCCGACGCCGAGACCGCCAGGAGCGAGGTCGGCGAGCTGGCCGGGCTGCGCCGCGGCCGGGTCCGGCTGGGCGCCACACCCTCGCTCTGCGCGGGGCTGCTCGCCGACGCGCTGGCCAGGTTCCACCACACCTACCCCGGCATCGAGCTGTTCGTGGAGGAGGGCGGCTCCCGCGACCTGGTCCGCACCCTCGCCCGGGGCCAGCTCGACCTGGCGCTGATCATCATGCCGCTGCACAGCGACGACCCCGCCCTCGTCACCGAGGAGGTGCTGCGGGAGAACCTCGTCGTCGCCTCTCCCTCGACCACTCGCGCCCGCAGGTCGTACGTGCGCATCGAGGAGTTGCGCCGCCGGCCGATGGTGATGTTCAGGCGCGGATACGACCTGCGGGAGGCCACGCTCAACGCCTGCCGGCAGGCCGGGTTCGAGCCCAGGTTCGCGGTGGAGGGCGGCGAGATGGACGCCGTGCTGCGCTTCGTGGAGGCCGGGCTGGGGGTCGCGCTGGTGCCCTCGATGGTCCTGGACGGCCGCCCGGGACTTTCCGGGACGCCCCTGGCTCCTCCCGGGCTGCGCCGCACCATCGCCATCGCGCACCGCAAGGACGTCGAGCCCACCCGCGCGGCCCAGGCCTTCCGCGCGACCCTGCTCCTCTTCCTCGCCGAGGCCGCCCACGAGGGCAGCCTCCCCCAGGGACTGGACCTGATCATCCAGGGTTGACTCCCGGCGAGGACACCGTCGGGACCCCGTGCCGCTCGGTGCCTCCCCCGGTGTCCGGCGGGCGGTGAATCACCCCGCATCGGCGCCCCGGTACCTGACGTGTCGCACTATTCTACGTAGCGTCGACAGGTTCTCCCGAGCTCACGAAGAGGCGTCAGTGACCGCCCCCGCCAACGAAACGCTCACGCTTCTTCTGATCGAGGATGACGCGGGCGACGCCTTTCTCGTGGAGGAGTTGCTCGGCGAGGCGGACAACCCACCGAAGATCATCTGGGTGCGGAGCCTGGCCGAGAGCAGGGTCCGGCTGACCTCCGACGTGCAGTGCGTGCTCGTCGACCTCTCCCTGCCCGACGCGGCCGGCCTGGAGGCACTGGAGCAGGTGCTCTCGATGGCGCCGCATGCCGCCGTGCTCGTGCTGACCGGCCTGAACGACGCCCACGTCGGCGTGGAGGCGGTCGCCGCGGGCGCCCAGGACTTCCTGGTCAAGCAGGACGTGGAGGGTCGCCTGCTGGCGCGGGCGATCCGCTACGCGATGGAGCGCAAGCGCGCCGACCTGGCCCAGCGCAGGCTGGTCGAGGCCGAACTGCTCACCAAGGAGAACTCCCGCCTCGAACGCGGGCTCCTCCCGGTCCCGCTGCTGACCACGGAGGTTCTGGAACACCACGCCCGCTACCTGCCAGGACGCAGGCGCGCCCTGCTCGCCGGTGACTTCTGGGACACCGTGCAGAGCCCCGACGGCGCCGTCCACGTGGTGGTCGGCGACGTGTGCGGGCACGGTCCCGACGAGGCGGCACTGGGGGTCGCGCTCAGGATCGCCTGGCGGACCCTGGTCCTGGCCGGGCACACCGGCAACGAGCTGCTCGGCACGCTGGAGTCGGTGCTCCGCCTGGAACGCAAGTCGGCGGAGATCTTCACCACCCTGTGCATCGCCACCATCGACCCCGCGCTCAGCCACGCGCGGATGCACGTGGTCGGCCACCCGCCGCCGCTGCTGATCCGCGACGGCGCGATCGGCGTGGTGCCGGGCACCCCCTCGGGACCGCCACTGGGCATCTTCCAGGACGTGCACTGGTCGGAGATCGACGTCGCGCTCGGCGACGACTGGTCGCTGCTGCTCTACACCGACGGGCTGATCGAGGCCACCGTGGGCGGCGGACCCGACCTGCTCGGCACCGAGGGCCTGCTCAGGCTCGTCCAGGAGCAGGGCGGGATCGAACTCGACCGCCTCATCGAGCGCGTCATCGAGCTGAACCGCGACGCGCTCAGCGACGACCTGGCGACCGTGCTCATCTCCCGGAACGGGAAACGATGACTGAGCGCTCGGATCGCGGCACCAGTCCCAAGCCCCTGCCCGCGCCCACCCCCGCGAAGGGGTTCGGGAGGCTCCCGGTGGGACGCTGGTTCATGTTCGCCGGGGTGGGCATCGCACTGATCTTCATGATCTCGGCCGTCGTCACGATCAGGTCGATCGAGGACGCCCGCCAGGCCAGGGAGACCCTGGTCGACGTCATCGACCCGGCGACGCTGCGCACCCTGGAGATCTCCAACGCGCTGACCGCGCAGGAGAGCTCGGTGCGGGCGTACGGCAGGACCAACGAGGACACCTCCCTGAACGACTACCGGAAGGCGCTCGCCGAGGAGGACAGAGCGATGGCGGCGCTCACCGCGCTGGTCCCCCGGATGCCGGAGCGGCAGGCGGTCAGCGCCGAGGTCGCCCGGCTGAAGGCCGGTGGAGACGCCTGGCGGCGCGACTACGCGGAGCAGGTCATCGCCTCGGTGCCGACGCTGAAGACCGACGCCGCCCGGCAGAACGCCACGGTCAACGCCACCCGGTTCACCGAGATCCGGCAGTCCCTCTCGGATCTGCAGAGCCACCTGAGCCGGCTGCACGAGATCGGCAGCGCTCAGCTCGACCGCGGCTGGCAGGCCCTCTACATCGCGCTCATCGGGGTGGCCGGGGCACTGGTCGCGGCCGCGATCGTCTCGGCCCTCATCGTGCGCCACGCGGTGCTCCGCCCGCTGGCGGAGCTGAACGAGCAGGTGCGCGCGGTCGCCCAGGGGGACTTCGACCACAAGCTCGGGGTCGAGCATCCCTCCGAACTGGCCGAGCTGTCCGGCCACGTCGACGCGATGCGCCGCCGCATCCTCGCCGAGTGGCACCGGGCCTCGGAGACGCAGCGCAAGCTGGAGGACCAGGCGACGGAGCTGAGGCGCTCCAACAGCGAGCTGGAGCAGTTCGCCTACGTGGCCAGTCACGACCTGCAGGAGCCGCTGCGCAAGGTGGCCAGCTTCACCCAGATGCTGGAGCAGCGCTACGGCGACCAGCTCGACGATCGCGCCAAGCAGTACATCGCCTTCGCGGTCGACGGCGCCAAGCGCATGCAGATGCTGATCAACGACCTGCTCGACTTCTCCCGGGTCGGCAGGATGGGCGGCGAGCGCACCGACATCGACGCCACGGTGCCGCTCAAGGCCGCGCTGAACAACCTCGCCGCGCCGATCGAGGACGGTGGGGCGACGGTGACCCACGACGAGCTGCCCCGGGTGCACGGCAACCAGGTGCAGCTCACCCAGCTCTTCCAGAACCTCATCGGCAACGCGATCAAGTTCCACTCGCAGGACCCGCCGGAGATCCACATCGGGGTGCGGCGCGACGGGGACATGTGGGAGTTCTCCTGCACCGACAACGGCATCGGCATCGACAGTAAGTACACTGACCGCATCTTCCTGATCTTCCAGCGCCTGCACGGGCGGGACGTCTACGCGGGCACCGGCATCGGGTTGGCTCTCTGCAAGAAGATCGTCGAGTACCACGGCGGTCGCATCTGGCTGGACACCGAGGACGGCGGACCCGAGAACACCACCAGGACCGGTACGACCTTCCGCTGGACCCTTCCCTCAGGAGACACCGCTGATGAATGACCTGCGCTGGATCGACGTCCTGCTGGTCGAGGACGACCCGGGCGACGTCCTGCTGACCAGGGAGGCGTTCGAGCTCAACAAGGTCCGCAACAAGCTGCACGTGGTCAACGACGGCGAGCAGGCCATGTCCTTCCTCCGCAAGGAGGGCGAGTACGCCGACGTGCCCCGGCCCGACCTGATCCTGCTCGACCTCAACCTGCCCCGCAAGGACGGCCGGGAGGTGCTCCAGGACATAAAGGCCGACGAGAAGCTCCGCGGGATCCCGGTGGTGGTGCTGACCACGTCGGAGTCCGAGGAGGACATCCTGCGCAGCTACAACCTGCACGCCAACGCCTACGTTTCCAAGCCCGTCGACTTCGACCAGTTCATCAGCGTGGTCCGGCGGATCGACGACTTCTTCGTGACCGTCGTCAAGCTGCCCAACTCCGGCCAGCACTACTGACGGCACGCCACGCCCGGCGGCGGGATCTCCCGGTCCGCCGGGCGTCGCCCATACCGGCGGGATTCCCCGCGGGCGGGATTCCCACGCCCGTTTTCACGGCCCCCGAGACCTCCCCGTGATCGTCCACCTCGTGAGACGTCGCAGGCAGGACACCTCTGCGCGCCAACGTGACAGGAATCACACCTGGCTAGTGAAATTACCAGTGACCTCTCTCACATAACCCCCGGGCTCCGTCGTAACGTATCCCCCACCAACATGCGCGCGCACGTGTGAGCCGGCGCGACCATGGCCCAGCGCGCGGCACAACTGAAACGACCCGGACCCCAAGGCGAGCGGGGTTCGCGGGAGGTGGAGAGGTCTCGATGACCCAGACAACGGCCGAGAGCCCGGCCAGAAGGCAACGTGCGCAGATCAAGGAGCGCACCCTGCGAACCGACCCGTGGTGGCGCTATCCACTGGTCACATTCATCATCTTCACGGCATTCCTCGTCTACGCCACGTGGGCGATCTTCGACGCGAGCTACTTCGTGTCCCCATATCACGCGCCGTTCGCGTCGCCCTGTCTCGCGACGAGCTGTCCGGAGGAGGCGCGGCTGTTCGGCCTCGCCCCGTTCGGCGACTGGTACGCCCTGCCCCCGGGACTGCTGATCCTCGGCCTCCCCGCGGGGTTCCGCTTCACCTGCTACTACTACCGCAAGGCCTACTACCGGGGGTTCTGGCTCTCGCCCCCGGCGTGCGGGGTGGCCGAGCCGCACAAGAAGTACACTGGTGAGTCGCGCTTCCCTCTGATTCTTCAGAACATTCACCGTTACTTCTTCTACGCGGCGATCGTCATCGGCCTCGTCCTGGCGTACGACGCGGTGAAGGCGCTGATCGCCAAGCCGACCGGCCTGGGCACGTGGATCCTGATCGTCAACGCGATCCTCATCAACCTGTACACGCTGTCGTGCCACTCCTGCCGGCACATCACGGCCGGGCGCCTGAACCACTTCTCCAAGCACCCGGTCCGCTACCGGGCCTGGGGCATCGTCTCCAAGCTCAACGCCAAGCACCAGGAGCTCGCACTGATCTCCATGTTCAGCGTGATGGGCGCCGACATCTACGTCCGGCTGGTCGCCAAGAACATCATTCCCTTCCCGTTCGCATAAGGATCACCAGTGGAAATCGAGCGTCACGAATACGACGTCGTCGTCATCGGCGCCGGCGGAGCGGGGCTGCGGGCGGCCATCGAGGCCCGTCAGCAGGGCAAGCGTACGGCGATCGTCTGCAAGTCCCTGTTCGGCAAGGCGCACACGGTCATGGCCGAGGGCGGCGCCGCCGCGGCCATGGGCAACGTCAACAGCGACGACAACTGGATGGTGCACTTCCGCGACACCATGCGGGGCGGCAAGTTCCTCAACAACTGGAGGATGGCCGAACTGCACGCCAAGGAGGCTCCCGACCGGGTCTGGGAGCTGGAGGCGTGGGGCGCGCTGTTCGACCGCACCAAGGACGGCAAGATCAGCCAGCGTAACTTCGGCGGGCACGAGTACCCGCGGCTGGCCCACGTCGGCGACCGCACGGGCCTGGAGCTGATCCGCACCCTGCAGCAGCGGGTGGTCGCGCTCCAGCAGGAGGACGAGAAGCTCCACGGTGACGCCGAGGCGTACATCAAGGTCTTCCAGGAATGCACGGTGACCCGCCTGCTCAAGGACGGCGACGCCATCTGTGGCGCCTTCGGCTACTGGCGGGAGAACGGCAAGCTCATCCTGTTCGACGCCCCCGCGATCGTGCTGGCCACCGGCGGCATCGGCAAGTCGTACGTGGTCACGTCCAACTCGTGGGAGTACACCGGCGACGGTCACGCGCTGGCCCTGCTGGCCGGGGCGAACCTGATCAACATGGAGTTCATCCAGTTCCATCCCACCGGGATGGTCTGGCCGCCCTCGGTCCGGGGCATCCTCGTCACCGAGTCCGTCCGCGGCGACGGCGGGGTGCTGAGGAACTCCGAGGGCAAGCGCTTCATGTTCGACTACATCCCCGAGGTGTTCAAGGACAAGTACGCCACCTCCGAGGAGGAGGGCGACCGCTGGTACACCGACCAGGCCAACAACCGCCGCCCTCCGGAGCTGCTCCCCCGCGACGAGGTCGCGCGGGCCATCAACTCCGAGGTGAAGGCGGGACGCGGATCGCCCCAGGGCGGCGTCTACCTCGACGTCTCCACCCGCCTCCCGGCCGCCGAGATCATCAAGCGGCTGCCGTCGATGCACCACCAGTTCAAGGAACTGGCCGACGTCGACATCACCAAGGAGGCCATGCAGGTCGGCCCGACCTGCCACTACATCATGGGCGGCGTCGAGGTCGACGCCGACACCGGCGCGGCGGCCGTACCCGGCCTGTTCGCGGCCGGTGAGGTCTCCGGCGGCATGCACGGCTCCAACCGGCTGGGCGGCAACTCGCTGTCGGACCTGCTGGTGTTCGGCCGCCGCGCGGGCATGGGAGCGGCCTCGTACGTGGACGGTCTGGCGGCCCGGCCGAAGATCTCCGAGGAGTCCGTGGCCAAGGCGAGCGCGGAGGCGCTGGCCCCGCTGGAGCGCTCGGGCGAGAACCCGTACGAGGTCCACCACGAGCTGCAGCGGACGATGAACGAGTTGGTCGGCATCATCCGCAAGTCCGAGGAGGTCTCCGAGGCGCTGGAGGCGGTGGAGAAGCTCAAGGAGCGGGCCCAGAACGTCGGCGCGGCCGGCAACCGGATCTACAACCCGGGCTGGCACCTCGCCCTCGACCTGCGCAACATGCTCCTGGTCTCGGAGTGCGTGGCGAAGGCGGCGCTGCTGCGCGAGGAGAGCCGCGGCGGCCACACCCGGGACGACTTCCCGGTCATGTCCGCCGAGTGGCGGACCAAGATCCTGCGCTGTGCCCTCACCCCGGACGGCTCCGGCATCACGGTCGAGGAGCAGGTCCAGACCGCGATGCGGGACGACCTCATCACGCTGTTCGACCGCGACGAGCTGAAGAAGTACATCACCGAGGAAGAGCTGGCCGCCTTTGACGCGCTGGCCAAGGAGTAACCATGAGTTACAAGGCGAAGTTCCGCGTCTGGCGGGGCGAGGGCGGCGAGGGCAAGCTTGAGGACTTCACCGTCGAGGTGAACGAGGGCGAGGTCGTTCTCGACATCATCCACAGGCTCCAGGCGACCCAGGCCCCCGACCTCGCCGTCCGCTGGAACTGCAAGGCCGGCAAGTGCGGCTCGTGCTCCATGGAGATCAACGGCAGGCCGAAGCTCGGGTGCATGACCCGGATGTCCACCTTCAGCGAGGAGGAGACGATCACCGTGACGCCCATGCGGACGTTCCCGGTGATCAAGGACCTGGTCACGGACGTCTCGTACAACTACCAGAAGGCCAGGGAGATCCCGTCCTTCACTCCTCCGGCCGACGTGAAGCCGGGCGAGTACCGCATGCAGCAGATCGACGTCGAGCGGTCCCAGGAGTTCCGCAAGTGCATCGAGTGCTTCATGTGCAACAACGTCTGTCACGTCATCCGTGACCACGAGGAGAACAAGCCCGACTTCGCCGGTCCGCGCTTCCTGATGCGGATCGCCGAGCTGGACATGCATCCGTACGACGTGGCCGACCGCAAGGACTCCGCTCAGGAGGAGCACGGCCTGGGTTACTGCAACATCACCAAGTGCTGCACCGAGGTCTGCCCCGAGCACATCAAGATCACTGACAACGCGCTGATTCCCATGAAGGAGCGCGTCGTCGACCGGAAGTACGATCCGCTGGTCTGGCTGGGCAACAAGATCTTCAAGCGTTCCGGCTCGAAGAGCTGACCCCTGCACGGCGGCGCCGCCCACGGGACTCTCCCCGGGCGGCGCCGCCGTGTTTCCCCAGCGTTTCAAGTGCTGGAGGCTTCTGGTCGTATCTCGGCTGAACCCGGCACTCGGCAGCCTGAACCGGCGGTCGCAGCGAACTGGTCGAAGCGATCGGCGAGCACGCCCCCGGCCTCGAGCTGACGGGGCTCGCCGCCGGCTTCCACGCCGTCGCCCGGCTTCCCGAGGGAGCCGACGAAGCGGAGATCGTCGACGCGGCGGCCCAGCGCTCCGTCGGGCTGCGGGGGCTCGGTCGACACCGATCGCCGAACGGCGAGAGCTCGCCGGGGATCGTGTTCGGCTTCGGAGACGTCAACGAGGACGCGATCAGACACGGGATCGCGGCCATTGGCGACCTACTGCGGCGGGGATGAGACACGTGGTAGCGGTGGCCGCCGCTTCCGCGTATCCACTGACATCAGGTCCGCGCGCGACAGCGTGCTCGGAGGCGAGGACGGTTCCCGCCGGGCCGGTACCGGTCAGGTGGAGCGGCGGAAGAGGCCGCGCTTCTTCTTGCCGGCGTCCTGACCGGGGAGCGGGTAGACCGCCGTCGAGGCCGGCCCCATGGGAGGCTGTTCGCCGGCGTCCGGCCGATTACCGGGGTCACCGTAGGCCCCCGGACCACCGGGGCCGATCAGCGTCGCCGGATCACCGCCGGGGCCACCGGGACCACCGGGAACCGGCGGGCCGCCACTGCCGTGAGCCCCACTGCCGTGAGCCCCGCCGGCGGGACCCCCGTGGCCGCCAGGGCCGCCTCGGGGAGGCTCCTGCGGGAACGGCGCCCCGGGGGACTCGGGCTGCCCCTGCGGGAAACGCCCCTCGCGAGGCTCGGGGCCGAGGTTCTCCGGCCGGCCGGGCTGGGTACGCTCGTCCGGCCCACCCTGACCCGGAGCGCCCTGCGACTCGGGTCCGAAGGGCTGGGGCTGGAAATCGCCCTGGGGGCGGCCCGGCAGGTTCCGATCATCCTGCGGTTCCTGGCCGAAGGGCTGGGTGCCGTGGAACGCGGCCGCCGAACCGTCCTGGCCCACCGGGCCGTAGGGCACCTGCCCCTGGACGGTCTGCCGGCCGTACGGGTCGCCGTGGCCGGTGGCCTGCTGCTCGTAGCCGGGCGCGGGCATGTACGCCGTCGTCTGCTCGTAGCCGTAGGGGTACTGCCCGGGGGCGTAACCCTCCGGGTAGACCGGAGAGTACATCTGCATCGGGACGAGGCTGATGATCGGCGCGTAGGCCGTGCCGCCCTGGTAGGGGCCGGGAACGAAACCGGGTCCGGCGGCGTAGCCGGGACCGCCGTGATAGGCCATCGGGTCCATCGAATCGACGCGGGGCCCCATTCCCCGGGGACCGGCCCGGCGGATGGCCGCGGCGTGGGCCAGGCGGCGCAGCCTGCCCTCGAAGATCAGCACGGCGAACAGCACCAGCAGCACCAGGATCAGCGCCGGGATGCCGAGCTGGCGGCTCAGCGTGGCCCCGTCGAACTCGGCGTTCGCGTTGCGGATCTCGGCCACGGAGGAGCCGGAGGCGTTCTCGTCGAACGTGGCGCTCTCTTGGGGGTTGGGCGTGGCGGAGGGAAGCGTGTCCGACGGGGTGCTGGCCGGGAACTGGACCTCCGCCTCCTCGGACGCCGAAGGGCTGGTCTCGGTCTCCGGCGGAGCGATCGGGGCCGTGGTCTCCTGGGCCGGCGGAGCGACCGGCTCCTGCGGGGGCGGCGGGGCCGTGGTCTTCGGGGGCTTCGTCGTCGGCGGGACGGTCACCGTGGTGGTCACGGTCTTCTGCGGGACCGGGGTCTCCTCCGTGCCGCCCCCGGGATCCTCGGTGACCGTGACCGTGACGATCGGCGTGGGTTCCTCACAGGGCCCCGCCGGATCGACGTCACATCCGGGGATGTACGACGGGTCGGCGACCATCGTCCTGACCGTCGCGCCGGCCACGGAGGAACCGGTGAGCGGTGCCACGGCGACCAGGAAGGCACCGCTGATCCCCAAAGACATCACAACGGCGGAGACAGCTGCCCTGAGCCGTGCTCGCGTCACCGGTGCCCTCCGTGCAATCAACCATGAACACGTCAAAGAAATACTAGTTGGGCAAAAGTAACAGTAAATCGCCTTTTACAAAACGTGTCGCGAACGACGGCGGCGCTGGATCCTCCGCTGCAGCCAGAGGAGGCCGACGAGTGCTCCCACCGCTGCTCCCACCGCTGGTAGGCCCCGTACTCCCGTCAGCAGCGGGCTTGACTCGGCGACCGCCTGGACATGGGGGTTCGGACCGTCGAGATCCTGCGGGAGGGGCGCACCCTGCGGTACGGGAACCTGTGCGGCGGCCGGGAAGGGTCCCGCCGGCGGCAACTGGAGCTGGGGCCCGGTTCCGAGACCGGGCGGCTGGCCCGCCCCCGCCATCCCCGCGGAGGCCGGCGGCACCTGCGACGGTACGCCCGGCACCTGCCCCATGGGCAGCGGCGGTACCTGCTGCGGCACCATCGGTGCCTGGCCGCCCGGCGGCTGCCCCATGGGCACCTGCTGTCCCGCTCCCGGGTAGCCGGTCCCCGGGAAGCCGGCCCCTGGGAAGCCGGTCCCCGGGTAGCCGGGACCGACCGGCCCGCCCGCTTCCCGTTGTGGCGCACCGGGCCGGCCGGCCTTTCCCTTCCCGCCTGCCCCCGGATGGCCCGGAAGCATCGGCTGCCCCATCCCCTGCGGTTGCGCGCCGAGCTGACCGGGCTGGACGAGCATGCCCTGACCGAGCTGACCGGGCATACCCTGGCCGGGCTGGACGAGCATGCCCTGTCCCGGCTTAGCCGGCCGGCCAGGCATGCCCTGACCGGGCTGGACGAGTTGTCCGGACGGCCACTGGACGGCCCCCGGGTAACCGGGCCCCATCGGCGCCACCACCGGGCGGCGCGCTCCGGGCTTGCCGATCACCGTCTGGCCGCCTGCCGGATAGCCGGGTCCCACGGGCCCGAGCATCGGCCGGCCCGCCCCCTCGCGGCGCGCGCCGGACCGGCAGGCCGCCCGCTGCTTCCCGGACATCTTCCGCCCGGCCGCCCCGCGTCCCGCGTGAGACCCCATGACCGGATGGTTCCTGCCGTTCTGCCGCTGAAGGAGATGTTCCTCAGGTGCTTTCACCGGCTTCGGTACGGCGACGGCCGGGCCATGGCCGGCCACACCGCCACTCGTCTCCGGAACGGCGGCGTCGGCGGGAAGCCGCGTTCCCGGCTGAACCGAGCCCTCGGGAGCCACCGGGGCCGAGGGAGCCAGCGGGGCCGAGGGAGCCAGCGGGGCCGAGGGAGCAGCCGGGGCTGCGGGAGCCACCGAGGCCGAGGGCACGGCCGTGCTTCCGCCCATGCCCGTAGCGGCACTGCCGCCCCCCGCCACGACCGATCGCGGCACCTCGGGGCCCGACGACCTTTCCAGAACATCAAAAAGGAACGCCAGCGTGCGCTGCTCGGCCTTCTCCGCCTCCGACGCGCCGGGAGCGATCTTCGGAACCCAGCCCCGCTCCCCGACTGCCTGGGGAGCGTTGAGGACCAGGTCGACGCCACCGAGCGTCTCCACGCCCGCCTGCGGATCCGCGGGCCAGGCCGAGGCGGCATCTCCCAGATAGATCCTGGAAGGGCCGGAGACCTCCGGAGCACCGGAGACGGGCAGAGTCTGCCTGACCTCCCGCTGGGCGTGGACCGGCTCCGGGCTCCCCGCGGCGCCCCGGATCTGCCGCGGCACCGCGTCCGGCCCCCCGGCGGTGCTCCCGGCAGTGCTCCCGACGGCGCCCCCGACGGCGCCCCCGGCAGTGCTCCCGACGGTGCCCCCGATGGTGCCCCGCACCTGCCGGGTCACCACATCCGAGCCCTTGAGCGTGCCCTGCCCCTGCTGCACCGTCTCGCCACCGGGTCCGCGCATCCGGGCCATCGCGGTCAGCGTGATGTCCCGGGGACGCTGCGGCGCGGCGAGCAGCACGTCGACGAGCCCGCCGTCGGCGGGCAGGTCACCGACCGAGCAGACCGCAGTCCCCTTGGGGAGCGGTGTCGCGGGCCTGGTCGCCACCGGGCACTCGATGCTTCTGAGGGCATCGGCGGGGGTCGTCACGACCGCCAGCCGCGCGCCGGTGCCCGGCCCTCGCAGGCGGATGCGGAAGCGGATCACCTCGCCGGTGCGGCTCCACCCCGACCACGTACCGGAGGCGGCGGCCAGGTCGAGGGGCGACTCGGCCGGCTCGGCCGGCTGGGCGGCGTACACCCCCGAGGCGCCGCCGAGGATGAGCACCCCCGCTCCGACCACCGACACGATCCGAGTACCACGCCACCATATGGTCACCGCATATCTCCGTTCCCCGGGTACGGACCCGCGACATCGCCACGTCCAGTAGCAGTTATGTCACGGTGCGGAGTCGATCAATCCTTATTGAACCGACCTTGCCCATCGTTGAGACGACCTTGTACCGCCCGCACGATTGGAAGGTCCGCGGGCAGCCACGCCACGTCGTAGAGCTCGTCCACCTCCAGCCAGCGCAGATCCAGGTGCTCCCTGGTCTCCGGCCTGCCCTCGGCGATCACCGCGAACCAGACCCGCAGAACGTAGCCGCCGGCGAGCGCCCAGTCGCCGCCGACCCGCTCGCCCACCTCGATCAGTACGCCGAGCTCCTCCTGGCACTCCCTGACCAGCGCCGTATGCTCGTCCTCGCCGGGGTCGACCTTGCCTCCCGGCAGCTCCCAGCCGCCGGCCAGCTCGGGAGGGTCGGCGCGCTGGGCGGCGAGCAGCCTGCCCTGGCCGTCGACGATGGCGGCGCCCACAACGACCTTTTCCGTGACTCCTCCGCTCCCCGGGAAAAGCGGCTGCTCGCTTTCCCCGGCCGAGTTGGGCGATGGTCAAGCCCTGACCGCTTCGAACACCGGAACCGTAACAGGAAGCGATTCACCTGCCGGGTAGGCCAGGCCGTCCCTTTTCCAAACGCGACGCCCCGATTCTGTCAGCCCTGCTCCCTCAACTTGAGTTGTTCCAGGATCTGGGGGTGTTGCAGCGGGCGGGTGAATCCCATGATGTTGGCGCGTTCCCGGTAGGTGGTGACCTTGATCGGCCCGCACAGCCGGCATCTCGCCTCGATCATCTTGCCCGGTGACACCACCATGCCCACGTGCCCCGGACGGTTCGGGCCGGTGCCGGGACCGGCGTTGAAGAAGACGAGATCCCCCGCCTGCTCCTGCCCCGCGGAGATCTTCACGCCGAACGGCCACTGGACGAACGTGGTGCGCGGGATGGTCAGGCCGACGCTCCGGTAGGCCATGTAGATGATCCCGGAGCAGTCGTAACCGGCGGGCCCCGTACCGCCCCAGATGTAGGGCTTGCCCCGCTGGGCCAGCGCGTACTGCAGGATCCCGGCCACCGTACCGGTCGGCGCCGCCTCCAGCATGGGCTCGTCGCAGCTGTCGTCCGCCTCGGGCGGGGTGCTGACCTCGCCGTCCTTGGCGTACTTCTTGGCGATCTCCATGACCTGGTCGACGTACCACCAGGCACGGTTGTAGACGAACAGCGAACGCCGTACGTTCTCCGGCGCGCCGTTCCGCTTCAGCATCTTCGCCGCGCCTAGGATGGCGTCAGCCGGGTTGTACACGTCGGCCCAGCCGTCTCCGTCGCCGTCGGAGGCGTAGCCGTTGAACGTGGACGGGATCTTGATCTTGGCCTTACCGCCCCAGGTGCTGATGAGAAACTGCATCGGCCCGGCGGCGCCCGCGTAGTTGACGCCGCTGCGCACGCCGGGGAGCGTGGAGCGGCCGTGGTCGGTCTCGCGCTTGCCGACCCCGGCGAGCACGTTCCACTGCACGCCGACCTTCTGCCCGTGCTCGCGATAGAGCTTCAGATACTCCTCGGGGATGTCGGACGTCGCGGTCTCCGACTCGTCGCCCACCGTCTGGACGTTCTTCCCGCAGTCGGGTTGCGCCTGCCCGGTGATGGAGGGGAACGAGGGAAAACCGCTGATCATCATCATCGGCGCCATGATCAGCGTGATCATGCAGAGTCCGGCGACTCCGAGGACCAGCGCGAGGCGGAGGTGTCTGTTCTCCCTCATGAGGTTCCGCCGTTCATCCGGCCACGCCGGTCTCGGAAGGCTGATCGTCTCCCTCCTGGCCGGAATCCGCCGGCTGGAGGTCGTGGACACGCCACTCGGCACCGACCTGGATGAGCGTGACGGCGTACTCCGCGGTCCTCTCGTTCACCCCGCTCTTGGCCGTGACGTTCTGGGTGCCGACGACCACGAACACCACCGAGGCGCTGTTGATCTGCCGGATCTCCTTCACCCGTGCCGCGCCGACCGAGACGACCTCGTCGGCCTTGTTCGCCTCGACGGTGCCCGGCGAGGTCACCGTGCGCAGCAGCACCCCGGAGAACTCAGCCGTGGTGTAACCCTTGAGGCGGTCGCCGTAGACCGCCGGGTCCTCGTCGTAGCTGAACGTGCCGTACTCGGCGGTGAAGCGCTGCGCGTAGTCGGCGGCGGCCGCCAGTTCCTGCTTGGTCATCGGCAGGTAGGAGTAGACGTCGAAGGGCGCGTTGCTGGCCGTCGCCTCCGGACGCGTCGGCTCCGCGACCGGCTCCTGCCCCGCTGCCACGGTACGGGTGGCCCCCGCGGGCTCTGTCGGGTTCTCCACCCCGCCGCCGCTCTCCGGCCACATGGTCAGGTAGACGCCGACCGCCGCGAGCACCGCGACCAGCACCGCGAAGACGGCTCCCCGCCGGTTGCCTCCCTCGGTCAACGTCAGTCCCTGTCCGGGTTGGACGGGCGGAGCCAGAACGGTGGCGGCTCACCGGCATCACCACCGCGCTCCGCTCGCCTGGTGATCCAGAGCGGTGGCGCCTCGGACGACCTGCCCCCGGCGTCCCGGTTCCGCGAACCGCCGGAGGAGCTCCGCGAGCCGCCGAAGATGCTCTCGCCCGACCTCGAACCGCCCGAGCTCTTCGACCCCGAGGAGCCGCGGGAGGAGCCGCCGTTACGCGACCCCGAGCCGGAGCCGCCTCGCGAGGAGCCGCCGAAGATGCCGCCGCCCGACCGGCCGCCGCCGCCCGAGGATGGCGCGGCGGGCCTGACCGCCGAGGGGCCGGACGACCTGCCCGCCGAGGACCCCCCGTTGCCCGAGGAGCCGCCTTGCGGCGCCCAGCCTCCCGACGAGCCGCCGAACCAGCCGCCGGAGCCACGTCCCCCACCAGGTCCCGAGGAACCTCCGGACCTGGTGGGGGGCGCGCCGCCGCCCGTACCGGCACCGGAGAGGTTGAGCGGTGGCGCCGCGCCCGGGCGGGCCGCGGTGACCGGGCGGCCGGTGCCCTTGCGCCGCCCTGCCGCCTGGGAGTCGGTGTCGAGCGGCGCCGGTTGCGCGCCGACCGGGACCCGGGTGCCCGACGGGGTGGCCGGCGTGGCGCCGTCCTCGCCGCGTCCCCTGCCCTGGGCGACCGTGGCGGCGGCCGCCGCGCCGATGGAGGCTCCGCCGGCCATCGCGGCCGCCTGGAGCATCGGCTCCGCCTTGCGCATGCCCCAGCGGCCCACCCTGGCCGCCGCGACCGGCGGCAGCGCGGACGCGGCCCGCTGCAGGGTCGGCGCGGTGGCCGCTTCACCGAGCATCCTGGTGGTGAGCGTGTGCCCGTCCATGGAGGCGAACAGGTGCTGGAAGGGCCGCCGGTAGAAGAACACGGCGATCGTCAGGATCGCCATGAACATGACCTGCATGCCCCACGGCATCGCGGTGGAGATGATCAGCGCGTAGCCGTACACGAGCACGCCCAGGACGAGGGCCAGCACCGCCTGTCTGAGCAATGTGCCGATCAGCATCTCCACCCAGCGCATGGCGATGATCCGCCCGGATCCCGGATGGACGCCGATCAGCAGGAAGACCGGCGCGAGGATCAGCAGCAGCAGGAACCCGACCTTGAGCACCAGCAGCGAGACCGCCACCAGGAAGATCAGCAGCCCCGCGACCACCGCGGCCATGAGGGCGCCGATCGCGACCCCCAGCCGGTTCGTCCAGTCCTTGCCCTGGAAAAGGGGGAAGATCGGCGTGTTCTGCAGCTTGTCGGCGACCTCTGTCTCGTATCGTGCCTGGTGAAAGCCTGCTTCGGGCGCCTGCTGCGCCTTCAGTTCAACCGCGTCGATCGTCTGGATCTCCAGCAGTTTGGCGCCGAACGCCTTGATGACGGGGGCGTCGGCGTCGGCCGTGCCGAACTGGCCCATCAGCCACGGCTTGCAGACCAGGGTGGACCAGAGCGCGTCGGAGTTCTGCTCGACTCCTGGCACGCCGCTCTGACCGTATCCGCCGCCCTGGACCTGCGGATTGGCCTCGCCCTTGGCCGGCAGGCAGGAGGTGCCGCCCGCGCCGGGCAGTCCGGAGAAGGCGGAGTTGACCACCTCGCCGGTCTTGTCGGTGACGATCTTGCCCAGTCCCGTGAGGTCTCCGGGGCGGCTGAAGAACCAGACGGCCACGGTGACCGCGAGGACCATCCAGATGACGCCCTCGGCGGTGGTGGTGGCGCGCTTGCGGATCAGCCCGTACCAGGCCAGCCAGATGGCGCCGAGAATCACCAGCGGCCGCAGGTACGGCCAGTACATGGCGTCGGCCAGGCGGACCACGATGTCGTCGACGACGTTCTTGATCGACTCCAGCGGCCCCTCGGTGGCAGCCGCCTGGTAGGTCGTGATGGTCAGCCGGTCCAGCGCCTTGGCCCACAGGAAGACCGTGTTGGCCATCGCGTTGCCCATCACCGCCGCGATGTCGTCACAGCCGAGCTGATGGGTGTGCCAGAACTGGCCGCTCATGCCGTAGGTCGCGTAGTTGCCCCGAACCGCGGAGACCTCCGCCTGGGCACCCGGCTGCGCGGAGTCGGGGACCGGCGGCTTGATCAGGCCGTCCACGCCTCCATCGACGATGTCGGGGGACAGGTCGGGCGACATGTCGCAGGGAGCGGCTGCGACGGCCGTGGACGCGTCGTCGGGGAACACCATCGGCAACGCGAGGAACGCGGCCAGTGCCACCAGCCCGATGGCGATCCGCCTGCCCAGCCTTCCCCTGCGGGAACCCCTCTTGCGAGAGCCCTTCATGACCGCACCTCCAGCGCCGCAGCCCCCGGCCCACCGACTCTGTCGCCCCCAGGAAGATCATGCACTTTCTCGTCGGGTTTGTCGTGGGTAGGGTTCGTATCCAGCCAGCGCAGCAGCTCATCCGAGATCAGGTCCACCCCGATACGGCCTGCTCGGCCGTCCAGATCCCGGAAGACGCACTCACCGTTACCGAGCGAGCGCAGCACCGCCTTGTGCTCCTCGGACGCCTCGACGCCGAGCAGCGCCATCACGTGCTCCACCTCGACCCGTTCGGTGGAGCGGAACGCGAACACCGAGGAGAGGCAGTTCGTCACCTGCTCGCTCAGCAGGTCACCGGCGTTCTGCGAGACCAGCACCAGCGCCGTGTTGCGGGAGCGGCCCATCCTGCTGACCTCGGGCACCAGCTTGGCGCCCTCGGGAGTGGAGGTGATCGCCCATGCCTCGTCCAGGAAGATCGCCTTGGGGGTCCGCCGGTCCAGGCCGTTCATCAGCCCTCGCGCGAACTGCGCGACGAGGTAGAGCAGCGCCACCGACAGCCGCTGCTCGTAGGAGTAGTCGTCGCGGCCGGTGGAGGCGTCGGGCAGCGTCAGACCGCCCAGGGTGAAGACGGTGGTCCAGCCCTCGGTGTCGATCTGGTCGCCGCCCGAGGGGTCGAAGCAGAGCCTGGCCAGATGCATGTCGGACATGGAGCGGAGCACCGCGCCCAGGTTCTTGGAGGCGGCGTCGTCCGTCTGCTCCAGGAAGTCGACCACCTTGCCCAGTGACGGGTCCTCGGCGTTGGAGACCGCGGCGACCGCCTGGATCATCGCCGACTCGCGCTCCTCCGACATGCGCGGCAGCAGCAGGCGCAGAGTCTCGGTGGCCATCGTCTTCTTGGCCGCGAGGTCGTCGCCGAAGGAGAACGGGTCGAGCAGGCCCGGTGCCGCGGAGCCGAGCGGGATGATCCGCGCCTTCCTGCCCCGCTTCCGCAGCAGCTGGACCAGCGAGTCGGCGTCGCCCTTGGGGTCGATGACCGCGACCGTCACCCCGCGCAGCGCCATCTGATAGATCATCAACAGCGCCAGCGTGGTCTTGCCACCGCCGGGTTCGCCGGTGATGGCGATGGCCGTGGGCCGGTTGCGCGTCGCCGCCACCAGCGGGTCGAAGTGCACGATGCTGCGCGCCCGGCCCAGGGTCTCCCCTACGTACGGACCCATCCAGCCCGAGCCGCCCTCG
Source organism: Streptosporangium sp. NPDC002544 (assembly GCF_040295965.1). Taxonomy (NCBI): domain Bacteria; kingdom Bacillati; phylum Actinomycetota; class Actinomycetes; order Streptosporangiales; family Streptosporangiaceae; genus Streptosporangium; species Streptosporangium sp. NPDC002544. Next base: position 14,471 of record NZ_JBEOWJ010000016.1, on the reverse strand, counting down.
TCCGTCCGGTCGCCCAGGTCGACGGTGGCGGTGGCCATGCCGCCGGCGATGGTGCGCAGCGGCTGCCGCTGCGCGTAGGCGTTGACCCTGACCCGCTCGCCCGGCAGCGTCTCGCAGAACAGCGAGAACTGGTCGCCGGTGGAGTTGACGATGTCGATGCCCATGTCGCGGTAGTGCTCCACGACCGCCTCGACCCGCTGTACGCAGATCTCCTCGGTCGGGGCCGACACGATCAGCCGGTGCCAGCCGTACACGAACGGCAGGCGCTCCTTGGTGATGCCGTGCTCCAGCATCCGGGCCGCGTCGATCTGCTCGGCCAGGGCCAGCGGCGCCTCCGCCCCGGCCTCGCGGATGTGGATGTCCATGTCACGGGCGTGGGCGAGCTGGCGCGCCACGTCCTTGCTCGCCTTGACCGGCGGGATCAGCCGCATCCTCGAACTGATCTCCACCGGGAAGGGCAGCTGGTCGGCGAAGTGCATCCAGGGCTCGCCGTCGGGGAAGGGCATCAGGTCGGGGAAACGGGCGAAGGACATGTGCGCCACGTAGGAGTCACCGTGCGGCTGCTCGATCCGGAGCAGCGCCCTGCCGTTGTGGATCTGCCCCTCGACCAGGGACTCGATCTCCCCCTGCCCCCACCGCCGCTTGGGGCTGGCCGAGGCCGGAGGGTCGCCGAGGGAGCCGGTCGTGGCGTGCTGGAACAGCCAGGCGAGCTCGACGGAGCTGGCGTGCCTGGCGTACAGGGCGCTGGCCGACAGCGCCCTGCCCAGCCGCTCCGCCTGCTCGGACCACTTGGCGATCTCCGCCTTGGGGACGTGGTCGTCCTCGATGCCCAGGGCCTTCTCGCTGCGCTGGTAGAAGCCGAAGAGCTGGGAGAGGACCCCGGCGCCCAGTTGCCTGCCGCGCGTGCCGAGCCGCACGCCGAGGTAGACCTCCTTGGTCCAGAAGTCCTTGGCCCAGACGTGCCGGTACATGTCCTCCAGGTAGTCACGCCAGCCGGGGCCCTCGTCGGAGGTGGCGTTCAGCGCCATCGCCCATTCGGCGGCCGGGTAGGTGCGGTGCGCCACCCGCAGGTGCACCTCGGCGTCCGGCATCCGGATGGCGGCCAGCGCGATCGTGATGTTGGTGGCCAGCGCCTCCCGCTCCTCGGGAGTGATGAACTCGTAGCTCACGGTGGGAAGCCTGAAATAGGCCCAGACCGACGAGTCGGTCAGCAGGATCCGGTCGTCGAAGTACCGGACGGCGAGGCGGCTGCGCGCTCGGGACGCACGACTCACAGACCCTCCCCCACCGGTCGTACGGCCCTGCCTGCACGGCCTCCGGCCCGCCCGCTCACCCGCACCTCGTCACGCCCGTTCACCACGTCTTCTCGCGCCCGGGGGATCACTGAGCTAGTTCCTCCTCGCTGGGTCGACCCGCCTGCACCGTTCCGAAGCCCGCCACCACAACACCCGCCAGGGCCAGGTAGGCCCGGCGGCCCGGCGCCCTCAGGTGGGACGGCTCCACCCGATCGGCCCTGCCGGGAGCCAGCGCGTCCTCCCAGGGGACCCTGACGATCGCCCGGCACCTGCCCCGCGCGACCGCCTCCGCCTGCTCCACGTCCTCCATGCTGCGGCGACTCACCCCGTTGACGACCATGACCGCCCGGCGACGGAGGTCGGCGCAGCCGTGCCCGTCGAGCCACTCGTAGGTCATGGCCACCGCGTCGGGCCCGTCCTCACTGGCCGGGACGACGAGGACGAGCTGGTCCGCGTAGGGGAGCACCCGCGCGGCCAGGGCCGCCGCCGGGTCCATGACGATCATCTTGTAGTACCGGTCGAGCGTGTCCATCGTCTGGCCGAGCCGCCGGTCGGAGAAGAGCGTGCGGTCGGACAGGCGCTGCTCGGCACCGGCGTCGGTGTCCCCGGCGAGAACCTCCAGCCCCGAGGCACAACGGCTGGTGTAGGCGCGCATGCCCAGGTATCCCTGGACGTTGTCGAGGCCGGCGAGCAGGGAGCTCAGGGTCTCGGGCGACTCGCCCTGGATCCGGCTGGACAGGGCGTGCGAGCCGGTGCTGGCGTCGACCGCGAGAATCCGGTCCTCCCGGTAGCGGGCGAGGGTGTGGCCGAGCATGAGCGCGGTCGTGGTCTGCCCGGCACCGCCGGTACATCCCAGCACCACCACCCGGCGGCTGCCGCTGAACACCGCCCTGGCCCGCGCCTCGTCGATCTCCGAGCCGTCCGTACGGCCGCCCCCAGGCCCGATCACCACCTGGGCCAGCCGCCGCCAGCCGCCCGAGGAGTCCCGGCCGACCACCGACTCCACCCGGCGGACCCTGGCCCCCGCCTCGCCGGCCGAGGAGGTGGGCACCGGCACCACGGGGGCCACCGGATCGGCCTTCGCCGCTCCCGAGGGGACCGCGCGGATCGACATGCCGGCACCTGTCTGGACGCCGGTGTCCCCCGGGATGCCGGGACCCGCCTGCGTCCCGGCGGGCCGCTCGGGCGGCCATGCCTTCGCGGTGTCGGCCGCCCGGCCGATCGGCGTGGGCCGCCCCCTGCGGTGCTGGCGCCGGGCGCTCCTGTCGTCCGGCGGGAGTTCGGCCGCCTCAGCGTCACGGCGTCCTGCCGGCGCCGGTTCGACGAACCTGGGCACGAAGGACGGAACGGCCGGGGTGGAGGGCTTCTCCACGGGGTCGGGCACGACGGCCGGCCTCTCGGCGGGTGTCTCCACCCGGGCCGGCTCCGGAGCCGAGGGCGAGGGCGGCGGCACGGCCGGGGCCTCGGGACGCTCCCGGACGGGAGAGCGCGAGGCGGGCACGGAGATCTCCGGAGACGCCTCGGGCTCGGGAGAGACGGGCTGCGCGGGCGGGGCGGCGGCGCGCTGGGCCTCGGCGGAGGCGGCGAGCCTGCGCAGCCGCCGCAGCGCCTCGGTGCTGATCGGAGCGGCCGGAGCCTCGGGGGTGTCCGGCGTGCCGGGCGTCGCCGGAGTGTCCTCGGCGTCCTCCTGTACGGGAGGACGGTCCTGCCGGGCCTTGGGCCGGTCGGCGGAGTCGTCGGCGGTCGGCCGCGAGGACGGGCCCGGGACCGGCGTATCCGGCAGGGAGGTGACGGTCTCGGCGGGAGCCGGCTCCGGGGGCACGACGGGCAGCGAGGCGCGGGGCACCGCGGACAGGACGGGGACGGCGACCGGGGTCGGCCGGGCGGCCTCGGTCTGGGCGAGGGCCGGGGCGGTGCCCTGACGGAGTGCGCGGGCCTCGCCCCAGGCGACGCGCTCGCGGGCGACCGGGGCGGTGGCGGCGGCGGCCGCCGCGGCGGCCACGGCTGGACGCACCTCGCGCGAGCGTGCGGCGGCGCGCTTGGACTGGGCGTGGCGGGCCTTGCGCGACGCCTTGACCCGGACCGAGGCGGGCTGCGGCGCGGCCCGCCAGACCCGGCCGTTCAGCGCGACCTCGGCGGGCTCGGAGATGGGAGCCATCCGGCACCAGGTGCGCGGCTCGCCCATGTAACGCATCTGCGACTGGATCAGCTCGGTGAGCCGTTTGCTCTCGATCACCGGCCGGGTGGAGAGCCAGGTGACGACACCGGGCGGCACCAGGTAGAGCACGTGCCAGGGGGCCGCGAAGGGCAGGCCGAGCAGGTAGAGCAGGAGCGACCACGGGGCCAGCACTCCCACGAACCCACCGATCCAGACGATCGGGAGCGGCGTCGGCAGCCGTAGGTCGTACAGCTTGTAGAGCCGCTTCTCGATCCTCCAGATATTGGTGTACGTGGGCAGATCCACGTGATCCTCCTCTCCGCCTCTCCTTGTTTGACCGTTTGGAGGCGGTCTCAACCCCCCGAGATGCCCAGTGCGCCCGCGATCGCCTTGGCAGTCACCTCGATGATGTTCGGCACGTAGAAGATCACTCCGATGGCGATCGCCAGGATGATGAACTGAACGAATCTGGTGATCTCACGGGTGAAGAGGAAGAAGAGGGCCACCACCGAGACGATGACGAGGAAGAGCGGTGCGAAGAAACTGCGGAGGAAGTCAGCGAGGCCTTCTGTGTTGACGCCTGCCGGAGGGGCTGTGGGCTGAGCGAACTCCATGGCGCTCAGCAGCATGGTCTTGAAAATCACTTCTTGTCCTCCGTACTCACGATCGCGGCCCCCGGGCGGCGACGGGTCCGCGACGCACTCGCGCGCGAACCCGAACCGGCGGCTCATCGATCAGGGGGGGTCTGCTCACCGTGGACCGGCACCATTCGATCATGCGTTACCTCGCCACAGATCGATACGCACCGCGAATGTCCTTGACGAACCACTTGTCGCCTTGCTTGACCACGGTGAGCAGATAGGCCTGCTCGAGCTTGCCTTCCATCTGGCCGGGATCCGCGGGTTCCGGGTCGGTGGACTGCCTCGCCTTTGACGGCACACCCCACAGGACCGTCGCGGTCACCTCGCGGGCGGCTCCCCCTCCAAGGGGCACGGCGAGCTCTTTGAGCTGCAGGAAGGTGAACGCGCCGCCGAATCCCTCCAGGGTGATCCCGGCGTCGGCGTAACGCAGCAGCGAGGCGGTGTCGCTCGCCGCGTAGGCCTTGAAGAAGTCTTCCAGCGGGGTGCGCAGCTCCTGCTCCGCGGCGCGGTCACGCTCGGGTGCGGTCTTGGGCGGCAGGTTGGCCGCCTTCGGCGCCGGCAGGATGCCCGGACGCCCCGCGACGACGAACCTCTTCGTGGACCGGTCGTGATAGACGGGCACCGACAGGAGCTGGCGGCGGTTGTCCGACTGGTAGAGGACGGTGACGACCGCGTTGTCCGCGTCCACGACCTCGATCCCGTACGGCTCCACCGCGCCGGCGCTCATCCGGCCGAAACCGTCCCAGCCGAACTGCGGCTCCGTGCCTTCGGGCAGGTAGGGGGCGAGCCGCGACCTTCTCTCCTCAAGGCGGGCCCCGTCGAAGTTCAGGTAGACCTCGGCGAACTGGGTCGCGAAGGCGGACCCCTGGGCGGCGGGGAACCCGCTGTCGGAGGCGGGTGCCGCGCCCGAGGGGGCGTTCTGCTGGGTGAAGCGCTCGAAGGGCGCGCGGACCCCGTTCACCACGATGACGACTATCAGCGCCCAGAGCACGGCGCGGCCGGTCCACACCAGCCAGCGACCGCCTCCACCGGACCAGCGGCCACGCGACGTGCCCCGCCCGCGCGCCGGGGCGCGTCCGAGATCGGGGTCGTCGGGGAAGTCCGGGTATGCCGACAGCTCAGGGTCGCCAGCGATCCGGGGATCACGCTGGACCGTCGACCTTCGAGCCATCACGCCTCCGCTCGCGTCAATCCTCGGCCACACGGTGTCGTATCGCCGCCGATCCCGTTGGCCATGGTGACGCACTTACTCTAGCCGCCCCGCCGATTCTTCCAGGAAAGCCACGCCTATGCTGCAGGCATCGTGATGACTGAGCAAACCCGGTCTGGAACCCCGGCGAGACCGGCGATGCCGCCGATGCCCAATGAAAAGCGCATTACCCCTGGCCAGCGCATGGGTCGATTACTCAAACGCCACGCATTGCTAACTAGACGGTCCCCGGACTGTCGCGACCTGCGCATTTAACACGAAATGCGTCACCCAGTGTCACACCCTCCGAAATAGCCCCACCTCCGCGGCCCCTCGTCCGCCTTCGACGCCCTGCCTACCTGACAGAGACAGCGACGGTGTCCTCCTCTTCGGAGGTGGCCACCGAGGCCGTACGCCACAGGGACACCGCCAGCCAGAGAGCCCCCGCCGCGATCAGCGCGCCGTGCGCGATCCGGAGTGCCGGGGTGCCGAAGAACTGCGGGAGGAAGAGGGCGAAACCGAGAGCGAGCGGGACCCCGCTCCACCTGGGCAGGGTGCCGGACCGCCGGACGGCGGCGGCGGCCAGGATCGAACCGGCTGCCAGCAGCAGGAGCCCGGCGATGAACATGGCGCCCGAGACCACCCCAAGACGGATCACGCCGGCCAGTTCCAGTAGCCCGGGATCCTGCTCCTGCAGGGCTCGCTGCGCGAGGGCGTTCAGCCCGAAGACCTCGGCTCCGTAGTACGGCAGGGTGAGCCCCACCCCTATCCAGGTCACCACGACCGCGCCCGAGGCGAGCCGGTCCCTCAGCACGGTGCGCAGGCCCAGCAGGCCCAGGGTGAGGAGGATGAAACCGCCCACCGCGAACAGGTGCGCCGCGATCCAGGCGCCGGACGCCATCGCCTCCGCACCGCGCAGCGTCGTCTCGTCGGTGTACGGCCGAACCACCGGATACAGCAGGAAGAGGGCGCCGGCCATCGCGAAGGACAGGGCGCTCAGCCGTGCCCGGCCGGTGAGAGGGGGGAAACTGCCGGTGTTCACGAGGCTCTCCGAATCACAGGTGAGAGAGGCACTCGCCCCGATCAGAACGGTGCCCCAATTCGAGAGCAATGCTCTTTTATATGAGCAACGATGTCAAGAGCAGTGCTCTCTTTTTGGAGTAGAGCTCTTAGATGATCGGCTGGGCGGCCCGAGAAGAAGAGCGGTGGCCGACGTACGGATCGCCTGCCCGCCGAAGAGCGCCACCTGAAAAGCACCCGCGCCGGCGAGGTGACGACAGAGGCGGGGTGAAAACACCTCGGGCCAAGGAGACGGGAGGTCTCCTTGGCCCGGGGAACGCGGATCGGTCAGACGTTGAAGCGGAACTCCACCACGTCGCCGTCGCGCATGACGTAGTCCTTGCCCTCGATGCGGGCCTTGCCGGCCTGGCGGGCGGCGGCGATGGAGCCGGTCTCCACCAGCTCGTCGAAGGAGACGATCTCGGCCTTGATGAAGCCGCGCTGGAAGTCGGTGTGGATGACCCCGGCCGCCTCGGGGGCGGTGGCGCCCTTGGAGATCGTCCAGGCCCTGGTCTCCTTGGGGCCGGCGGTCAGGTAGGTCTGCAGGCCCAGGGTCTCGAAACCCACCCTGGCCAGCTGGGCCAGGCCCGACTCCTCCTGGCCGACGGACTGCAGGAGCTCCAGCGCCTCGGAGTCGTCGAGCTCGACGAGCTCGGACTCGATCTTCGCGTCGAGGAAGACGGCCTCGGCCGGTGCGACGAGCGCCGAGAGCCTGGCCCTGAGCTCCTCGTCCACCAGCTCGTCCGCGTCGAGGTTGAAGACGTACAGGAAGGGCTTGGCGGTCAGCAGGTGCAGCTCGCGCAGGTCCTTCGGGTCGATCCCGGCACCGGAGGCTCCGGCGTACAGGGTGGTGCCGCCGTCGAGGAGCTTGAAGGCCGCCTCCGCCGCGTCCAGCACGGACTTGCGGTCCTTGTTGGTCCGAGACTCCTTCTGGAGGCGGGGAATCGCCTTCTCCAGGGTCTGCAGGTCGGCGAGGATCAGCTCGGTGTTGATCGTCTCGATGTCGCGCCCGGGGGCGACGCCGCCGTCCACGTGGGTCACGTCGGGGTCGTTGAAGACCCGGATGACCTGGCAGATCGCATCGGTGTCGCGGATGTTGGCGAGGAACTGGTTACCCCGCCCCTGTCCCTCCGAGGCACCGCGGACCAGCCCGGCGATGTCCACGAACTCCACCTTCGCCGGCAGGATCTTCGCGGACCCGAAGATCTCGGCCAGCTTCTCAAGACGTGGGTCGGGAACGCCGACGATGCCCACGTTGGGCTCGATGGTGGCGAACGGGTAATTCGCCGCCAGGGCGTTGGCGGTCTTCGTCAGCGCGTTGAAAAGCGTTGACTTGCCGACGTTGGGCAATCCGACGATGCCGATGCTCAGGCTCACGTGAGCCGAGTTTACGCGGAATGACCCACTGCTACCTGCCACGGGCAGGTCACAGGGTGGTGGACATCCCGTTCAGGCGCCCGCCGCCGATGGTTCGGCACCGATCGGAGCCGTCCAGGTGACTCTCCCCGGTTCGGCCAGGTTCGGACACGATTCCGCAACTCCCCGTCCGGCCCCGGACGCCTTCGGAAGGCGTGTCGGCGCGCCAGGAGTGACCGGGCCTGGAATCATGCCGGGGTGGACGTCATGGCGCTCTCCTTCCAGCTCGCGGTGGGCCTCGCCGCGGGGCTCGCGATCGGCTTCCTGCTGGGCCGGGCGCGCGCCTCCTCGGGAGCCGCCGACGTCATCGCGCGTCTGGCCGACGCCGAGGCCCGCGCGAAGATCGCCGAGGAGAAGGTCGTCTACATCGAGGAGCAGCTCTCCGAGCGGTTCCAGGCCCTGTCGAGCCGGGCGCTCGATGTCAACAACCTGCGGTTCCTGGAGCTGGCCGAGACGAGGCTGGCCGCCAACCGGGCCGAGGCGGCCGGTGAGCTGGAGCAGCGCAAGCAGGCGGTCGAGCACCTGATCGAGCCGTTGAAGGACACCCTGGCCCGCGTCGAGACGCAGCTGCGCGACACGCAGATGGGCCAGCGGGCCGCCCACGCGGAGCTGGCCAGGCACATCGACGTCGTCCGCGAGAGCAACGAGCAGCTCCGCGCCCAGACGAGTTCCCTGGTGCGGGCCCTGCAACGCCCCGAGGCCCGGGGCCGGTGGGGAGAGCTCCAGCTCCGCAGGGTCGCCGAGATCGCCGGGATGCAGCGGTTCTGCGACTTCGACGAGCAGGTGAGCGTCACCACGCCGGACGGCGTGCTACGGCCCGACATGGTGGTACGGCTGGCCGGCGGCAAGAACATCGTGGTCGACTCCAAGGTCTCCCTCGCCGCCTACCTGGAGGCCGCCGAGTCGGCCGACCCCGACCACCAGTCGGCCCGGCTCGACTCCCACTCCCGTCACGTGCGCGAGCACGTGGACCGGCTGGCTTCCAAGACCTACTGGCAGGCGTTCAGCCCGGCACCGGAGTTCATGGTGCTGTTCATCCCCGGCGAGGCCTTCCTCGCCCCGGCGCTGGAGCGCGACCCCGCCCTGCTGGAGTACGCCATGCGGCGGCGGGTCCACATCGCCACCCCCACCACGCTGATCACCATGCTGCGCACCGCGCAGTACGCCTGGCAGCAGGCCGCGCTCAGCGAGAACGCGCGGGCGATCTTCGAGGTCGGCAAGGAGCTGTACGAGCGGCTGAGCAGCATGGGGCGTAACGTCGACGCTCTGGGCCGCTCGCTGAACCGGGCCGTGGAGTCGTACAACAGGACTGTCGGCTCGCTGGAGACCCGGGTGCTGGTGAGCGCGCGCAAACTAAACGATCTGGGACTGGTCGAGACCGATCTGGACAGGCCGCAGGCGATCGAGGACCTGCCACGCGCGCTGACCTCGCCGGAACTGCTCGCGGAAGAGGAGCCAAGCTCGCCTCTCGTATCCCGCCTGAACGGTAGGTTGGCCAACGACCTGCCCTGAAACTGTTCTCCCAAGGCGCCGACGGCCGGACACTGGAGGCGACGGAGTTGACGACGTGGGGGCGAGGTCATGGGGGGCGAGTGGTGGACGAGCGAGGCGGCGTACAGCCGGCCGGCGGGGTGATCGTATGAGTGAACTTGGCCGGGCCACCGGCGGCATCCGGCTGACCGTCCGGGGCGCGCTGGCCCTCGTGCTGGCGTCCACGCTGGTGGGCAGCGTGCTGCAGGCGCTGTTCGGGGTGGCGGCGCTGACCGGGGCGGCGTTCGTGGCCGGCTGCGTGGCCGCGGCGGTGCTGGTGAACCGCAGGGACCTGCTGTCGCTGGTGGTCTCTCCGCCCCTGGTCTTCTTCGTGACCACCGTGCTCATCGAGGCGGTCCGTTCCCTGTTCGCGTCCACGCCCATCCAGGCCTTCGGCCTGGGCATGTACACCGCGCTCTCGCAGGGCGCCCCGTGGCTGTTCGGCGGCTCGCTCCTGGTGCTGGTCATCGCCTGGCGCCGCGGGCTGACCCGCTGCGTCCGTGAGCTGCGCGACGAGCTCAGGGTCGGCAAGGCCTCCGTTCCCGCGCCGAGGAGCGGCGACTCCGCCTTCGCCCCCGAGCCCGAGGGGTACTTCGAGCCCAAGGTGTACGGCACGCCGCGCGAGGGCTCGTAACCGCCGGGCAGGAGATCCCACAACCGGCCATGGCCGGCCATGGCCGGCCGCAACGGGCCGGGGCGGCATCTCATGCCCGTAGCGGCGGCGGCACTCCGCGAACAGCGGGGCGGTCAGACCGTGGCGCGCAGGTCCTTGCGCAGCTCGTGCGGGAGCGCGAAGCGCACGCTCTCCTGGACGGACTCGACCTCTTCGACGTCCTCGAAGCCATGCCCGGCGAGGCGGGCCAGGACTTCGGTGACGAGCTCCTCCGGCACCGAGGCACCGCTCGTCACGCCGACCGTGGTGACACCGTCGAGCCAGGCGTCCTCGATGAGCGAGGCGTCGTCGACGAGGTAGGAGGCGTCGGCCCCGTGGTCGAGGGCGACCTCGACCAGCCGCTTGGAGTTGGAGGAGTTCTCCGAGCCGACCACGATGACCAGCTCCGCCTGTGCGGCGATCTCCTTGACGGCGACCTGGCGGTTCTGGGTGGCATAGCAGATGTCGTCGCTCGGCGGGTCGATCAGGTTCGGGAAGCGCTCCTTGAGCCGGGAGACCGTCTCGACCGTCTCGTCCACGGAGAGCGTGGTCTGCGACAGCCAGACCAGCCGCTCGGGGTCCTTGACCCGCACGGTGCCGACCGACTCCAGACCGTCGACGAGCTGGATGTGGTCGGGTGCCTCGCCCGCGGTGCCCTCGACCTCCTCGTGACCCTCGTGGCCGATGAGGAGGATGTCGTAGTCCTGGGAGGCGAAGCGCCTGGCCTCGTTGTGCACCTTGGTCACCAGCGGGCAGGTGGCGTCGATCGTCTTGAGACTGCGCCGGGCGGCCTCCTGGTGGACCGCCGGTGAGACGCCGTGGGCGGAGAAGACCACGATGGCCCCCTCGGGCACCTGCTCGGTCTCCTCGACGAAGATCGCTCCGCGCGCCTCCAGCGTCTTGACCACGTGGGTGTTGTGGACGATCTGCTTACGGACGTAGATCGGGGCGCCGTACTGTTCCAGCGCCTTCTCCACGGCCTGCACGGCGCGATCGACCCCCGCGCAGTAACCGCGGGGCTTCGCCACCAGTACGCGTCGGGTCGCGGAGGTCTTGGAAGTCATGCTCTTATGCTACGTGGAGACGCCCGCGAGACAGCCCATACGTCCCACAAGCTCATGCGGCACAGTCTTGCCACACTAGCCTTTCTCGATACAGACCTCCCAGGGAGACGATATGTCAGTCCCCGACATGATCCGCAATGTCACACAGAAGGCAAAAGACCTGCCGCTGCACATGCTGCAGTCCGCGCTGAGCGGGGTGGGCCAGGCCCTGCTCCTCGGCGACCGCGTACGGTCCAAGATCAAGGGTACCTCCGGCCAGGGAGAAGAGCCCGACGGGTCCCGCGAGACGGTCGGCGACCAGCCGGCGGAGACCGCTGAGAAGGCCGCGGAGCAGGTGGAGAAGCCCGCCCGCCGCGCGCCCGTCATCTTCGCGCCGCGCCCGGAGCAGGCCGCGGACAAGGCGACCGCCGCCGAGAGCAACGGCGCCAGGACCACCCGCGAGCCGGTCATCTTCAGCCCCGCCAAGCCCAAGGCGGCGGAGCCCTCCGCCACCGAGGCCAAGACCGAGACCGTCGAGACCCCGGCCGCCACCGAGGCGCCGACCCCCGCCCCGGAGGCCAAGGCCGCCGAGCCCAAGCCCGCCGAGGCCCCCGTCGCGGAGCCCGCCACCACGGAGGCCCAGGTCACCACCGAGGCAGCGGCCGCCAAGACCCCGGCCGTTGTCGAGCCGGAGGCCGCGGAGACCCCCGCCGCCGTCGAGCCCGAGGTCACGGAGGCCCCCGCCACCGAGGCGAAGACCGTGGAAACCCCGGCCACCGTCGAACCGGAGGCCGCCGAAACCCCCGCCGCCACCGTCGAGCCCGAGGTCACGGAGGCCCCCGCCACCGAAACGAAGGTCGCGGAAACCCCGGTCGCCGAGGCCCCCGCCGCGAAGAAGCCCAGGGCCACCCGGGCCAAGGCCAAGGCCGCCGAGTCCGTGGAGTCCGAGGCCGCCGCCCCCGAGGCCGCCCCGAAGGCCAGGACGACCAGGGCACGCAAGACCGCCAAGGCCGCCGCCCCGGCGACCCCGGTGGCGGAGAGCGACGCCCCCGTCGAGACGCCCGCGGCGGTGCAGGTCGAGGTCGAGCGGGTCGAGAGCGCGAAGCCCCAGAGCACCGACGCCGCGGCGGTCGAGGTGACCGAGCCGCTGCCCGGCTACGCGGAACTGACCGTCGCGTCGCTGCGGGCGCGGATGCGCGGCAGGACGTCCGAGCAGATCCGGGAGCTGCTCGCCTACGAGCGCGCCACCGCGGGCCGCGAGGCCGTCGTACGGATGTACGAGAACCGCCTGGCCAAGCTGGCGGCCGCGGAATAGTCGCCTCCGGCGCGTAGGCTCCCGGCCATGAGCTCGAACACCACCCCTGAGCAGCCCCTCCCGGTTCGCACGGTGTTGCAGATGGTCGGCGGCTGGATCGGCAAGCTCGGCACCGTCTGGGTCGAGGGACAGATCACCGAGCTGACCGCCCGAGGCGGCACGGTGTTCCTGACGTTGCGCGACCCGGTGGCCAATGTGTCGGCCCGGATCACCTGCCCGCGTGGTGTCTACGAGGCGACCGTCCCCCGGCCGGTCGACGGCGCGAGGATCGTGGCCCACCTGAAGCCCGATTTCTGGGTCAACAAGGGCTCGTTCGCGTTCACCGCGCTGGAGATGCGGCCGGTCGGGGTGGGCGAGCTGCTGGCGCGGCTGGAGCGGTTGCGCCGGTTGCTCGCCTCCGAGGGGCTCTTCGGCGTCGACAGGAAACGGCGGCTGCCGTTCCTACCGGGCGCGGTCGGCCTGATCTGCGGCCGGGACTCGGCCGCCGAGCGCGACGTGCTGGAGAACTCGCGGCGCCGCTGGCCGGCGGTCCGGTTCAAGGTCGAGCCGGTGGCCGTGCAGGGGCCGTACGCGGTCGGTGAGGTCATCGAGGCGCTGCGCAAGTTCGACGCCGACACCGAGGTCGACGTCATCGTGGTCGCGCGGGGCGGCGGGTCGATGGAGGACCTGCTGCCCTTCTCCGACGAGGCGCTCGTCCGGGCGGTCGCGGCCTGCCGCACGCCCGTGGTCAGCGCGATCGGCCACGAGCAGGACAACCCGCTGCTCGACCTGGTCGCCGACGTGCGCGCGTCCACGCCCACGGACGCGGCGAAGAAGGTGGTGCCGGACGTCGGCGAGCAGATGACGCTGATCCGTCAGCTCAGGGACCGGGGCCGCAGGGTGGTGGGCGGCTGGCTGGACCGCGAGACGGCCTGGCTGGCCGCGGCCCGCTCCCGACCCTCCCTCGCGGACCCGGTGCGTGAGATCGAGCGCAGGGCCGAGCAGGCCGAGCAGCTCAGGGACCGGGCACGACGTTCCCTCACCGGTTCCCTGGACCGCGCCGCCGATTCGCTGGAGCACCTGCGCGCCCGCCTGGTCTCGCTCTCTCCGGCCGCCACGCTGGAGCGCGGCTACGCGATCGTGCAGCGCCCCTCGGGCGATGTCGTACGGCTCGCGAGCGAGGTCTCCCCCGGCGACGAGCTGACCGTGCGCTTCCCCGACGACCGGGTGCGGGTCAGGAGTGATCCCGCCAGGTGAGCGAGGGGTAGCCGTCGTCGACGAACCCCAGCCGCCGGTAGAGCGACTCGGCGTCCGAGGTGGCGTGCAGGTCGACCCTGCGGATCCCGCTGTCGCGGTACCACTCCAGGAGGGCCCCCATGATGGCCCGGCCATGCCCCCTGCGCCGGTGGCGCGGGTCGGTGGTCATGCCCTGGATGTAGCCGTAGCGGCCGTCGGGAAGGCTGGGTCCGGGAAAGCGGTCGAAGATGAGGCCGATCCCGCAGGCCGCCAGCCCCTTTTCCGGGGAGTCCACCACGTAGACGGCGGTGTCGAGGCTGCCCAGCCGCTCTTCGAGGCTCTCTGCGTAGGCCTGCTGCCACTCCTCCTCGATGGGAAGGGTGCCGTCCCTTGCCATCCGGTCGGCCAGGATCTCACGGAGGCGCACCAGCTCGGGGATGTCCCTGGTGGTCGCGTCACGAACGTTCACCTGGGCATTCTTCCAGCCGTACTCCCCTGCGGAGCGACCGGGTAGGAGCCTTGTCGATCACGCCGTCGCGGGGAGGGGCCGCGACTCCCGGTACGGCACGGCGTCACCGGGTGGGCGTCACGATCTAAGGTGGGGTGCGTGGCCGATGAGAAGAGACCGTCGTACGAGCAGGCGCGCGAGGAGCTGACCGAGGTGGTCCGCAGCCTCGAGGCGGGCGGGCTCACCCTGGAACAGTCGATCGAGCTCTGGGAGCGCGGCGAGAAGCTGGCCGCGGTCTGCGAGGAGTGGCTCCAGGGTGCCCGGGTGAAGCTCGCGGCCGCCATGGCCCAGCGGCGGCACTCCGACCCGGCCGGAGAGACACCCTTCTAGGCCCTGTCCTGCGGATCTTTTGCCTACTGCGGTCGGTCAGGCGGCGCCTCGCCGCGTTGTCGCCGGTCACCGCAGCACGCTGCGGCTCCCTCCTCCGCCTTGCGAGACACCACCTGACCG
>NZ_JBEOWJ010000015.1:0-224746 GCF_040295965.1 Streptosporangium sp. NPDC002544 | reverse complement strand
TCCCCCCCTCCCCCCCCCCCCGCCCCCCCCCGCGCCCCCCGGCCCCGCGCCGGCGCCCGGGGGGGCCGCGGCGAGCACGGCGGCGCCGTTCTCAGGCCGCGCTCTCCGCGAGGTAGGGCGCCCACTGGGGATCGCCGACGATGTGCGCGCCGATCAACCGCCAGTGGACGCCGCGTGGCACCACCGGGGCGACGCTGAGCGTCCACCCCAGTTCCTCCAGCATGCGATCGGCCTTGCGGTGGTTGCACGTCGTGCACGACGCGACACAGTTCTCCCAGGTGTGGGGGCCACCTCGCGAGCGCGGGATGACATGGTCGATGGTCTCGGCCCGCTGGCCGCAGTAGGCGCATCGGTAGTCGTCCCGACGCATCAACGCGGTTCGGGTCAGCGGAATCCGCGACCGGTAGGGAATCCGGACATATCTTCGAAGCCTGATCACCGAAGGAACGTCGAGCGTGCGGCTCGCCGAGCGGAACACGGCGCCCCGCCCGTCGCGGTGCACGACGTCCGCCTTCTCCCTGAGCACGAGCACGACGGCCCGGTGCAGGGACAGGGTGGTCAGGGGTTCGTAGGTGGCGTTCAAGAGCAGGACCTGGCGCATCAGCGGGCCTCTCCCGCCGCAGGACGTGTCAGTTGAGGGGGCACGCCACCGCGTGCCCCGGCTGGCGGCCCCTCCTGGGGCCCGGGCGCTTCCGTCACGAGGACCTCCGCCGGACGGCCCAGCGGATGCTCACCACGGCACCGTCCTTCACCAAGTTTGGCTTCTGCGTCGCGGTTCCCGCCACCCATAAATGACTGGAGAGAAACCTGATACGTTTTATGCCCGCATTACTAGTTCTTAACTCCTCCTGCCGCAGATCAGATACGCCCGTCGCGCAATGCCCGCGTTCTGCCCTGCCGAGGTCGTAGGGTTCCTGCCATGACGCGACAGCCATATCCTCCAGCCAGCCGTGTTGAGCTCGTCGAGGAGCTCCACGGGGTGCCTGTTTCCGACCCCTACCGCTGGCTGGAGGATTCGGATGATCCGGCGACGAAGGACTGGCTGGTGGGGCAGGAGAGGCTGCTGGAGACCGAGCTGGACATCCTCCCCGGACGCGAGGGTTTCAAGGCGCGGATCACGGAGCTGCTCAGGTCCGGTTCGGTCGGCGCGCCGACGTGGCGCGGGGAGCGGCGGTTCTTCATGAGGCGCACCCCGGAGCAGGAGCACGCCGTGCTCTACACCGTCGATCCCGGCGGCACCGAGCGGGCGCTGCTCGACCCGATGGCGCTCGACTCGACCGGGCTGACCACCCTCGACTCCTGGCAGCCCGACAAGGAGGGCCGCCTGCTCGCCTACCAGGTCTCGGTGGGCGGCGACGAGGAGTCGAGCCTCTACCTGATGGACGTCGCGTTCGGCGACCGCATCGAGGGACCGATCGACCGGTGCCGCTACTCCCCCGTGGCGTGGCTGCCCGGTGGCGAGGCCTTCTACTACGTGCGCAGACTGCCCGCCACCGAGGTGCCCGAGGGGGAGGAGCAGTTCCACCGCCGGGTCTACCTGCACAGGGTCGGCACCTCCACCGAGGAGGATGTCCTGATCTTCGGTGAGGGCCTGGAGAAGACCAACTACTACGGCGTGGCGGTCTCCCGCGACGGCCGCTGGCTGCAGATCTCCGCCTCCCGCGGCACGGCGCCGCGCAACGACCTGTGGGTGGCCGACCTGGAGGCCTCCTCCCCCTCCTCCCCGGACCTGGTCGTCGTCCAGCAGGACGTCGACGCCCAGACGGCCCTGCACTTCGGCCGCGACGGCCGCCTGTACGTCTTCACGGACCGCGACGCCCCGCGCGCCCGTGTCTGCGTGACCGACCCGTCCGACCCTCGGTTCGAGAACTGGCGTGACCTCATCCCGCAGGACCCCGAGGCCGTGCTGACGGACTTCGCGATCCTCGACGAGCTCGACCGGCCGGTCATGCTCGTCGGCTGGACCCGCCACGCGATCAGCGAGATCTCGGTACACGACCTGGCCACCGGTGAGCGCGTCGGAGATGTGCCGACGCCCGGCCTGGGCACCATCGGCGGCATCAGCGAGCGCCCGGAGGGCGGTCACGAGGCGTGGTTCGGCTACACCGACAACACCACGCCGCCAAGCATCCAGCGCTACGACGCCCGCACCGGCGAGACGACGCTCTGGGCGGCCTCCCCCGGTGCCGTCGAGGTGCCCGCCGTCAGCACCGAGCAGGTGACCTACCACTCCGCCGACGGCAGCGAGGTCCACATGCTGGTGATCTCCCGCCCCGGCACCGAGGGCCCGCGCCCCACGGTCCTGTACGGCTACGGCGGTTTCGGGCTCTCGATGACCCCCGGCTACTCGGCGTCCATCCTGAGCTGGGTCGAGGCGGGCGGCACGTACGCCATCGCCCAGCTGCGCGGCGGCGGCGAGCAGGGCGAGGAGTGGCACCGGGCCGGGATGCTCTCCCACAAGCAGAACGTCTTCGACGACCTGCACGCGGCGGCCGAGTACCTGATCGCCACCGGCGTGACCACGTCCTCGCAACTGGCCATCTCCGGCGGCTCGAACGGCGGCCTCCTGGTCGGCGCGGCCCTGACCCAGCGCCCGGAGCTGTACGCCGCGGTGGTCTGCTCGGCGCCGCTGCTCGACATGATCCGCTACGAGCTGTTCGGCCTGGGCGCGACGTGGAACGTCGAGTACGGCTCCGCCGAGAAGCCCGACGAGTTCGCCTGGCTGCACTCCTACTCCCCCTACCACCATGTGCGCGAGGGGGAGTGCTACCCGGCGACGTTGTTCACGGTCTTCCAGTCCGACACCCGGGTCCATCCGCTGCATGCCTGGAAGATGTGCGCGGCCCTGCAGCACGCCCAGGCCTGTGACCGGCCGATCCTGCTCCGCAACGAGATCGAGGCCGGCCACGGGGCCCGTTCGGTGAGCAAGACCATCGAGCTCGCCGCCGACCAGCTGACCTTCCTCGCCTACCACACCGGGCTGACCTCCTGAAAGGCGGAGAGGGCACCTCCTGGGGCGCCCTCTCCCAGCACGGCCGCGACACCGGATTGTCGTGGGCGGCGGTTATGGTCGGAGGGTGGACGACGCAGCGGTGGCCGAGGGTCTGACCTTCGTCGAGGGCGAGCCCGGCGCCTTCCTTCGGTCGTACGTCACGCACCTGTCGGCCTACACCGAGCGTTACGCCGAGCCCGTGCCCCGGCGGCAGCCGCCGTTCGCCGGCGTCGTGATGATCTTCGGTTTCGGCGCGCCGCTCGCGCTGAACGGGCCGCGGGGAGGCCGGCGGCTGGCGTCGTTCGCGGGCGGCCTGCACGACACCTACGTCGACACCACCACGGCCGGAACCGCCGAGGGGGTGCAGGTCAACCTCACACCGCTCGGGGCCAGACGGCTGCTCGGGGTGCCCATGCGGGAGCTGACCAACCGGGTGGTGTCGCTGGAGGAGGTGCTCGGGCCGTGGGCCACGACCACGGTCGAGCGGTTGGCACAGGCTTCCGGCCGGGCCGCCCGGCTCGCGCTGCTGGACGAGGCGCTCAGCGAGCGGATCGACTCCGCGCCGGTCCCCGACCGCCGCGTCGGCTGGGCGTGGAGCCGCCTGGTCGCCACCCGTGGCGCGGTGTCCGTGGCCTCGATGGCCGCCGAGCTGGGGTGGAGTCACCGGCATCTGGTCTCCCGCTTCCACGACCAGGTCGGGCTGGCGCCGAAGGCCGCGGCCAGGGTGCTGCGCTTCGAACACGCCACCGGCCGGCTGAGGTCCGGCATGTCCCTGGCCGACACCGCGGCCGTCTGCGGCTACTACGACCAGGCCCATATGAACCGCGACTTCAGGGCCATGGCCGGGGTCACCCCCCGCGAGCTGGCGACGCCGCCGCGTGTCCCCGGATGACCAGGTCAGATTTTTCCAAGCCTCGTCCCTCCCGCCGGTGACATCGTGGTGGTCACCGAACAGGAGGAGGAAACATGCGAACCGTGTATCCGATGGTCCGCTACCGCGACCCCGCCAAGGCCGTCGACTGGCTGGTCCAGGCATTCGGATTCGAGGTTCACGAGCTGGTCACGGCCGACGACGGAGGCGTCGGTCATGGTGAGCTGATCGTCGGCACCGGGATGGTCATGACCGGTAGGGGCGAGCCCGGCGGCCCGGGGACCTACATCGCCGTGGACGATCCCGACGCCCACCACGACAGGGCCGTCGCGGCCGGAGCCGAGGTCACCAGAGAGCTGGCCGACCAGGACTACGGCTCGCGCGATTACGCCTGCAAGGACCCGGAGGGCAACCTCTGGCACTTCGGGACGTATCGCCCCTGACTTCTCCCGGCGTCCCTCTCAGCCCCCCGGGTCAGGGGTGGCCGAGGGCGTCGCGGGCCGCCGCCACGGCGGCCTGGCCGAAGCTGATGCCGCCGTCGTTGGGAGGTATGGCACGGTGGGTCAGGACCCGGAAGCCGCCGAGCCCGAGGGCTCCTGCGAGGCCGTCGAGCAGCAGGCGGTTCTGGAAGACCCCGCCGGACAGGGCGACCGTGCCGATCCCGGTGCCCTCGCGGACCCTGGCGCACGCGGCGGCGGTGACGGCGGCGAGCCCGTTGTGGAAGCGGGCGGAGACGAGCGCCGGGACCACCCCGGCGCGGGTCTCCTCGACGACCGCGCGGACCAGGTCCGCGACCTGGATCGTCACGAGCGGCCCCTCGTCGAGGATCCGCGCCGGGTAGGCGCCGCCCTCGGCGGGATCGGCCCGCTGCTCCAGGGCGATCGCGGCCTGTCCCTCGTATCCGACGGTGTCGCGGAGTCCGAGAATCGCCGCCACCGCGTCGAACAGGCGACCGGCGCTGGAGGTGAGCGGGGAGTTCGTCCCCGCTCTGGCCACGGCGAGCACCTCGTCCCAGCGTGTGCCGTGGCGTGCCCTGACCGGCAGGTCCTCGGGGAGCCCGGCACCGTACGCCGCGTCCAGGTGGGCGGCCGCCATCCGCCAGGGCTGCCTGATGGCCGCGGTACCGCCGGGCATCGGCACCGGCGCCAGGCGGCCGGCACGGGTGAAGCCGGCGAGGTCGGCCACCAGGAGCTCGCCGCCCCAGATCGTGCCGTCGGTGCCGTAACCGAGACCGTCGAAGGCCACCCCGATGACCGGGCCGCTCTCGGCGTTGTCGGCCAGGCAGGAGGCGATGTGCGCGTGGTGGTGCTGCACCCCGGTCAGCTCCACCGACTCCAGATCGAGGGCGTACTTGGTGGACAGGTACTCGGGGTGGAGGTCGTGCGCGACGAGGCCGGGGGTGATGCCGAGCAGGCGCCCGAGGTGTTCGATCCCCTCGGTGAAGGAGCGCAGCGTCTCGTGGTTCTCCAGATCGCCCAGGTGCTGGGAGACGAAGGCGTACCCCCGCCTGGCGAGGCAGAACGTGCTCTTCAGCTCGGCACCGCAGGCGAGCACCGGCCGCCGGGCGGGCGGTGAGAGCCGCAGTGGCTCCGGGGCGTATCCCCGGGACCTGCGCAGCGGCAGTGCCCGCCCTCGCGCGACGAGGACCACGGAGTCGTCGGCGCGGATGTGGATCGGCCGGTCATGGGTCAGGAAGGCGTCCGCGATCCCGGCGAGCCTGACCAGCGCGTCGCCGTCGCGGTGGACTATGGGCTCATCGGAGAGGTTCCCGCTGGTGAGCACGTACGGCCGGGCGAAATCGGCGGCGAGCAGGTGGTGGATCGGCGTGTACGGCAGCATGAGGCCGAGGGTGCGGTCGCCCGGCGCCACGGCTCCGGCCGGCGCGGCGCCGGAGCGGCGGGGCAGCAGCACGATCGGGCGCCGCGGGCCGGTGAGCAGCCGCTCGCTCTCGTCGTCCAGTTCGCAGAGCGCGTGGGCGGCGCGCAGGTCGGGGACCATGATCGCGAACGGTCTGTCCTCGCGGCGCTTGCGGGAGCGGAGGGTCCTGGCGGCCTCCTCGTTGGCCGCGTCGACCGCCAGGTGGTACCCGCCGAGTCCTTTGACCGCCAGGACACCGCCCGCCCGCAGTACCTCCGCCGCCGCCGCGATCGGATCGTCACCGCCGCCGTGGGGAGCGCCGCCGTCCAGCAGGCGCAGGACCGGGCCGCAGGCCGGGCAGCAGATCGGCTGGGCGTGGAACCTGCGGTCCGAGGGGTCGAGGTACTCCCTCTCGCACTCCCCGCACATGGCGAATCCGGCCATCGTGGTGGCGGGCCGGTCGTAGGGGAGGTCCCGGATGATGGTGAACCTCGGCCCGCAGTTGGTGCAGTTGACGAAAGGGTGGCGGTATCGCCGGTCGGCGGGGTCGAACAGCTCGCCCAGGCAGTCATCACATGTCGCGACATCAGGTGAGATAAGAGTGACCCGCTGGTCTCCGTCCCGGCTGGCCGCGATGCGGAATCCGCGCTCTCCGCGCGCCGGTATCGCGGTGGCCGTCATGCGGTGGATCACCGCCAGCGGCGGGGCCTGACCTCGCAGGTCCTCCTGGAACTGCGCGACGTCACCGGGCACCCCCTCGGCCTCGATGAAAACGCCGTGGCCGTCGTTGCCCACCCATCCCGACAGCTCCAGCCGCCGGGCCAGGGAGTGGACATGGGGGCGGAAGCCCACCCCCTGCACGATCCCTTCGACCCTGATCCTGACGCGGACCCGCGCCCGCCCCGTGCCCATCCCGCCATCCTTCCCGCGCCCGGCGGGAACGCCTCAGGGCTCGCATGATCTGGACGGGAAGGTTACATCGATGATCAGAGCTTTGCCGTTGGTTGTCGAGCCAAGGGTGTCGGCCCTGAAACGGCCAACCGTAACGTAGCGACTACCGTGAAAAATACGGAGCGTTGACATGCCTGTCACACCGAGCAACCAAGCACCGTCCGCCGTCACCCCGGTCACGGAGGCGGAGGTCATCGCGGCCTTCGCACGGCGGGAGCACGCCGGGCGCGCCCTGGCGGGAGACGTGGAGCACATCGTGCGTGCCGCCCGGGCCATGGCCGCCAGGTTCCACCTCGGCGGCAAGCTGATCGTTTTCGGCGACGGCGGCGCGGGCTCGGACGCGGCACACGTCGCGGTCGAGTTCATGCACCCGGTCATCGTGGGCAAGAGGGCACTCGCGGCGGTGGCACTGAGCAACGACGCGACGACGGCCGGCCGGGACGGCGAGGGCGGCGGGGACGCCGCCGAGGTCTTCGCCCACCAGGTGCGCCACTGGGCGGACGCCTCCGACATGGCCCTGGGAATCTCCCGCGACGACCGGTGCGTGAGCGTCCCGCGAGGCTTGCGGACCGCTGGGGAACTGGGCCTGCTGACCATCGCCCTGACCGGCGGCGCAGGCCGTGGGGACGGGCATGAAGGCGAGGTGGCCGACCGGGTACGGGCCGACCACGTCCTGGTCGCCGTGTCCGACGACCCTGCCGTGGTCAAGGAGGTCCATGTCACCGCCTACCACCTGCTGTGGGAGCTGGTCCATGTGTTCTTCGACCGGCTCGGCCCACCCGTGCAAGGGGCGTCCAGGTGAACGGGCCCGAGGACTGTACCGCCGGTGTCTGCATCACCTGCTCCGACCAGGCACTGCCGGTGCGAGTGGTCAGGCTGCTGGAGGGGGAGCTGGCGATCGTCGACGCCGGCGGGGTCCTCGAAGAGGTGAGCGTGGCACTGATCGACCCGGCGGTGGGCGACACCGTCCTCGTACACGCCAGGGAGGCCATCGCCGTGATCGCGCACGGGAACGAAAGGCGGGGGGACGACGATGAGCACGCTTGACGGAACGCCCGCGGAGGGCACCCGAGGGCTGTACCCCTTCCTCGACGAGTACGAGTACGAGCACGCGGACCAGATTCCGGACACGGCGGAGGCGGAGACCGAGGCCAGGCGGTCGGCGGTGGAGAAGGCCGGCGAGATCGTGCGGCTGCGCCGGTGGGTGGGTGCGGAGTCGGCGGCGGAGCTGGCGGCGTGCGCCGGGAAGATGGCGGCGAGGTTCGCCTCCGGCGGCCGGCTGTTCAGCTTCGGCAACGGCGGGAGCAGCACCGACGCCCAGGAGGTCGCCACCGCCTTCCTGCACCCCCACCGCGGCCCGGCCCTGCCCGCGCTCTCCCTGACCGGTGACGTCGCCGTGGTCACCGCGCTCTCCAACGACGTCGGGTTCGAGGTGGTCTTCTCCAGGCAGCTCGCGGCGCTTGGCCAGCCTGGGGACATCGCCGTCGGCCTGTCCACGAGTGGCGGCTCCGCCAACGTCGTCCGGGCGTTCGAGGAGGCGGCCCGCCGGGACATGCTCACCGTCGGGCTGGCCGGCGGAGGGGGCGGCAGGCTGACCGAACTGTCCGAGCTGGGCGTTCTGGCCCACCTGTTCGTCGTCCCCTCCTCCTCGGTGCACCGGATCCAGGAGGCACAGACCACCCTCTACCACGTCCTGTGGGAGCTCACCCAGCACGCGCTCGGACCGGCACCGATCCCGCGGGCGCACGACCCCGGCTGAGAGCCGGCGTTCCCCTCCCCCTTCACGTTCCACAGAAGACATCCACCAGGAGTGGGGAGACGTCATGGCAGCGCCGACAGACGCGGCAAGTAGCAGCTCTCCGGAGCAGCAGGAACCGACCGTCCACATACTGTGGATCAACGCCGGGATGAGTTGCGACGGTGACTCCGTCGCGCTCACCGCGGCGACGCAGCCGAGCATCGAGGAGATCGTGCTCGGCGCGCTTCCCGGGCTTCCCAAGGTGGCCGTGCACTGGCCTCTGATCGACTTCGAGTCCGGGCCGATGCAGGGCGCGGACGTCTTCATCGAGTGGTTCTTCAAGGCCTACCGCGGCGAACTGGATCCGTTCGTGCTGGTCGTCGAGGGCTCGATCCCGAACGAGGCGATCAAGCAGGAGGGTTACTGGTGCGGTTTCGGCAACAACCCCGACACCGGCCAGCCCATGACGACCAGCGAGTGGCTGGACCGGCTCGCCCCCAAGGCGACCGCGATCGTGTGCGCGGGCACCTGCTCGGCGTACGGCGGCATCCATGCGATGGCCGGGAACCCGACGGGGGCGATGGGCGTCGCCGACTACCTGGGCTGGGACTGGAGGTCCAAGGCGGGCCTGCCGATCGTCAACGTGCCCGGCTGCCCGATCCAGCCGGACAACCTCTCCGAGACGCTCCTCTACCTGCTCTACCAGGTCGCCGGGCAGGCGCCGATGATCCCGCTGGACGAGGCGCTGCGGCCGACGTGGCTGTTCGGCCAGACCGTCCACGAGGGCTGCGACCGCGGCGGCTACTACGAGCAGGGCCAGTTCGCCACCGAGTACGGCTCGCCGAAGTGCCTGGTGAAGATCGGCTGCTGGGGGCCGGTCGTCCGGTGCAACGTCCCCAAGCGCGGCTGGATGAACGGGATCGGCGGCTGCCCGAACGTGGGAGGCATCTGCATCGCCTGCACGATGCCGGGCTTCCCCGACAAGTTCATGCCGTTCATGGACGAGCCTCCCGGCGCCCTCATCTCCTCGACGGTGAGCGGCGCGTACGGGACGGTCATCCGGACCCTGCGCGGCATCACCTCCAAGACCGTCGAGAAGGAACCGAAATGGCGCCACAAGGGGCGCGAGCTGCTGACCGGCTACAAGGCGCCCTGGAGCTGACATGACGACATCGGAGCAGAACCCGGAACTCGTGGAGATGGCCTGGGACCCCATCACCAGGATCGTCGGGAGCCTCGGCATCTACTGCAAGATCGATTTCAAGAACCGGCAGGTCGCCGAGTGCTACAGCACCTCGTCGATCTTCCGCGGCTACAGCATCTTCATGAAGGGCAAGGACCCGCGCGACGCCCACTTCATCACCAGCCGCATCTGCGGGATCTGCGGCGACAACCACGCGACCTGCTCGGTCTACGCGCAGAACATGGCCTACGGGGTGCGGCCCCCGGCCCTGGGCGAGTGGATCGTCAACCTCGGCGAGGCCGCCGAGTACATGTTCGACCACAACATCTACCAGGAGAACCTGGTGGGGGTCGACTACTGCGAGAAGATGGTCCGCGAGACCAACCCCGGCGTGCTGGCGATGGCCGAGCGCACCGAGGCACCGCACGCGGGCGATCACGGTTACAAGACCATCGCCGACATCATGCGCTCGCTGAACCCGCTGGAGGGCGAGTTCTACCGCGAGGCGCTGGCGGTGAGCCGCACCACCCGGGAGATGTTCTGCCTCATGGAGGGCAGGCACGTACACCCCTCCACGCTCTACCCCGGCGGGGTCGGCACGGTCGCGACGGTGCAGTTGTTCACCGACTACCTGACCCGGCTGATGCGCTACGTGGAGTTCATGAAGCGGGTCGTGCCCATGCACGACGACCTGTTCGACTTCTTCTACCAGGCGCTGCCCGGCTACGAGGAGGTCGGCCGCAGGCGCGTGCTGCTGGGGTGCTGGGGAAGCTTTCAGGACCCCGCGCACTGCGACTACAGCTACCTCAACATGAGCGACTGGGGTCGCGAGATGTTCGTCACGCCGGGGGTGATCGTCGACGGCAGGCTCGTCACCAACGACCTGGTCGACATCAACCTCGGCATCCGGATCCTGCTGGGCAGCTCCTACTACGACGACTGGCAGGGGCAGGAGCCGTTCGTCACCCACGACCCGCTGGGCAACCCGGTCGACATCCGGCACCCGTGGAACCAGCACACCATTCCGCACCCACAGAAACGCGACTTCAGCGACAAGTACAGCTGGGTCATGTCGCCCCGCTGGTTCGACGGGGAGAACACGCTCGCACTCGACACCGGCGGCGGGCCCATCGCCAGGCTCTGGTCGACGGCGCTGGCCGGCAAGGTCGACATCGGCTATGTCAGGTCCACCGGTCACAGCGTGGAGATCAACCTGCCACGGACGGCGCTGAAACCGGAGAAGACGTTCGAGTGGAAGATCCCCGAGTACAAAGGCCAGCCGCTGTCCAACGCCCTGGAGCGCAACCGGGCCCGCACCTACTTCCAGGCCTACGCGGCGGCGTGCGCGCTGTACTTCGTCGAGCAGGGCCTGGCCGAGGTGCGCGCGGGCCGCACCCAGACCTGGGCGCCGTTCACGGTTCCCGACGAGACGATCAGCTGCGGCTTCACCGAGGCCGTGCGGGGCCTGCTGTCCCACCACATGGTGATCAGGGACGGGAAGATCGCCAACTACCACCCGTATCCACCGACACCCTGGAACGCCAGCGTCCGCGACGTACACGGCACGCCGGGACCCTACGAGGACGCGGTGCAGAACACACCGATCTTCGAGGAGAACCCGCCCGCGGACTTCAAGGGCATCGACATCATGCGCACCGTGCGGAGCTTCGATCCGTGCCTGCCGTGCGGGGTGCACATGTACCTCGGCGGCGGCGAGGAGCTCCGCAGGCTGCACACCCCGCACGCCTTCGACACCACCTGATCCAGCGGCCGCCGGGGGGCCGACCGTTCCCCGGCACCGGGAAGGGGGCCTGGGCAGATGCCGCAAGCCCATGACATCCGGGTGACCGGCGATCGCGTCGAGGCGCTGATCGCCGACCTCGGCACGCTGAGCGACGCCGTGACCCGCGCCAAGGCCGAGGACCTGGTACGGGCCCTCGTCGAGCTGTACGGCGCCGGTCTGGAGCGCGTCGTCGAGATCGTCACCGAGACCGAGGCGGCCGAGGTGCTGCGCCGCCTGGTCGGCGACCCGCTCGTGTCCGGCCTGCTGGTGCTGCACGACCTGCACCCGCTGAGCACGGCCGAGCGCGTTCGCGAGGCGCTGGACGGCGTACGGCCCTATCTGGGGTCGCACGAGGGCGGCGTGGAACTGCTCGGCGTGGGCGAGGACGGGATCGTGCGGCTCCGCCTGGAGGGCACCTGCCACGGCTGCCCGTCCTCGCGGCTCACCGTGACCGACGCCATCGAGCGGGCCATCGGCCAGGCCGCTCCCGAGGTGTCCGGGGTGGAGGTCGAGGGGGTGACCGACGACCGCTCGGAACTGTTGCAGATCCAGCGCCGCGCGCCCGGCCCGTGCCCGGTGCCGGAGCGGACGCCTGCGCCGGAACCGGTCTCGGGGCCGGTGCCGTGACGGCCACCGGGCTGCGCAGGTTCCGCGAGCCGCCCAGCGGGGGCGGTCCGCCGGTGCCGCTCTGCGAGCTGTGCGCGGAGCCTGCCGGCGAGGACCACGGCCACGTCGTGAACGTCGAGACCCGGGGACTGCTGTGCGCCTGCCGGGCCTGCCACCTGCTGTTCGGCCACGGCACGGGGGGCCGGGCACGCTACCGGGCCATCCCCCGACGCTACCTTCACGACCCGCGGTTCCCGCTGAGCCCGGCCGACTGGGACGAGATGCAGATCCCGGTCCGCACGGCGTTCTTCTTCCACAACTCCGTACTGGGCAGGACGGTCGCGTTCTACCCGAGCCCGGCGGGCGCCACCGAGTCGCTGCTGCCGCTGGAGACGTGGGAGCGCGTCCTGATGGCCAACCCGGCGATGGCCGACGCCCAGCCCGATGTGGAGGCGCTCCTGGTGGACCGCCGCCCCGACGGCGGCTTCACCTGCCACCTGGTGCCGATCGACACCTGCTACGAGCTGGTCGGCCTGGTGCGGTTGCACTGGAAGGGCTTCGACGGCGGCCAGGAGGCGCGGCAGGCCATGGAGGGCTTCTTCGCCGACCTGCGCGGCCGCGGTCGCACCGTACCGCCCGCGCCCGAGGCGTCCGGTACTTCTCGGCCAAGTGGCTGTGACGACCGTGGCTGAGCTCGCGTTCGACTGCGTGGGCGTCCGGGCGGAGGCGTACGCCGCCTTCCCGACGCTCGTCTTCCGGCTGCGCGTCACCGACCCCTCCCCCGACGGGGTGCACACCATCGCGCTCCGCTGCCAGATCCGGGTGGAGCCGCATCTGAGGCGCTACGGCGATGCCGAGGCGGAGCTGCTCGGCGACCTGTTCGGTGACCCGGCCCGGTGGGGCGACACGCTGAAGCCCCTGCAGTTCGCCAACGTCTCGGTCATGGTCCCGGCGTTCACCGGAAGTACCGAGGTCGACCTGCCGGTGCCCTGCGGCTACGACCTGGAGGTGGCCGCGGGCAGGTACTTCGCCGCGCTGGACGAGGGCGAGATCCCGATGCTCATGCTCTTCAGCGGGACCGTGTTCGCCAGGACGCCGGGCGGCTTCTCGGTGAGCCAGGTGCCCTGGCACCACGAGGCCCGCCGCCGGCTGCCGGTGGCGGTGTGGCGAGAGCTCATGGACCACTACTTCCCGGATTCCGGGTGGCTGCGGCTGCGGCGCGACACGCTTCGGGAACTCAGCCGCTTCAAGTCCACCCGCGCCCTGGCCACCTGGGACGAGACCCTGGAACTACTGCTCAAGGAGGCGCGACGATGAGCGTGCCGATGGACATCGCCCGGCGGGTGGCGGACGCGGTGCTGTACGAGGGTTACCTGCTCTATCCCTACCGCGCCTCGGCGGCCAAGAACCAGGTGCGCTGGCAGTTCGGGGTGCTCGTCCCGCCGGGGTTCACCGCGACCGCCGAGCACCCGGCCAGCGTGACCGAATGCCTCCTGGAGGGGGCCACATACGCCGTGGCGCACCTGAACCTGCGCTTCCTCCACCTCAGAACGCGCAGCGTCGAGCGCGCCGAGGACGACGGCTACTGGCCGGTCCAGCAGCTGCGGAACGGCCAGCGGACCTACCTCAGCTTCGACGAGGCGACCGAGCGGGAGGTGGAGACGGTGCTCCCCATCGCCGGCCTGCTCGACGCCCCCGAGCGGGTGATCGAGGTACGGATTCCCGGGGACCGCGTGATCGAGCCGATCGTGGCATCGTCCGGAGAGGTGGTGGGACGCGTCGTCTCCGAACACCTGCCGCTCCACGCCGAGCTCAAGGTCTCCGCCGAACTGGTGCCCGGCCCCTACGAGCTGGTCAAGCTGCGCGCCCGGGTGGCGAACATCGACGACTGGAAACCGCTGGGCGCGCCGCGCGAGCAGGCGCTGCGGCACTCGCTGATCTCGGCGCACCTGCTCATCGCGGTGACCGCCGGGGCCTTCGTCTCCCTGCTCGACCCGCCGGAATGGGCCCGGCCGGCCGTGGAGACCTGCCGCAACGAGCACACCTGGCCCGTACTCGTGGGCGAGCCCGGCCACCGGGACGTGATGCTCTCCTCGCCGATCATCCTCTACGACCACCCGGACATCGCTCCGGAGAGCCCCGGCACCCTGTTCGACTCCACGGAGATCGACGAGATGCTCCATCTCCGCACGCTCACCCTCACCGACGAGGAGACGCGGGAGGCTCGGGCGACCGACCCCCGGGTGGCCGAGCTCATCGACATGGTCAGCGGCATGCCGCCCGAGCTGGTGGAGCGGCTGCACGGTGCGATCCGCTCGGTGGACGCGACCACGGACCCGCGGCCCGGCGAGCCTGCGTGGCAGGAGGGGGACTTCCAGAACCGGCCGGAGGTTCCCACGCCCTGGTGGGACCCCGCGGGCGATGCCACGGTCTCGCCGGAGACCGACAGCGTGACGGTCTGCGGGGTGGCCGTCTCCAGGGGCAGCAGGGTCCGGCTGGTTCCCGGCAGGCGGCGCGCCGACGCCCACGACATGTTCCTGGCCGGCAGGACCGCACGCGTCGAGGCGGTGCTCCTCGATCTCGACGGCGCTCACCACCTGGCCGTCACCCTCGACGATGACCCGGGCGCCGACCTGCACCGATCGCACGGCCGCTTCCTCTACTTCGCCCCCGACGAGGTCGAGCCGCTCCCGGACGACTCGCTCACCGGCGGCTCGGCCCCGGGCGGGCCGGCCTCGGGTGGGCCGGCCGAGCACCGATCGGCCTCGGAGGGATCGCTCGACGGGGAGGCCGGCGCATGAGGATCCTGGTGGCCGGTGTGGGGAACGTCTTCCTCGGCGACGACGGCTTCGGGGTCGCGGTGGCCAGGCACCTGGCGGACATCGGCCTGCCCGACGAGATCGAGCTGCGGGATTTCGGCATCCGGGGAATCCACCTGGCCTACGAGCTGACCGGCGGCGGGTACGACAGCACGATCCTCATCGACGCGGTATCCCGCGACGGCCCGCCCGGCACCCTGTACGTCCTCGAACCGACGGCGGGCGAGAGGCCGGGTTCCTTCGCCGACGCGCACTCGATGACACCCGAGACCGTGCTGTCGCTGGTGAACACGCTCGGTGGCGGAGCAGGCCGCGTCCTGCTCGTCGGCTGCCAGCCCGCCGACACCTCGCCGGGCATGGAGCTCAGCGCGCCGGTCGCGGAGGCCGTCGGCAGGGCGGCGGACCTGGTCGTCGAACTGGCCGGGCAACAGATCGCGATGGCACTCGCCAGCGCGGGTCACGAGGAGGAACGAACATGCTGAAACGCCTTCTGGCCGGGTCGGTGCTGGCGGGAGCGGCCGTACTGCTCTACCTGACACTTCCCGATATCAAGCGCTATCTGAGGATGCGCAGCATGTGACACACCGAGCTCGAACGAGAGGGAACAGCCGTGCACGAATTCGGGATCGCCGAGGCGATCCTCACCGCTGTGGAGAAACGGGCGGACGGCAGGAGGGTACGGCGGGCGCGAGTGCACGCGGGTGCCCTGCTCCGCATCACCGAACCGGTGATCAACCAGGCGTTCTCCGCGATCGCCGACGGCTCCGTGGCCGAGGGCGCCCAGGTGGACCTGGTCATCGTCCCGGTGCGGATGACCTGCCGCTCCTGCGGGAGCACGTCCACCTCCGCCGACCCCTTCGCCGTCTGCGCGGGGTGCGGCGGCACCGATATCGACACCGAGGGCGGCGACGACCTCGTCCTCGAATCCATCCAGCTGGCGGAGGCCGCTCATGTGCCTGGGAATTCCCGGGGAGATCGTGGAGATCCTGTCCGACCGTCCTGATCTGGCCATGGTCGACGTCAGCGGCGTCAAGCGCGCCATCAACATCGGCCTGCTGGAGGGCGAGTTCGTGGTACCCGGCGACTGGATCCTCATCCACGTCGGGTTCGCGCTGTCGAAGATCGACGAGGTGGAGGCCAGGGCCGCGCTCGACTTCCTGGAGAGCATCGGCCAGGCGTACGAGGACGAGATCGCGGCCCTCCGAGAATCCATGATCGAAGAGGGGTGAGGGTTGATGCGTTTCGTCGACGAGTACCGCGA
The DNA here is from genome assembly GCF_040295965.1 of Streptosporangium sp. NPDC002544. Taxonomy (NCBI): domain Bacteria; kingdom Bacillati; phylum Actinomycetota; class Actinomycetes; order Streptosporangiales; family Streptosporangiaceae; genus Streptosporangium; species Streptosporangium sp. NPDC002544. Next base: position 208,685 of record NZ_JBEOWJ010000015.1, on the reverse strand, counting down.
CGCGGAGAAGGCCCGGATGCTCGCCGCGCGGATCGCCGCACTCTGCGAGCCGGGCCGCGACTACAAGTTCATGGAGGTGTGCGGCGGACACACCCACACGATCTACAAGCACGGCCTGGAGGACTACCTGCCCGAGGCCGTCACGCTGGTGCACGGCCCCGGCTGCCCGGTCTGCGTCATCCCCATGGGACGGATGGACGACGCCATCCACATCGCCGAGCAGCCAGATGTGATCATGACGTCGTTCGGCGACATGATGCGGGTACCCGGCGGGAACGGCTCCTTCCTCGACGCCAAGGCGCGGGGCGCCGACATCCGGCTGGTCTACTCCCCGCTGGACGCGCTGAAGATCGCCCGGCAGAACCCCGGCAGGCGCGTGGTCTTCATGGCCATCGGGTTCGAGACCACGGCGCCCTCGACGGCGATGACCGTCCTGCGCGCCGAGGCCGAAGGGATCGAGAACTTCTCGATCTTCTGCAACCACGTGACGATCATCCCCGCGATCAAGGCGATCCTGGACTCCCCAGACCTGCGTCTGGACGGGTTCATCGGCCCCGGCCACGTCTCCACCGTGATCGGCTGCCGGCCGTACGGGTTCATCTCACGTGGCTACGGCAAGCCCTTGGTGGTGGCCGGTTTCGAGCCGCTGGACCTGTTGCACACGGTCTACCGCCTCCTCGCGCAACTGGCCGAGGGACGCTCCGAGGTGGAGAACCAGTACTCCCGGGTGGTCCCGTGGGACGGTAACCCCAAGGCTCTGCACGTCATCAACCAGGTGATGGAGCTACGACCGTACTTTGAATGGCGCGGGCTGGGGTTCATCTCCCAGTCGGCCCTCAGGGTCACCGAACGGTACGCCGCCTTCGACGCCGAGCGGATCTTCCAGATCCCCGGCGGGCGGGTGGCCGACCCGAAGGCGTGCCAGTGCGGCGAGGTGCTCAAGGGAGTGCTCAAGCCCTGGGAGTGCAAGGTGTTCGGCACCGCGTGCACCCCGGAGACACCGATCGGCACGTGCATGGTCTCGTCCGAGGGCGCCTGCGCGGCGTACTACAACTTCGGCCGGTTCTCGCGCGAGCGCGTCAGGGAGGCGACCCGGAGGTGAACGACGGGGAGGGTTACACCGGGGAACAGCGGGTCCTGGAACGGACGGGAGAGGCGGGCGGCCCGGACACATCCGACCGGGAGCGGCAGGTCCTGGACCGGATCGAGCGGGTGCGGCGCCGCAAGGCGCGCGTCCGGGAGGACCGCATCACCCTGGCGCACGGCGCGGGCGGCAAGGCCACACACACGCTGATCGAGGCGGTGTTCCTGGAATCGTTCCGCAACCCGATGCTGGAGCCCCTGGAGGACGGTGCGGTCGCCGACGGGCTCGCCTTCACCACCGACTCGTTCGTGGTGACGCCGCTGTTCTTCCCCGGGGGCGACATCGGCGACCTCGCGGTGAACGGCACGGTCAACGACCTGGCCATGTGCGGGGCCCGCCCCCGCTACCTGTCGGCCGGATTCATCCTGGAAGAGGGTTTCCCCGTCGCCGACCTGCGGCGCATCACCGCCTCGATGGCCCAGGCGGCGCGGGCGGCGGGTGTGTGGATCGTCACCGGCGACACCAAGGTCGTGCAGCGGGGCAAGGCCGACGGCTGCTACGTGACCACCTCCGGCATCGGGACGCTGGAGCGGCCCATCCGGCTGAGCGCCGCCGCCGCGCGGCCGGGTGACGCGGTCATCGTGTCCGGGCCGATCGGCGAGCACGGGATCACCGTGATGCTGGCCCGGGGAGGGCTCGACATCGAAGCCGACCTGCGCTCCGACACCGCACCGCTCAACGCCCTCACCGACCTGCTGCTGGACGCCTGCGAGGACGGCGCGGTGCGGTGCCTGCGCGACGCGACCCGCGGCGGGGTGGCGACGATCGTCAACGAGATAGCCGGTGCCTCGCAGGTCGCCGTCGTGCTCGACGAGGAGGCCGTACCGGTCCGCCCGGCGGTGCGAGGGGCGTGCGAGTTGCTGGGGATCGACCCGCTCTACGTCGCCTGCGAGGGCCGGATGGTCGCGGTGGTGGCCGGAGAGTTCGCCGACGCGGCACTGGCCGCTCTCCGCTCCCATCCGCTCGGCTCCGAGGCGGCGATCATCGGACGGATCAACGACGACCCACCGGGGCTGGTCCTGCTGAGGACCTCCTTCGGGGGCACCCGGATCGTCGACCTGCTGGTCGGCGACCCGCTACCGAGAATCTGCTGAGCACCAGCGAATCCATGAGGTTTCACGACATGAGCAGGAAAAACAAACCCGAACACCCGGGCGGGCAGGACAAGGACACCTCGAGGGAGCGCGGCCGCTCCTCCGGCGTGAGCCACGCGAGCGAGGAGGTGGTGCGATCCGGCAACCTGGCCTTCGGACGCCCGCCGGACGACAGGGGACCCGGGCGCGTGGTCTCCGGCGAGGAACGCGAGGGCGTTCCCGCCACCGACACCGAGGCCCGGTCCGCCCGCGGTGTCGGCGCCGGCGAGCAGCGCGGCGCCGAGGAGATCGCCGCCCGCAAGGGCGAGAAGGGCCGCGAGAAGGTCGGCACCGGCAAGAAGGGACGCCCCTACGGCGTCTCCCATCCCGAGGACGCCACCGGGGTCAACCCCCGGAAACCCGAGCCGTGACTCCTCCGCTCCCCGATGGGAGCGGTTTCCCGCCTCCCCCGGCCGAGGGGGCGACGGCCAAGCCCTGACCGTTTCGAACACGGAAACCATGGCAGGAGGCGATTCGCCTGCCGGGTAAACCCGGCAGTCCCCTCGCTCGCGCGTGCTCTGGCCGGGTGGCCGTCGACCCGGCGAGGGCTCGCGGTCACCGCGCTAGCGGGGGAAGACGATCGTCTTGTGGCCGTCGAGCAGGACGCGCTGCTCGGTGTGCCAGCGGACGGCGCGGGCCAGGGCCTGGCACTCGACGTCACGGCCGATGGCGGCGAGGTCGTCCGCGGAGTGGGTGTGGTTGACCCGGGCGACCTCCTGCTCGATGATCGGCCCCTCGTCGAGGTCGGCGGTCACGTAGTGCGCGGTCGCGCCGATCAGCTTCACGCCGCGGGAGTGCGCCTGGTGGTAGGGCTTGGCGCCCTTGAACGACGGCAGGAACGAGTGGTGGATATTGATCACGTTGCCCGCGAGCTTGACGCAGAGGTCCTCGGAGAGCACCTGCATGTAGCGGGCGAGCACCACCAGGTCGGCCCGGTAGTGATCGACGAGGGTCAGCACCTCCGCCTCCTGCCTGGCCTTGGTCTCGGGAGTGACCGGCAGGTGGTGGTAGTCGATGCCGTACGACTGGGTCAGCGGCCGCAGATCCGGGTGGTTGGAGACGACCGCGACGATCTCGATGTCGAGCAGACCCGAACGCATCCGGTAGAGCAGGTCGTTCAGGCAGTGGCCGAACTTGCTGACCATCACCAGCACGCGCGGCTTGACGGACGCCTCCCGCAGCTTGAAATCCATGCCGAACTCGGGGGCGAGCGCCGCGAAGGCCTCGCGCAGCTCCCCGTCGGGCAGCGGAGAGGCGAACTGCACCCGCATGAAGAACCGCTCGGTCACGGCATCACCGAACTGCTGGCTCTCGATGATGTTGCAGCCCCGTCCGGCCAGGAGACCGGAGACCGCCGCCACCACGCCAGGACGGTCCGGGCAGGACAGCGTCAACACAAACTCGGCCCTGGAACTCATGCCTTCACCCTTGAGCTGGAGAGGTCGGATCGTAAGGTACTTCCACCTGACCTGGGCAGAGTACAGCGAATCCCGGCGCCACACCCAGTCGCCCGGCACGCGGCGAGCCAGGAGGTACGGAGAGCCACCCGGCCCCGGATCCGGCGGTGATAGCGTCCCTGATCCATGAACGCCCCTCAGCCGAACGACCGGCCCGCCGCCCGGGTGATCTGTGTGGACTCCTTGGGCCGGGTGCTTCTCATGCACTGGCGTGACACCGTCAGCGGCCAGAGCCTGTGGGAGCCGCCGGGCGGCGGCATTGACCCGGGCGAGACCCCCCTTGACGCGGCACGGCGGGAGCTGACGGAGGAGACGGGCCTGCCCGGCGAGGCGGTCATGGACCACTGGGTGCCGGTACGTCGTGATTTCCACTGGCTCGGCGTCCACTACGCCAAGACCGAACGGTTCTACCTGGCCAGGTTCGAGAGCACTCCCGAGGTGGGCCCGGGGTCGTTCAGCGCCGAAGAGAACACCACCTACCTGGGCTCCGGCTGGTTCTCAACGGAGGAGATGGCCGACCTCCCCGACCACCTGGAGCCCCCGGACCTGCCGGAAGTCGTCTCCCGCGTCACCCGGCTGGGGTGAGCCGGCCATCGAGCACGCCCGGGAATCCCGTGCGGCACGGCCCTCGATCTCGAAGATCGAGGGCCGCGGTCGTCAGGGAACGATTCTTCCGAGCGGGGAGAATCTCACCCCTTGTGGATGGCGCCGGCAATGCCACCGAGCCTGGAGACGCCAAATTTGTGAACAATGATCTTTTTCATCGCACTCACACCCGAGGACGGCGATAGCCACGAAGAACAAGTATTCGGATATTTCCGAAATTGGCAATGCCAAATAGCAAAGCGGTCTAAATTCGAGTCACTGCATTAGTGTGGACATAGCGACTATTAGCTCTTTTTCTCCATAAACCACCACAGATCCCCCTCGCTCTTCCCTGCGGATCTCGCGCCACCCGAACTTGCGGTAGAGCTCCATCGCCGCGGGCTGGCTCAGGGTGGTATCCCCACGGAGCCTTACGTAGCCGAGTTCAATCGCCCGCGTCTCCAGCGCGACGACCATCTGGGCACCGAACCCGCGACGCTGAAACTCCGGATGAACCCGCATGCGGCACATCTCGGCGGTCTGATCGTCAACACGACGGAGCCCACCCATCGTGACAATACGCCCGTCAGGCGTCTCACCCACGAGGAACTCTCCCCGATCGGCGAGGTAGATCTCGTGGATCCTGGGGAAGTCGTCCTCGTAGTAGACGCCGTCTCCCGGCGCGAGACCGACCTGGGCGAGGCATATCTGGTGGAGCGCCCAGACGGATTCGATGTCGGACCAGCGATAACGCCGAAGCCTCGGCCTCAACTGCCACCCCCGTCGGCCACCGCGTCATCCGTCCACGCGCTGCGACCGCGCAGCGATTCCAGGTAGACCTTGAGCTTGGGATGCCCGGGAGCCTTCACCTCGGCCTGCCTGCCCACCTCGTGGGCGCGCTGCATGAGGATGTCGGGCCTGCACGCCTCGTCGAGACCCGAGATCGTACTCTGGGCGATCTCCAGCGCCTCGTCCACATCGCCCTCAAGGATCTTGCACTGGGCACGGTCGAACTTGATGAAGGTCGGGTCGAGCCAGTCGGTCGGGCCGTACTTGGTGAGCGCCTGTTCCAGGATGAGGTCGGCCTCCATCGCCTGCCCGAGCTTGACCAGGGCGTCTCCCTGGTGAAAGTAGAGCTGGCGCTCGGTGTAACCGAAGGTCGCGTCGTCCTGGTCCGCGGCGGTCATCTGGGAGAAGGCCGCCCTGGCCCGGGACAGCGCCCGCTTCGCCTGGTCGACCACGTCCTTCTTGCCCGCGCCCGACATCATCGCCAGTGCACGGGCCTCGACCACCGGGGCCATGGCCTGGGCCGCGCAGGGCGTCTGCCCTGCCAGGTCCCGGCTCTTCTTCGCGAGGTTGAGCGCCTCACGCGGGTCACCGTAGTAGAGCGGGACCAGAGCCTCCCTGGCCGTGACCCACGCCCGCAGCGCGCGGTCGCCGGTCTCGTCCGCGGCGGTCCTGCCGGTCCTGAAGAAGGATCGGGCGAGCCTGTGGTCGCCGAGATTGACCATGATCATGCCGCTCAGGCCGGCCAGCTGGGCCGCCATGCGGCACAACCGTTCCTGCAGGTCGACCGGCTGGCGCCGTTCCATGGCCTTGCGCACCGCGCTGAACTCCAGCATCACGTCGCACAGCAGCCTGAGCGGGGGGGTGTTCATGTACTGGCGGCCGAAGCCGATGGTGGCTTCCTCCCACTGGTCGAGCATCGCGGGCGAGACGGTGGCCGAAACCAGCGTGTCGTCCATCCTTCTGCGGATGCTCTCCACCGATCCAAGCACCTGTCCGTCCAGCACGATGCCGCTGCCGGCCAGGAGTTGTAAGAGTGTCCTCCGTAACACGTTCTCGTCCTCCTCGCCCCCGTCCGCGGAAAGGTCCAAACCGATCGGCTGGATCAGCAGCTCGCGCGGATCAGGGGATGTGTCGGGTCTTCCGTCCTGGAGATCGCCTCGGACGACACTGGGCATCCTGTGGCCGTGACCGCAGATGCACGGGCCGTCGTACCCGAGGGAGGCCGGCTCGACTCGGTAGGCGGAGCACAGGTAGTGCAGATACTCGGGACCGGGCCGCTTCAGCCCGCTCTCGTACGCGGACAGGAGCGTCTCACCGATGCCGGGGGCCGACTTGCCGTCGCGTTCGAACAGCGCCCGTATCTGTTCGATGACGTCCGCGAGGGCGACACCATGTGCCAGGCGGTGACCTTTAACCCGTGTAGTCCCGAATTGTGAATTGCATTTCTCGTAGATTTCCTCGGCTATCTGCGCCGAGGACTTCCCGGCGGCCAGGCCACGGGCCCGGACCTGCCGTGCTAGTTCTGTCTCCCTGTGCTGCCTGCCGGACATACCGGCCCCTCTCTCGTGGCCAGCTGGGCTGGCTGGCACACTTAGTCCCGACCGGTCCTCTCTCCCTTGACACACTGTGATCTCTTCGTCGCACTGTGCCTACCGAGAATGATGGACCACGTTTGACTCATCCGGAACGCGCTAATAAAGCCATCGGCTAAGAATCGTCCTCCGGCGGACTGTTTCTTTCAACCTACTTGGCACAACGCCCACCCTGAACTGGGTTTTCCCTGAATTGACCCACAGGGCCGCCGTGAGTCATCTTTGGCGGGCAGCACCGAAGGCGTGATCGAGCGAACACGATTCGGTGCCGGCAAACCGAAACCACGAGGAGGGGCGAGGTGGGTGAAGACGATTTCCGGCACCTGGAACGACTGGTGACGGAGCTTGACTGCCGCGGGCTGCACGCCCGTGTGGTGCGGACCCACTCCGGTCGTGCGTTCGTGCGTGTGATCAACCCGAAGGCGACCAGCCTCGCGGAGAACGTCACCTGCCGAGCACACGCCACCCCCAGCCACCGGGATTGGTACTACTGGTGGTCCTGGGGTGAACGGATGCACACGGTGGAAGACCCAGCCGGTGCCGCGACCAAGGTCGCACGCGTACTCGCCGCGGTAGGGGAATGAGGTGAGCGGTGCGGAGGGCTTCACCCGCCCGATGCGCCGTACCTACCACGGCCCGGCGGAGCCGACGGGATGACCGGTGCGGAGCGTCCTCGGACGCTGGTCACCCCGTCGGCTCCGAATCGTCGGACCGGCCGGACCGGTCCGCACGAACCGGATCAGCGGACCGCCCGGCCGCGCCGCGCTCCATGAGGGACCGCCGGCCGGACAGGCGCGGACTCCCAACGGTGAAACCGCGGAGGCTCTCGCGAGCCGAAGCCCACGAACTGCCGTAAGGCAAAGGCTGCCGCCTGGTCTCTCGTCCGGGCGGTGACCGGAGGGATCCCCCTCGGGAACGGCACGGGACACGCTTCCGGGTGCGTGTCCCGTCCGGGCCACCCGTCACCGGGGCATCCGGGTCCGCCTCCGCGGCCCCAGATCCGGATGTCCCCGTCTTCCCCGGCGTGATGTGACGGAGGCCGGTTCGATCGGCAATATGGGTAAGTCGCATGACTCGCCCATCTGACTCGTCGATCCGATCCGAGAGGGATCCACTCCGTGTTCCTGCTTTCCCCCACGCCCGTCCCCAGCCCCACCCCCAGTTTGACTCCCAGCGTGACCCCCAGCGTCACCCCGACCCCCGACCCCGGACTCGTGGTTGAGGAGCTTCTCGACATGAGCGCGGGTCTGACAAAGGGATGCGGGAACGGCGGAGGGGTGATCTGCGACTTCGTGCAGATGATCGTCCCCGTGAGCTGGGCGGCTCCCGCGATCGCAGGCATGGTCGCCCTCGCGCTGGTCGTGGTCATCGCGCTGGTTCTGCGCAACGTGGCACACCGGCTGATCAACCGGGTGGTGCGGAAGGCATCCTCCGAGCGCGCCTCCCTGGCGGGGCGGCTGCGCGGCAGGGAGGTGGTGGCCCCGGAGGGCCTCGACGCGATCGTGGCCGAGCGGCGAAGACAACGGGCCGAGACCATCGGTTCCGTGCTCAAGCCGGTCGCCTCGATCATCATCCTGGGCACCGCCGCACTGACCGTCCTGGAGCGGATCGGCGTCCCCATCGCCCCTCTGCTGACCAGCGTGGGCATTCTGGGCGTGGCGGTCGGCTTCGGCGCCCAGGAACTCGTCAAGGACTTCATCGCGGGCATGTTCATGCTCCTGGAGGACCAGTACGGCGTGGGCGACGTGATCGACACGGGCACCGCGATCGGCACCGTGGAGGCCGTCACCCTGCGCATCACCCGCCTGCGTGACGGCGACGGCCGGGTCTGGTACATCCGTAACGGCACCATCACCCGCGTCGGCAACGAGTCCCAGGGTTGGTCTCGCGCCACCGTCGACGTGCCCGTGGCCTACGCCTCCGACATCCCCGCGGTCCGCGACCTGCTCAAGCAGGTCACCGACGAGATATGGAACGACCTCGCCTTCCGCGACTCCGTCATCGTCGAGGAGCCACAGGTCTGGGGTATCGAGCAGATCTCCGACACCGCCGTCGTGTTCAGGATCAGCGTCAAGACCATCCCCTCCCGGCAGACGGAGGTCGCCCGCGAGCTCCGCGTCCGGGTCAAGGCCGCCCTCGACCGTGCCGAAATCCCGATCGCCGGCTGACGTCAACTAGGCTGGAGCCGTGTCCGTTACCCCCGGGGAATCCCAATCCTTCTACGACGCCGTCGGCGGCGAAGAGACCTTCAGGCGTCTCGTGCACCACTTCTACCAGGGAGTGGCGGCCGATCCGGTGCTACGGCCGCTGTATCCCGAAGACGACCTCGACGGGGCCGAAGAGCGGCTGCGCCTGTTCCTCATCCAGTACTGGGGCGGCCCCAACACCTACAGCGCGCAGCGGGGCCACCCGCGCCTGCGGATGCGGCACAACCCGTTCGTCATCCGCTCGGTCGAGCACGACGCCTGGCTCAGGCACATGCACGACGCGGTGCTCTCCCTGAAGCTCCCCGAGGACCTGGAGAAACGTCTCTGGGACTATCTCGTGTACGCGGCGAGCAGCATGATCAACGCCCCTGACGCATAAACATCGTCAAGCGGGGGCAGTCCACAGCATATGGAATCCCCCTGGTGGCGTGATGCCGTCGTCTACGAGATCTACGTTCGCAGCTTCGCCGACGCCTCCGGAGACGGCGTCGGCGATCTGCCCGGCATCCGGCAGCGCCTGCCGTACCTCGCCGAACTCGGTGTGGACGCGATCTGGCTGACCCCCTTCTACCGCTCCCCCATGGCCGACGGCGGCTACGACGTGGCCGACTACCGTGACGTCGACCCCCTCTTCGGCACGCTCGCCGACTTCGACGAGCTCGTCGCCGAGGCGCATCGGCTCGGTCTCCGGGTGATCGTGGACATCGTCCCGAACCACAGCTCCTCGGCTCACGAGTGGTTCCAGGCCGCGCTGCGCGGTGAGGGACGCGATCGCTACATCTTCCGTGACGGCGGCGATCTGCCTCCCAACAACTGGCGGTCGACCTTCAGCGGCCCGGCCTGGACCAGGACCCCCGACGGACAGTGGTACCTGCACCTTTTCGCCGCGGAACAACCTGACTTCAACTGGCGCAACCCCGAGGTGCACGCCGAGTTCCTCGACGTGCTGCGGTTCTGGCTCGACCGGGGGGTGGACGGGTTCAGGATCGACGTGGCGATGGGCCTGTACAAGGCCGAGGATCTGCCGGACACCCCGCCGCAGGATCAGGCGTTCAAGGCCGAGTCGCCGATCTGGGGACGACCCGAGGTGCACGAGGTCTACCGCGCCTGGCGCAAGGTGCTCGACTCCTACGACGGCGAGCGGGTCGCGGTCGGCGAGGTCTGGACCGACTCCGTCGAGGATCTCGCGCTCTACCTCCGCCCCGACGAGCTCCATCAGAGCTTCAACTTCGCCTGGCTGGAGGCCCCCTGGTCCGGGCCCGCGTTCAAGAAGATCATCGATGACACACTGGCCGCGGTGACCGCTCCCACCTGGGTGCTCTCCAACCACGACGTGGTCCGCCATGTGACCCGGTACGGCGACGGCCTGACCAACTCCACCACGGGCCTGGCCCGCGCCCGCGCGGCGCTGCTCGCCATGCTCGCCCTACCGGGCTCCGCATATCTCTACCAGGGGGAGGAACTGGGCCTCCCCGAGGTGAAGAATCTTCCCCCACAGACCCGTCAGGACCCCATCTTCGCCCGTTCCAATGGAGAGCTGCCCGGCCGCGACGGCTGCCGGGTTCCCATCCCCTGGTCCGGCATGGCCGAACCGTACGGCTTCTCGCCCGATGGAACACGGTCCTGGCTGCCCCAGCCCGTCGAGTGGGCCGTGCTCTCCGCCGAGCGCCAGTCGAACGACCCCGGCTCAACGCTGAGCTTCTACCAGGAGGTCCTGCGGGTCCGCCGCGACCTCCGCGGCACGTTGCCCGAAGAGATCAGCTGGCAGGAGGGCGCCGAGGAGGCCCTCATCTTCAATCGGGGTTCCCTGATCTGCGCCGTCAATTGCGGTTCCCAACCGGTGCGACTGCCCCCGCACGACCGCGTCCTGATCGGCAGCGCCCCGGTGGAGGGCCACCTGCTCCTGCCGGACAGCGCGGTCTGGCTGTACGCCCCCGAGGTCTGACGGCTTTCGGCGGGCGGTGGACGGGCGTCCACCGCCCGTCGATCCGGGTACGGGTTGCCGAGGCCGGACAAGGCCTCAGTCCGCCGCGAACCTGCGCAGGTAGGCGGTCTCGTCCTGGCTCAGCCGCCGGGGGGAGGCACTCTCCACGTCATAGGCCACGATCACCGAGCGGGCCTTGACGAAGATTTCGTCATCGTCGCGGATCTCGTACGCGAGGGTGAACCGTACCGGACGGATCTCCGTCACCCACGACTCCACCCGGACCGGGTCGGGACGGAAGGTGAGGGGGCGCCGGTAGTCGATCTCATGCCGGGCGATCACCAGCCCGGCGAAAGGGGCGTTCCCCTCGTGATGGGGGTCGATGTGGAACATCCCCATCCGCGCGTCCTCCAGATAGTCGAGGAACCGCACGTTGTTGACATGACCCAGCGAGTCGATATCGGCGAACCTGACAGTCCTGGGGAACACATGTCGGTGGCCATGGCCGACCTCGTCCGCGACGCTCTGTCCAAACACACCCAGAACCGTAGCGAGCCCCCGCTGCCCGTCGTACGGCGGGGCACCCGGAGGCTCGTTCGGTCGCGACCGGGAGAGCACCTGACACGGCCCGTGCCAGGTGCCCCCTGCCCGTCCCGGAAACCGGGGTCAGTCGCGGGTGAGCTTGCGATAGGTGACGCGGTGCGGCCGGGCCGCGTCGGCACCCAGACGCTCGATCTTGTTCTTCTCGTAGTCGGCGTAGTTGCCCTCGAACCAGAACCAGTTCGAGCCCTCTTCCCAGGCCAGGATGTGGGTCGCGATGCGGTCCAGGAACCACCGGTCGTGCGAGGTGATGACCGCGCAGCCGGGGAACTCCAGCAGCGCGTTCTCCAGGCTGGAGAGTGTCTCGGTGTCGAGGTCGTTGGTGGGCTCGTCGAGCAGGAGCACGTTGCCGCCCTGCTTGAGGGTGAGCGCCAGGTTGAGCCGGTTGCGCTCTCCGCCGGACAGGATGCCCGCCTTCTTCTGCTGGTCCGGGCCCTTGAACCCGAACGCGGCGATGTAGGCGCGCGACGGCATCTCGACCTGGCCGACCTTGATGTAGTCGAGCCCGTCGGAGACGACCTCCCAGACGTTCTTCGTCGGGTCGATCCCGCCCCGGCTCTGGTCGGCATAAGAGATCTTGACGGTGTCACCGACGACGATCTCACCGCTGTCCGGCGTCTCGCTACCGGTGATCATCCGGAACAGGGTGGTCTTGCCGACACCGTTCGGACCGATGATGCCGACGAGGCCGTTGCGCGGCAGGTCGAAGGAGAGGCTCTCCATCAGGACGCGCTCCTCGAAGCCCTTGGTGAGCTTCTCGGCCCGGATCACCGTGGTGCCCAGACGCGGGCCCGGCGGGATCTGGATCTCCTCGAAGTCGAGCTTGCGGTACTTGTCGGCCTCGGTGGCCATCTCCTCGTAGCGCTGCAGGCGCGCCCGGCTCTTGGTCTGGCGGGCCCTGGCGTTGGAGCGGACCCACTCCAGCTCCTCCTCCAGGCGCTTCTTGCGCTTGGCGTCCTTCTGACCTTCGAGCCTGAGCCGCGCGGTCTTGGCCTCCAGGTAGGTGGAGTAGTTTCCCTCGTACGCGTGGCAACGGCCGCGGTCGAGCTCCAGGATCCAGTTGGCCACGTTGTCCAGGAAGTAACGGTCGTGGGTGACGGCCAGGACGGTGCCCGGGTACTTCTCCAGGTGGGACTCGAGCCACTGGACACTCTCGGCGTCGAGATGGTTGGTGGGCTCGTCGAGCAGGAGCAGGTCGGGCTGCTCCAGGAGCAGCTTGCAGAGGGCGACCCGGCGGCGCTCTCCACCGGAGAGCTGAGTCACCTCGGCGTCCGGCGGGGGGCAGCGGAGGGCGTCCATCGCCTGCTCCAGCTGGCTGTCGAGATCCCAGCCGTTGCGGTGGTCGAGGGCGTCCTGGAGCTTGCCCATCTCGTCGAGCAGCTCGTCGCTGTAGTCGGTGGCCATCAGCTCGGCGATCTCGTTGAAGCGGTCGAGCATCGCCTTGGTCTCGGCGACGCCCTCTTCGACGTTACCGAGGACGGTCTTGGATTCGTTGAGGGGGGGCTCCTGCTGGAGCATGCCGACGGTGAAGCCGGGCATGAGCCGGGCGTCGCCGTTGGACGGCTGCTCCAGGCCCGCCATCATCTTCAGCAGCGTCGACTTTCCGGTGCCGTTGGGACCCAGGACACCGATCTTGGCGCCCGGCAGGAACGACAGCGTCACGTCGTCGAGGACGACCTTGTCGCCGTGCGCCTTGCGCACGCGCTGCAGTGTGTAGATGTACTCCGGCATGCCTTTAGTTTAGGGCCTGGAAAGTTCAACAGTGCTTCCGAGGAACCTCGGGCCTTCAGGGCTGAGAAGCCGATCTAGGGGCGGCCTCGGATCCGGGCCTGCGGGCCGGAGGCACGATGGTGGCCGACAGGCAGATCCGGTCGCGGCCGAGCTCCTTGGCACGGTAGAGGGCGAGGTCGGCCGCGGCGAGCAGTTCGATCAGGTCGTCCCCGTGCACACTCATGATCGCGACACCGACCGAGATGGTCACGGTGATCATGTTGTCGTCGGCCGGGAGCGCCATCCGTCCCACCCGGGAGCGCAGCCGCTCGGCAACCCTGCGGGCCTCTGTCACGTCGGCCCTGGGCAGCAGGACGACGAACTCCTCACCGCCGAACCGGCCCACCACGTCGTAGTCGCGCAGCTGGCTGCGGATGGTGTCGGCCACCCCGACGAGGACCTGGTCGCCGATCAGGTGACCATAGGTGTCGTTGACCCGCTTGAAGTGGTCGATGTCGACGATCAGAAGCGCGAGTGTCTCCCCTGTGCGACGCGCTCTGACGATCTCGGTGTCGGCCTCTCGCTGCCAGGCCGCGGCGTTCAGCAGGCCGGTCTTGAGGTCGGTGCGGGCCGCGGCCTGAAGCTGGGCGTGAAGCAGGCTGCGCTGGAGCAGCACCACCGGGGGCAGCGCCAGGACCAGCAGAGCCGGATTGAGCCCGCAGGTGATGGAGATGATGACACCGAGGCAGAGCTCGACGACGTCGAGGAGCAGGTTCTCCCGGTTCCACAGGACCTCCCGCCAGCGGCTGTCGGGATCGGCGGTGTGCGCCGCGATGGCGATCAACGCGGTGTTGATCACCGTGAACAGGACCGCGCAGCCGACGGCCACCAGGATCGGCCCGCCCTCGCCCCTGGTCAGCGCGTTCAGGTCACCGACCGCGGCATGGAAGAGCAGGGAGGCCGCACATCCGGCCAGGCCGATCGCCGCCGAGCTGAAGACCCGCCGGTAGACGACCGTCGCACGCACCCGCCTCTGCAGCAGGAACTGGAGCGGAATGGGCGCCAGAAGCGCGTAGAGCGGCGGGAGCAGCAGCGCGGCGGGCAGCCACCAGGCGGAGAGCAGGTCCCGGTGGACACCGGCCGGCATGCCGAGCCTCCGGGTCGCCTCGATGCACACGGCTCCACACGCCATCAGCGCTGTGAAGGTCAGTAGATCGGACCAGCGGAAGACCCCGGATGCCAGGAAGAACACGATCGCGGCGAGATCCAGCGCTACTACCCCGCAGAGGTAGCCGACCAGCGGGCGACGCTGTCCAAGCAGGGGCCAGCGATCGGCCAAGGGTGTCATGCCGTCGCGCGGTTTGACCGAGGTGTGGCTGGGAGCCGCCATGTCGTCCCCCTCTCCGACTAACGATGTGTAACACAATAGTTGCGGAGTGTGCGACGCGCGATGGGAACCGCTACCTTTGGCGGAGTGGGCCAGCCCACCGGTTGACCTACGTTTTGGAAACCGCTCCCTCGCGAGCGGGCCGTGTGGGAAAGGAGCAAGCCATGCTGCGGGGCGTGACCTGGACCTAAACAGGTGTCCTGGGCATCTGACACGGGCAAGACCATCGGCTGGTTATCTCGGCGTCCCCGCGCTTCCGTGGTGAGACACCGACCGCGTCCGGCCGATGCCCCCTCACTCCGCCCGAACCAGGCCCTATCACCGTGCGAGGCCTTGAACTTCCGTCAGACATCCCGCCCCTGCGAAGTCCGCACTTCACCGGACGCCTGCCCGTCCTCATCTCCCGTCCGAAATCTTCTCCGCTGAATCTTCCGTTCCAAGTCTTGTGTTCGAATCCGCCCCATCCCGCTGTCCGCGTTCTTCCCCTGCGCGGACCCGCGCCTATCCCCCTGCCCGAATTCGACTCCCTGTCCACCTCGAACGATTCCTCCACCCACCCCTCCGGTTCCGAACAGCCGATCGGGTTGGGAGGCCCGCGGCCCGGGCCTCCCAACGGGAGGCGGCTCAGGCCGCCACGCGCTCCCGTGTCGGCCAGGGCGCCTCATCGCTCACATCTGGGTGGATCTTCACCGCGCCCGGCACGGCCCCGGCCGTTTCCTCCCCGGTGACCCCCGCGGCCGGGTCGTCGGCACCCACCGCCTGCACTCGCCTCGTCGTGCCCTTCGCCGCCTTCCTCCTCCTGGTTACGACCTCTCCCATCGCCGGCTCCTCCCCGGCGGAGCCGTGATCCACCGCACGCGAGGCGGCCTCTGCGGCCTCTCCGTGAATCGCACCCCCCTCGGCCGGCCCGCCGCCCGGCGCGACCCGCTCGTCGTCGAGACCGGCCCGCAGCGGGGGCAGGGCGCCGGGAGCCCCCGCCTCGACGGGGGCACCGCCGCTCATGGCCCAGTCGGACGTCTCGCGATCGAGCTCGATCCGCTCCGCGCTGCCCAGGGCCGCGACCGGGCCGCCGCGCTGTGGCTTGCTGAAACTCCCGAGCCCCCAGCGCAGGTCGTGTCCGAGCGAGTTGGCCTCCACCTCGGGCATGAATCGGCGCTCACCCTCGTGGGTGAACTCGCGGATCCGCAACCGTCCCTGAACGACGACGGGCTGGCCCAGCTGGACCGACTGGGCGACGTTGTCGGCGAGCCCGCGGAAGCAGCGGACTCCGAAGTAGGTCGTCTCACCGTTGCGCCACTGCTGGTTCTCCCGATCGAAGTAGCGACTCGTCGAGGCGATCTTGAGCGAGGTGACCCGGGAGCCGTCGGGGAAGGTGTGCTGGCGCGGCGTGGCCGCGACGTTACCGGTCAGCGTGACGTAGATGTCGTTCATCGTGCCTCCCATGAGAGCCGGCCGAGTGCCGGCGGCGTGAAAGACACGATGGTCCGAGCCGTACCCCTCGCGAGTCACCGAATCGCGCTCTGGGGACAACCGCCGGACACTCGACCAGGCTGTGGACAACCCCGGGAATCAGCCTCGCAGGCTCCGCATGGCCGAGTAGAACTCGTTGTAGCGGGTCAGCTCACGCTCCACCGGCTCGATCACCATGCTCTCCGCGAGCCCGGCGACCCTGCGGCGCATCTCGCGCTCCAGCGCGTCACGCTCGTTGCCCGCGCCGAGCACGATGAAGTTGCGGCTGGCCACCGCGGTGAGCAACCCGAGCCCGAGTACCGAGAGCATCATCAGCCCCACCCACGGCAGCGAGGCGGCGTCGCCGAACACCTCCAGCCCCGCCGGCGGCTTCCCGGTGCCGAACACGCCGTAGACCAGAGCCGTACCGACCCAGGCGAGGCCCGCGACGAAGAGCAGGACCAGCAGGTACTGCCAGGCGAGAAGCAGCCGCCACCAGCCGGGCACCCTGTCCAGGCGCGGTGCGACCTCTGAGAGCTCCTCCGACAGCACCTGGGGCAGCTGCGCCGAGCGGGAGCGCGCGGCGTCCCTGATCCCGCTCTGCCACGCCTCGTGCATGCCGGAGGTCAGGCCGTCGGCCAGGGCGTGGACGGCGGTGTCCACCTCGGCCGGCTGCGCGCTGACCGAGCCACCGGTCAGGCCGCGGATCTCGTCTCGCAGATCGCCCAGGCGCAGGCTGTTCAGCGGATCAGGACGAAGCTTGGCCGCCCAGCGGGTGTAGGGCCAGCCGACCCACTCACCGGACCTCGCGGCGTAGACGTTCTCCATCGCCTCGCCGACGGCGGGGACTCCGGCCGCGTCGCAGAGGGCGTCGGTGAGGCCGATCCGGCGGGCGTCGTCAATGGAGGAGGGCGACGCCGGGGTGCCGTCGGCGGGCATGACCTTCGCCAGGCGGAGCGTCAGCCGGTCGAGGTCGGCCTCCAGGCGCTGGGTGGCGGCCCTGCGCCTGGACACGGTCTCGGCGAGGACCGCCTTGAGGTCGTCCACGCCCGTACCCGTGATCGCCGAGGTGGTGACGACCACGGGGTGCTCGACCCCCTCGCGGTGCAGCAGGTCCTCCAGGTCCGCGACGCACTCGGTCAGCTCCTCCTCGTCGAGCCGGTCGGACTGGTTGAGCACGAAGACCGTCACCGCCTCATGCCCGGCCAGGTCGGTCACGTAGCGCCGGTGCGTGGAGGCGTCGGCGTACTTCTGCGGGTCGAGCACCCACACGACGAGGTCCGCGACCTGGATCAGCCGGTCGGCCTCGGTGTCGGTCAGCGCCCGGATGGAGTCGTGGTCGGGCAGGTCGAGCAGGATCAGCCCGTGCAGTCGGCTCTCCCCGCGGTCCAGGGCACTGGCCCGCGCGAAGCGGTGGCGCCACTGGATCTGCAGCCAGTCGAGCAGCGGGCCCGCGCCGTCCAGGCCCCAGACGCAGGCGTGGGTGCGGGCCGTGGTCGGGCGGCGTACTCCCGTCGGCGACAGCTCCAGGCCGGAGATCGAGTTGAACAGCGTCGACTTGCCGCTGCCCGTGCCCCCCGCGAGCGCGACCACCGTGTGGTCGGAGGAGAGCTTGAGCCTGTCACCGGCACGCAGCAGCAGCTGCCCCGAATCGGTGAGGAGCTTGGGCTCGACCCTGCCCGGCCCCAGCTCCACGATCCGAGCCAGCGCGGCGAGCCGGCTGCCGAGCCCTTGGCGTGACTGGGTGGTGCCAACACTCATCGGGCGACCTCAAGGTTGTACGTTGCCTGGTAAAGGCGGGTGGCGGCGGATTCATCCGGTATGCCGGCGCCATCGAGAGCCTGGATGTAACGCGCCGTCTCGTCGTCGAAGAGCATGCCGATCCGGGCGCGGAGATCGCTTCGGGCCTTCACCCCGATGTTGCGCAGCGACTCCGCGCCGAGCAGCGCGTGTACCAGCCGTTGCGGCAGCGCACCGGCGCCGTTCCGCGCCTCCGAGGCGCCGTAACCGAGCAGCCCGATGGTCAGGATCAGCGACAGGGACTCGACGTCGAACGAGATCACCCTGGCCACCGATCGCTTGGTCACCCCCTCGGTGCGGATCAGCTCGGTGATGTGCTCCTGCCAGGCCGCGATGGTCCGGCCGGCCCTGCGCGGGAGATCGTCGGACGCGTGCCCGAGCTCGGCGGCCGTCGCCAGGACCTCCTGCGCGCCCGGACGGTTCGACCAGCGCGAGGCGGCCTCCTCCGCGGCCCGTTGCGCCGCCGAGACGACCACCGACTCCAACCCCGTCCGCAGCGCGGATCTCAGCGCGCTGAGCCGCTCGGGTGCCTGATGGCTCGCCTTGCCCGCGAGACGACCGGGCTTGCGCAGCTGGAGGGTACGCATGAGATCGCCGGAACCGGCGAAGTCCTGCCAGCGGGCGAGGACCTCACCCTGGAGCAGCGAGCCGTCGCCGGTGCTCTCGTCGATCTCGACCAGTGCCTGGGCATAGGCGCTCTCCACGTCGGCGCGGAGGTCTCTGCGGAAGGCGACCTGGATCTCCAGCTGCTTGGCCAGGGCGGGGACACGAGTGCGGAAGCTGTTCAGCACCCCGTCCAGGGTGGCCCGCACGGCCTGCTCGCGACGCCGCTCGTCAACCGACAGCTCGGTCAGCCAGAGGCGCAGCTCGCTCACCTCGTGGTCGGGGAGCATGCCGTCGGTGACCTTGCCCTCGTTGACGACGAACCGGTCGACCTCGCCGAGACCGTACTCGGTGAGCATCCTGACGAAGTGCTTGGTGATCACCTCTCTGGACTTGGGCGGCACCCTGGAGAGCACGATGGCCAGCTTGGCTCCGCGCTCCTTGGCCAGGCGGAGCAGCCGCCAGGCCGGGGCGTCGGCGTAGCGGGCGGCGGTGGTGACGAAGATCCACAGATCGGCCGCGTCGAGCATGCGGTGCGCGATCTCGTGGTGCTCCTCGACCACCGAGTCGATGTCGGGGGTGTCGAGCAGTGCCACACCGGGAGGTAGGCGCTCGGTGGAGACGAGCACTAGGCCGTCGGAGGCCGCCTCGGGGTCGGGCTCGCTGAGCCGCCGGAGGCTACCGAGCAGGTCACCCTTGGCGAACCACTCGTGATCGTCGGGGTGGCAGGCCAGGACAGGCGTTCCGGTCGTCGGACGGCGCACGCCGGTCGCGCTGACCCTGGCGTTGGCCAGCGTGTTGAGGAGAGTGGACTTGCCCGCGCCGGTGGAGCCCGCGACCACGACGAGGGCGGGCGCGGTGCTCGTGTGGACGCGGGGGATCACGTAGTCGTCGAGCTGAGCCAGGATCTCACTCCGGACCCGCCTGGCCTCCTCGGCCCCGGGGATGTCCAGGCCGAAACCGAGGTCGGTGACACCGGTGCGTACGGCGGTGAGCGCGCTGCTCAGGGCCTCGGAGACGGCCTCGGGAAGCGGCGTCTCCCGCATCCGGTCGCCCGGCGACCCCGCGTCCTCCTCGCCTCCGGCCTTCTCGTTCCCGTCGTTCCCGTCCGCGTCGCCGGCCCCGTCCAGGACCTCGGCGCCGGCCTCGCCGTCGCGCTGGGTCTCTTCGCCGGTCTCATCGGTCTCGTCCTCCCGCGGAGCCTGCTCATCGATCTCGGCGGGCTCGGCGTCGCGCTGAGCCCCGTCGCCGGCCAGGGCCCGCTCTCCGGCCTCGCCGCCATCCTCGGCTCCGCCGGCGCCAGGCATCCCGGCGTCGCTCTCCGCTTCGTTTTCCGGCCCCTCGCGACGCCCCTCCCGCCGCGCGTCCCCGATCTCACCGTCATCCGCGAGGAGGACGACGACCTCGTCGGACTCGGCGCCCTTCCCGGGCTCCTCCTGCTTCTCCTGGGGTCTGCTCACCCGAAGGGGCGGAGCGGCGGCCTCGGTGCCGGGGACTCCGGGGGCGGGCCCGCCCCCCTCGGCCCGGGGGGAGAAGCCCTCATCGGCCGTACGGGAGGAGCCTGCGGCACCTTCTCCAGGGACGGAACCCCCGAAAGCGCCGGGTGCGGGAGTGGCGGGGGCACCGGCGCGGGGAGCGCTCGGGGGAACGGGGGCACCTGGGCAAAAGAGCGCACCGGGACCGGCCTGGGGAGAAGGTGTGACGGGGCCACCACCGGCACGGGGAGCGCTCGGGAAAGCGGGCCCCGGACGGAAAGCCGCACCGCGAGAGCCCTCGGCGGGGCCGTCCCCGCGAGCAGCTCCCGCAAAACCCCCCTGGGAGGCGGGAACACCCGGCCTCGGAGGGACACCGGGAGAAGTGGTGGCAGGGCCACCACCACGCGAAGCGCCGGGGGAAGGAGGGACACCCTGACCCGGGGCCGCCCCCGGCGGGGCGGGAGCGCCACCACGGGGGGCCCGCTGCGGGGCGGGGGCACCGCCGCGGGAAGCGGCCGGGGAGGCGTTCGGACCGGAGGCCGCACCGGGCGAGGCCGTGGCGGGGCCGCTGCGGGCGGCACCCGGAGGACGGCTGCCCGGGGCGTCGGCGGAGGCGGGCTTGGCCACCTCCCGGGAGGTGGTGATGGCGGCGATCGTGGCCTGGGCGGCGGCCGCGGCGGCGTGGAAGGCCGCCATCGCCTCCGCCGAAGCGGGCGGGGCGGCTGGATCGGCCGCCTCGCCCGGGGCGGCCGGACCGGCCCTCCTGCCCGGAGGCGTGGCGGGACCCGCTGTTCTGCCGGGGGGCGCGGCGGGACCGGCCGCCCCGGCGGCGGGCTGGGGGCGGGCGCGGATGGAGGCGGCGTCATCGTCTGGACGGATGGCGCCGAAGGTCACCGTCTGCTCGCCGGGGGATTCCTGGTCATCCGGCGGGGGGCCGCCAGATGGCTCCTGGGGGGTGCCGGCGAGGCGAGGGTCACGGCCACCACCCGAATGGGGAGGCCTGTTGGAAGCCGATTTCACGGTACTCGCTCCGCTCGAACCATCTCGACCTCCTGGCCGACCTTCACGACATCACCGACGATCACGATCGCAGGGGGCCGAATCTCAGCCGCGCTTACGCGCTCCGCCACGGTGGAGAGCGTGGCGTAAAGAGCGCGCTGGGTCGGAAGGGTACCGTCCTGTACCACCATTACGGGAGTTTCCGGCGAACGTCCGTTATGGAGCAGCGTTTCGGCGATCACCCCGATCCGTTCGACCGCCATCATAAGCACCAACGTGCCGCCGGATCTGGCCAGATTGGGCCAGTCGACCGTGGACCTCTCGTCGCCCGGCGGGACGTGTACGGAGATCACATGGAATTCCTGGCTGACGCCGCGATGCGTCACGGGCACGTTGGCGGCGGCCGGCACCGCGACCGGGCTGGTGATGCCGGGGACCACGACCACCGGGATGCCCGCGCGGGCGCAGGCGAGCAACTCCTCGCCACCGCGGCCGAAGACGAACGGGTCGCCTCCCTTGAGCCGGACCACGAACTTGCCCTGCCTGGCGTGCTCGATCAGCAGCTCGTTGATCCTCTCCTGGGCCATGTAGCGACCGTAGGGAATCTTCGCGGCGTCGATCAGCTCGACGTCCGGGGAGAGTTCGTCGAGCAGGGCCTGCGGGGCGAGACGGTCGGCGACGACCACGTCGGCCTGGGCCAGCAACTGCCGTCCACGGACCGTGATCAGGCCGGGGTCGCCGGGACCGCCACCGACCAGGGCGACGCCCACGAGCTTGGTACGGTTGCGCCGGGCGTCGACCGTACCGTCCCTGAGAGCGCCCACGACGGCGTCCCTGATCCCGGCGGCGCGCCGGGGATCGCCTCCGGCGGTGATCGCCACACTGATCTCGTCCACCTTGCCGCTGGCGGGGGTCCAGGCCGCGGAGGCGTCCTTGTCGTCGGCGCGCACGCACCAGATCCGCTTCGCCTCGGCCTCCTCGGCCACGGCGGCGTTCACCTCGGGGTTGTCCGTGCAGGCCTGTACCAGCCAGGCCCCGTCGACGTCGCCGGCCTGGTAGCGCCTGGCCTCCCAGGTCACGCGACCTGTCGCGATGAGATCGTCGAGGGCGTGCGTGACGCTCGTCGAGACGATGGTGACCAGTGCGCCCGCGTCGAGCAGCGCCGGCACACGCCGCTGGGCGACGCGTCCACCGCCCACGACGAGTACCCGCCGCCCGGAGAGGCGCAAGCCGAGCAGGTAGGGCGACATGGCGACCGATCTCCCGTTCACGAGGAATTGTGAATCATGACGTGCTTAAGAGGTAAACCTACCGGCTAACGACGCTCTCTTTGCTGCACCTGTGTTAACAGGTGTCAAGAGACGGCTGACTGTTGTCAACCGGTCGGCTTCAAGACTTCCGCAGGTCAGGCTTCCTTGTCCGTCACACCGGCGGAATCGAAGGTCGCGACCTCGTGCATCACCCTGGCCGCGGCGCAGACGAGCGGGTGGGCGAGCAGGCCGCCGGTGCCCTCGCCGAGCCGGAGTTCCAACTCCACCAGGGGGCGCAGGCCCAGGTGATCCAGGGCTGCGGCGTGACCGGGTTCGGCCGAGCGGTGCCCGGCCACGCAGTGGTCGACGACGTCGGGCGCCATCGCCGCCGCCGCCAGTACCGCCGCCCCCGCGATGACACCGTCCAGGATGACCGGCACCCGCAGAGCGGCCCCGGCGAGGACGAATCCGGCGATCGCCGCGTGTTCCAGGCCGCCGACCGCGGCCAGCGTCTCCAGGGCGGACACCGAGGAGGCGGCACCCGGCTCGCGCTCCAGGCCGTTCACCCGGAGTGCCTCGCGGACCACCTCGACCTTGCGTTCCAGGGTCTCGCCGTCGATACCGGTGCCCCTGCCGGTCACGGCCGCCGCTTCGTGCCCGGTGAACGCGCAGATCAACGCGGCCGAGGCGGTGGTGTTGGCGATGCCCATGTCTCCGGTGATCAGGCAGCGGGCGCCTCCGTCGACGAGATCGCGGGCATGGGCGATCCCGGCCTCCAGGGCCGCGACCGCCTGCTCGGGGGTCATCGCCGGTCCGCGGGACAGGTCGGCCGTACCGTACGCGACCTTACTGATCGTCAGTCCTGGCGCGGGGTCGAGGTCGGCGGCCACACCGACGTCGACGACCGTCACCGAGGCGCCTACCTGGGCGGCGAAGGCGTTGGCCACGGCGCCGCCCGCGAGGAAGTTGCCGACCATCTGCAGGGTGACCTCCTGCGGCCACGGGGTCACGCCCCTGGCGTGGACACCGTGGTCGGCGGCGAAGATCGCCAGAGCCGCGGGAACCGGGAGTGGCGGCGGGCTGACCGCCGCGGCCCCGGCCAGCCGTATCGCCACGTCCTCCAGCGCGCCCAGCGCGCCCCTGGGCTTGGTCAGGCGGTCCTGGTGGGCTCGGGCCTCGGCGACGGCCGCCGGGTCGGCGGGACGGATCGCCGCGATGGTCTCCTCGAGGATGGTCATGCGCTTCAGTCTCCTCCAGAAACCAGTCGGAAAAACACCAAAACCATCACGGGATCACCAGGCGATGCCGCTGAGCGCCTCCTCATAGCGCTCGATGACCACGTCGGCCAGGCCCTCGCAGTCACCGATGACGTCGGCGCAGCGGACGTCCAGGTTCGAGTGGCCTGCGGCGTAGGCCATGGCCTGAGCCCAGACGCGGTCGAGCAGGCCGCCGGCGAAGAGCAGGTAGGGCACGACGATCACGCGCTTGGCGCCGAGGCGGCGGCAGCGCTCGATGCCGCCGGGGACGCCGGGCGGGGTGAGGGAGACGAACGCCGTCTCCACGGTCATGTACTCGTGGGCGTGGGTCTCCCAGAAGAGCCGGGAGACCCGGTGCACGTCGGCGTTGGTCTCGGGGCTGGTGGAGCCGTCACCGACCAGGACGACGGCGGTCTCGCCGATCTCGATGTGCTCGGGTTCCTCGTCGAGCGGCCCGGCGGCGGCGGGGACCAGCCGGAGACTGGCGACCTCGGCGGCGGCGTCGGCCAGCCGCTCGGCGAGCAGCGCGAGGATACGGGGGTCGGAGCCCAGGGAACGGCCGTAGTCGCAGGTGAGCATGGGATGTCTCTCCCGCTCGCGGGCTATCGCGGAGGGGATGTCCGTGCCGAGCCACGTACCGCCGGTGAGACTCATGGGCTGGGCCACCATCCGGTGGTGCCCGCGCGCGACCAGCGATGCGACGGAGTCACTGAGGCGTGGCCTGGCCTTGGCGATGTAGCCGCCGGAGACGTCGGCCGCCGTCTGGTCCAGGCGACAGCGGAGCCGGTGGATGAACCTACCGAATTCAGCGGATCCGTTGTCGTCGTGCGAGCCCTGCCCGATGAGCAGCAGCGGCGGTTTCATGGAAACAGGACTCCAATGACCTTGACCTGGGGTTACGCAGTAACGACTCGCGACAATATCCGATAATGACACCACGTGGGCAGGTAACGGATCGGTAAATTCCGCCTTTTCTCCTGCGGGCCTGATGGACGGCGAGGATCGGATCGACCCCGGCGGGCGACAACCGTCCGCCGGCCGAGCCCTGTGGATCACACGCCATGGCACGCTAGCCGGGCATGCCGTAGACGTCCAGCACGGCCACGTCCGTGTTTCGCGCCCGACGCGCCTCCCCCCGCCGGATCAGCGGATGACGACGACCTCCAGCGCGCGCGGGCCGTGCACGCCCTCCACCCGGTTCAGCTCGATGTCGCTGGTCGCGGAGGGACCGCTGATCCAGGTCAGCGGCCTGGACGG
This sequence comes from Streptosporangium sp. NPDC002544, assembly GCF_040295965.1. NCBI lineage: Bacteria > Bacillati > Actinomycetota > Actinomycetes > Streptosporangiales > Streptosporangiaceae > Streptosporangium > Streptosporangium sp. NPDC002544. Next base: position 184,068 of record NZ_JBEOWJ010000015.1, on the reverse strand, counting down.
GTCGAGCCTGCCGACGGCCTCGGGAACACCGGCCACGATCTGCCCGGCGCGCACGACGCACAGGTGGTAGTCCGGTACCAGGGTCAGCGCCCGGCGCCCCTGCCCGGGGCCGGCGTCCAGCACGATCGTGCCGGTCTCCGCGATCGCCACGGCGCACCCGGTGACGACCCCGTCCACCCCGTCCAGCTCGGCCGCGCTCAGCGGCGGATCGTCGGTGACCGGCTCTCCGGGGGCCCACTCGGGTGGCAGTCCTTCGGGGACGACCAACCGGGTGGCGCCCCGGCGGGCCAGCGCCGCCGCGATCGTCGCGGCCGCCTCCCCCTCGTCCACCACGTGCACGACGGCCCGGTAGTCGGCCACCCGCTCGGCGAGCAGTTCCACCAGGCCCGTCGCGCGGGCCGGGTCCGGTGAGGTGCGGTAGGCGCGGGTGATCTCGACCTCGCCGGCCCCGGCCACCGCGGAGCGGATCCGCGACAGGATCAGCTCCCTGCTGCCCGCAGCGGTCATTGAACGCCTCCGTCTGTACGGTCCCACCAGTCACGGAATGACTCGGGAGGAATATCGGGAATGTCGCGCGTGTCGGTCCAGGCCGACAGCGGGCCCGGCAGGCGCCCGGGGACGAACCTGCGCAGGCGGCCGCCGAGCCGCTGAGCACGTGCCAGCCGCGCGGGGCGGTTGAACACCCATCCGGCGGCACGCATGCCCAGGCGCTCGACGCGCGCGTGGCGGACCTTGCCACGCAGGTGGACCAGGACCTCGGGGATGTCGATCGCGACCGGGCAGGCGTCGAGGCAGGCGCCGCAGAGGGTCGAGGCGTACGGCAGCGACGCGTCCAGCTTCGAGGCGGTGCCGCGCAGTTGCGGGGTGAGGATCGCCCCGATCGGTCCCGGATAGACCGAGCCGTACGCGTGGCCTCCGGCCCGCTCGTAGACCGGGCAGACGTTCAGGCAGGCCGAGCAGCGGATGCAGCGCAGCGCCTGACGGCCGATCTCGTCCGCCAGCACGTTCGTCCGGCCGTTGTCGAGCAGCACCAGGTGGAACTCCTGCCCCTCGACCGCGCCGGTCCAGGTGGAGGTGTAGGGGTTCATCCGCTCGCCGGTGGAGCTCCTGGGCAGCAGCTGGAGGAAGACCTCCAGGTCCTGCCAGCTGGGCAGCAGCTTCTCGATGCCGACCACGCTGATCAGCGTCTCGGGCAGGGTGAGGCACATCCGCCCGTTGCCCTCGGACTCCAGCACCACCAGCGTGCCGGTCTCGGCGATCATGAAGTTGGCGCCGGAGATCGCGACCCTGGTGGAAAGGAAGCGCTCGCGCAGGTGGAGCCGGGCGGCCTCGGCGAGGGCGCGGGGGTCGTCCGTCAGGTCCGCCGGCGCGGCACGCCCCCAGTCGGCCATCTTCTCCCGGAAGATCTCGCGGATCTCCGCGCGGTTGCGGTGGATCGCCGGGACCAGGATGTGCGAGGGCCAGTCGTCGCCGAGCTGGACGATCAGCTCGGCCAGGTCGGTCTCGTACGCGGTGATGCCCTCCAGTTCGAGAGCCTCGTTGAGGCCGATCTCCTGGGTCGCCATCGACTTGACCTTGACCACGCTGGTCTCGCCGGTGGCCTTGACCAGGTCGGCGACGATCCGGTTGGCCTCCTTGGCGTCGGCCGCCCAGTGAACGTGGCCGCCCGCCGCGGTGACCGCCTCCTCCATGCGCACCAGGTAGCGCTCCAGGTTGCGCAGGGTATGGTCCTTGATCTCCTTGCCCGCCCGCCGGAGCTTGGCCCAGTCGGGCAGCTCGCCGACCACGGCGGCCCGCTTGCCGCGGATCGTGTGGGTGGCCTTGCGGAGGTTGTACCTGAGCTGTGAGTCCTGCACGGCGACCGCGGCGTTCGCGGGGAAGGCCGGCATGCCGAGGAACGTGGCGCCCCCGCTCATCCGCGCACCGCCCTGCCGTCGCCGCTCTCCGTGGCGGCGAGGATCTCGGCGAGGTGCATGATCCGTACACCGGTGCGCTGGCGTCTGAGGGTGCCGCCGATGTGCATCAGGCAGGAGTTGTCGGCGGCGCACAGCACCTCGGCACCGGTGGTCGCGACATTGTGCACCTTGTCCGCGCACATGGCGGCGGAGATCGCCGGGTTCTTCACCGCGAAGGTGCCGCCGAAACCACAGCACTCGTCCGCTCCGGGGAGCGGGACCAGCTCCAGGCCCCTGACCTGCTCAAGCAGGCGGGTGGGCCGGTCTCCCAAGCGGAGGCCGCGCAGCGAGTGGCAGGTCGGGTGGTAGGTCACCCGGTGCGGGAAGTAGGCGCCGACGTCGGTGACACCGAGGACGTCGACGAGGAACTCCGAGAGCTCGTAGACCTTCGGCACCGTCTCGGCCACCTCCGCGGCGAACGAGCCGGGCGGGGGCCTCTCCCCCGCGGGGGCTCCGGCGGCGGCCGGGGTGCGGGCGAGACGCGGGTACTGCTCGCGGACCATCGCGGCGCACGACCCGGACGGCGCGACGACCGCGTCGTACTCGGCGAAGACGTCCACGAAGTGCCGCGCGAGCCGGCTGCCCTCCTCGGGGTACCCCGTGTTGACGTGCATCTGGCCACAGCAGGTCTGCGCCCGCGGGAACTCGACGTCACACCCGAGGCGGCGCAGCAGCGTGACGACCGCTCGCCCGGTGCCGGGAAAGAGCGTGTCGTTCACGCAGGTGATGAACAGGGCGACGCGCACGGCACTCCTTTACGCTCGTATGGTCAGACCATAGTATGGTCTGACCATATTCCCTCACAAGAGGAGGCCCCCTTGAGCGGTTGGCAGCCGGTCCGGCGCACCCGGGCGTTCGAGGACGTGATCGCCCAGATCGAGCGGCGCATCGCGGACGACGGGCTCACGGTCGGCGACCGCCTGCCCGGCGAGCGGCAACTCGCCGAGCAACTGCGGGTGAGCCGGTCGTCCGTACGCGAGGCGATGCGGGTTCTGGAGACGCTGGGCGTGGTGTCGTCGCAGGTCGGGCGGGGGCCGGACGCGGGGGCCTGCCTCATCTCCAGGCCCGCGGACGCCCTGAGCGACCTGCTCAGACTCCACCTCGGGCTGTCGAACCTGTCGCTGGCGGAGGTCGTCGACGCCCGGCTGATGATCGAAAAGTGGTCCGCCGCGCACGCCGCGGCACACGGGGCGGACCTGTCGGCCCTGACCGCCGCGCTGGAGCGGATGGACGCCTCGACGACCGCGGAGGAGTTCGTCGAGCACGACACGGCCTTCCACGTGGCCATCGCCGAGGCGTCGGGCAACAGGCTGACCACCGCCATGATGCTCTCGCTGCGTGACTCGCTCCGCCGCTACGCGGTCGGCGCGGTCGAGCGCCTCGGCGACACGGCAGGGCTGATGGCCGATCACCATCGGATCCACCGGGCCATCGTCGCCGGGGACGCGGCGGGGGCCGCCGCCGCCGTCGAGGCCCACCTGCTGCGGGCCTACCCCGGCATCTCACGGTCCCCACGGGCCGAGGAAGAGGGGCCTGACGGGCAGCACGGGCGGCTTGACCGAGTCGGCTGACCTGCAGGTGGCGCCCGAGCAGGAGACCAGGGCGTCGAGTTGCTGGTTGAACTGGGCGATCACGGAGAGCGGGGTCTCGGCGGCGATGTTGCGGAGCTGGTAGGGATCCGCGACGAGGTCGTAGAGCTGGTACTCGCCGGTTGAGTAGCGGACGAAGGTGTGCCAGGCGGTCCGCATGCCCTGGTAGGCCGGGACCGGAGTCTGGCGGGCCGAGCCCGGGTCCGTCGGGCGGTTGAACTCCAGCAGCACGTTCTGGCGCCACGAGGGCGGCGTGCGGCCCTGCAGGAGCGGCAGCAGGGAGCGGCCCTCGACGAAGTCGGGGAGCGTGACACCGGCCAGCTGGGCGAACGTCGGGGCCAGGTCCACCGTGGAGGCCATGTCGCCGATGACGTGGCCCGCCGGCACACCGGGGCCGCGGACCAGGAGCGGCACCTTGATCGACTCGTCGAAGGGGGTGGTCTTGCCCTGGGCGAGCCGGTGCTGGCCCTGGTGGAACCCGTTATCGGAGGCGAAAAAGATATACGTTTCATCCAGCTTGCCGGAGACCCTGAGGGACTCGATCAGGGCACCCACCATGTCGTCCACGCCGAGCATCGCCCGGAGCCGGTCGCGGTAGTGCCGGTCGATCTTCTGGACCTTCCTGGCGTCGAACTGCGGAAGCGACCTGAGCCAGAGTGGCTCGGCACTGACATCCGGCTGGTTGAAGGACGGGGTGCGCGGGGCCACCGCTCCGGCGAAGGCGGCCTCGTGCCGGGGGGCGTAGTTGGCCGGGTTGTGCGGGGCGATCGGGGCGAGGTAGAGGAAGAACGGGTCGGCGCCCGGCTGGGAGACGAACGCCCCCGCCTTCGCACTGAGCACGTCGGCCAGGTAGTCCTCCGGCGCGAAGCCGTAGGCCCGCAACGCGCCGTTCTCGTTGAGCGTGTAGCCGTACTCCTCGTAGAGCCTGCGCACCGGCACGTCCCACTCGTCCCAGCCGGGCGGCACGTAGGTGGCGGCGGTGGCGCCGCCGGGGTAGTGGTTGAGGTACTTGCCCATCAGGCCGGTGCGGTATCCGGCCGACTTCATCCAGGTCCCGAGCGTGGAACGTTCCAGGCCGGTTGTGTAGTACTTGGTGAAGCCGCCCTCGGGAGCGGTGTTGGTCAGCACTCCGTGGCTGTGCACGTACTGGGAGCGCATGATCGACGCGCGCGACGGGCAACACCAGGAGTTCGGCACGAAGAACCGGTCGAAGCTGGTGCCACCCCTGGCAAGGAGGTTTGAGATGTTGGGAAATTTCTGGAGATCCCCCGCATCCAGGTCGTCAACGAGAACCAGCACGATGTTGGGCCGCCCCGCCGCGTGCGCCACGGCCGGGATCGCTCCCGCGACGGCGAGGGCAAGGAGAAAGATCAGGGAGAGGAGCTTGCGAGCTGCATAGAGCACAGATGAACGCTTCCCGGGAGACCGAATTTCGACACCTCACACTCGACCGACCAATGTAGAACGTGTTCTAATTGCGGAGCGTGTCCGGCCTTACGTTGCGAGGAGACCCGGTGAGTACCGACCTGAAACTCGGCCTGAACCTCGGCTACTGGCAGCGCGACGCCGACGACGCCACCGAACTCGTCCAGGCCGCGGAACGGCTGGGGTACGAGTCCGTCTGGACCGCGGAAGCCTACGGTAGCGACGCCTTCACCCCGCTGGCCTGGTACGGCGCGCGGACGTCCCGCATCAAACTGGGCACATCGGTGGTGCAGATCTCCGCCAGGACCCCGGCGGCGACCGCGATGACCGCGATGACCCTCGATCATCTCACCGGCGGGCGGCTGCTGCTCGGCATCGGCGCGTCCGGCCCCCAGGTGGTCGAGGGCTGGTACGGTCGTCCGTTCCCCAAGCCGCTCGCCCGCACCCGCGAGTACGTCGAGATCATGCGCAAGGTCTGGCGCCGCGAGGAGCCGGTGACCAGCGACGGCGAGCACTACCCCCTGCCCTACCCGGGCGGCGCGAACCTCGGCAAGCCGCTGAAGCTGATCACCCACCCGCTCCGCGGCGAGATCCCCCTCTATCTCGGCGCGGAGGGCCCGAAAAACGTCGCGCTCGCCACCGAGATCGCCGACGGCTGGCTGCCGCTCTTCGTGTTCCCCGAGAAGATCGAGCGGATGTACGGCCCCTCGCTCGCCGGCGCCGGGCCTGACTTCGACATCGCCGCCATGGTCATGACACTGATCACCGACGACGTCAGGGCGGCGCTGGACGGGGTGAAGATGATGCTGACCCTCTACATCGGCGGCATGGGCGCCAAGAGCCGCAACTTCCACGCCGACATCATCGGCAGGATGGGCTACGCCGAGGCCGCCGAGGAGATCCAGGCGCTCTACCTGGCCGGGCGCAGGGACGAGGCGTTCAACGCGATCCCCGACGAGCTGGCCGACGGCATCTCCCTGGTCGGCCCGGTGGGCCGCATCCGCGAACGCCTGGAGCTGTGGCGCAAGAGCCCGGTGAGCAACCTCCTGGTGATGGGTCCCCGCGACGAGACCTCCCTGAAGACGATCCGGGACCTGGTCCTCGGCTGAGCCACCCCGCCCCCGCCGGGGTGGCGGACCCGCCGGGTGCCCCGCCGCCCCCCTCCGGGGCGGCGGGGCGGGAGATCACTTCCGGGCGCCGAGTTCGTTGACCCAGCCGGAGCTCTCGTACGCGACCTTGAGCCCCTTACGAGCGGGGATGAACACGGTGCGGGAGTCGGTGGCGCGGGGCTTCTCGTCCGGGCCGTCGTAGAGGAAGGCCAGCAGGCGCGCCCCCGACTCGTCGATGACCAGGGTGTGGTGGCCGTTGGCCGTGGTGACCGCGGTGCCCGTGCGGCCGAGCGGGTCGAGGACGCCCTGCTTCAGGACGAGTCCCGGCTGGGCGGCCAGGATGCGCAGCATCGAGGCGCGCGTGGCCGCGCTCGTCGGCATGGAGAGCAGGTGGCGCGCCGCATCGAAGGCGAAGTCCGCGAACGGCCCCTCGCGGTGCGCCGAGCGGAGCCAGCGCTCAAGCCCCTCGACGTCGCCGGGCAGCTTCTGCTCCTTCCCCACGGTCAGTGTCTTGGCACCGAGCCCTATTTGCAGGATCATGGCGAAGTCACTGGTCTCAGGGGAGGGCCACAGGGACGGGGATCCCTTGGCCTTCCACGCCGCCTCGTCGGAGGAGGTCTCGAAGGTGATCTTGACGTCCTGATTGGACGAGCTCCGCCCCTTTCGGCCGTCGGACCAGATCTCGTCGGTGTGGGCGACGACCGCGCCGGCCCCGACGGGCTCGAAGGTCCGGGTGCGGTCGAACCAGTACCGGCCCTCGGGGGTGCTCTCGCTCGCCACCGTCTTCGCGCTCGCCAGCAGGAACGACCGGGCGTCGAGCGTCACGGAGGATTTCTCCGCCGGGGACCTGTCTGGGGCTGCGACGGAGGAAACGGCCCCCTCGCTCCGGCCGCCCCCCGGTCCCCGCAGCCCGATCGTGCCCGTCATGACCGCCGGTACCGCCACTGCGGCGGCCAGCCCGATGAGGGCGCCGGTCAGCACGAGCCGCGGCCTGAGACGCAGGCGGGACACGGGGCGGAGGCGAGGCTTGGCCGTCGCGAAGGCGCGGGCGAGGTCGGCCTCGCGGCGACGCCGGTAGGCGTCGTCGGTGAGGGCGTCGGGGCGCAGCGCGCGGATGCGCTCGTCAACGTCGTTCATGACTGCTCCTGCAGGGTGATGGGGGTGAAATCGAATGCCTGGGACAGGCGGCGGCGAGCGCGGTGCAGACGGACCGTGAACGCGCGGGCCGAGCAGCCCACGAGCTTGGCGGCCTCGGCCGGGGCGAGGCCGTACCAACTGGCCAGGACCACGGCCTCGGCGTCCAGCTCGGACAGCCCGGCGAGCGCCGCGAGCGCCGCCTCGCGCTCGGTGACCTGCTCGGCCACGTCTCCCTCGGGGGAGAGGTCGGCCAGCCGGTCCGCCAGCGCCTGCCGTCGCAGCCCGGAACGCCACTGCTTGCGCAGCAGGTTGCGGGCGATGCCGAGCAGCCACGGCAGCGGCGCCTCCGGCAGCCGCTCCAGCTGCTGCCAGGCGATCAGGAACGTCTCGCTCGCGATGTCCTCGGCCGCCTGTCGTTCGGCCCGCAGCAGCGCGTAGCCGAGCACGCTGCGATAGTGCCGGTCGTACAGCGCGGTGAATCGCGCTTCTGGATCATCCACACCCAGTAATGCCTTTCCCGGGGCTCCGATCACCGGCCGGCCGAAAAATTGTCCGATGCGCCCGCTTCCATGGTGCCGCGCGGACCCGCCGGCGCCCTCCCCGGCCGTGGTCGGCCGGGACGCATTGACCGGACTGCCGATTTCACCCTGGTCTGGAACTGGCAAAATCCGTCAGGTGACGATTCGAGTGCTCATCGCTGACGACCAGGAACTGGTGCGGACCGGGTTCCAGATGATTCTGGACGCCCAGGAGGACATGGAGGTCCTGGCGACGGCCGCCAACGGAGCCGAGGCCGTCGAGCTGGCGCGGAGGCTGCGGCCCGACGTCTGCCTGCTGGACATCCGGATGCCCAAGCTGGACGGCCTGGAGGCCACCCGCCTCCTGGCGGGACCGGGGGTGCCCAACCCGATGAAGGTGGTCATCGTCACGACCTTCGACCTGGACGAGTACGTCTACGGGGCGCTGCGCGCCGGAGCGACCGGCTTCCTGCTCAAGGACAGCGGGCCGACCCTGCTCATCGAGGCGATCCGGGCCGCGGCGGCGGGGGACGCGCTGGTGTCGCCCTCGGTGACCGTACGCCTGCTCGAACACCTGGCCCACCCGCGGGCCGGTGCCCGCCGGCCGCCCCGCGAGCCCCTCACCGAGCGCGAGCTGGACGTCGTACGCCTGGTGGCCAGGGGACGGACCAACCAGGAGGTCGCCGCCGAGCTGTTCGTGTCGCTGTCGACGGTGAAGACGCACCTGGGAAGCATCCAGACGAAGCTCGGCGCCAGGAACCGGGTGGAGATCGCCGCGTGGGCCTGGGAGTCGGGCACCGTGAGCTGAGCGAGCCGAGTTGGCCAAGTGGACAGAGTGGTCCGAGTGGGCTGATTAGCGAAAGGGCTGACGGGATAGAAAAAGGGCAGGTCCTCAGCGCATGGCGGGGGGAGATATACATGCGCTCTATCCCATCTCTACAGAAAAGGTCGGCTTCGGCCGTCTACTTCACCCTTACCACCCTGGTGGTCGCGACCGCCGCCCTGGCGGTGTTCGAACAGGCCCGTGGCCGGCGCCTCGTCCTGGAGATCTCGAAACTCGGCGGCGACCCCCACGCCCCCGGTGCCGACGCGATCTTCGGCGCGGTGACGGTCTTCGCCATCCTGATCATTTTCTTCGCCACGGCCGTGATCGCCGCCGTCGTCGCGTACCTGAACTGGCTGCTCCGTGCCCGGCGGTGCGCCGACCGGCCCGCGGTGGCCACCGTCCTGGCGAGCTGGTTCGTGCCGGTGGTCAACCTCGTCGCCCCCGTCGTGCTGGTCGACCGGTTGTGGCGGGCCTCCCGTCCGCCGGCCGACCGCCGCCCGCGCTGGCGGGTGCTGCTCGCCGCCTGGTGGCTGAGCTGGCTGGTCGCGCTCACGCTGGTGCTGGTACGGCTCTGGCCGGGCGTGTCCCGGGCGGGCACCGGCCTGACCGGTTTCGGCCCGCCCGAGCTGACCGCCGTCACGGTCGCCGCACTGCTCTGCGCGGCGACGGTCCGGCAGATCACCGGGATCCAGACCGCGGGCGCCAAGCACCGGCGCCGGATCCCGGCGCACCGTCCGGAGCCTGCCGGACGCCGGGGCGGGGTGGGGTCCTGGAGCGTGGCCGCGGCCTGGGGCGGGGAGTCAGTCCCAGGCCCTGATCAGCAGCCAGCCCTCGCCCGCGGTGTCGAAGCGGAGCTCGTAGGTGCCGACCTGGCCACCGGTGGCGGCCTCGGCTCGCCAGAACCGGCGCTCGCCCGGATCACTGTCGGAGACCTTCCACCACTCGCGCGCGACAACCCAGTGGTCGAGAATCCGGTGGACCGTGTAGAGCTGGTCTCGCCAGACGAACTGGACGGGCCGTCCCTCGCGGGTCCACACCTCGACAGGGTCGCCGTAGAGTCGGTTCAAGACGCCTCTTCTCCCCGCGGCTTCGGATGAGTGCCCGGGGGAAGGCGGGCCTGTCGTATCGAACATACGTTCTCATCGAGCCGGGCGCAAGTCACCCATCTGCCGTACCAGCGGGTTGGCGTCCACCGAGTTGCGGATGCTGAAGGTCACGCTGCCCGCGCGGTAGCGGTCGTCGGACCACTCGACGGGCCGGCCCTCGTGGGTGGTGGTGACCCGGCGCTGACGCAGCAGCGGGCTGCCCCTGCGCACCGCCAGCAGCCTGGAGTCCTGCACGCCGGCGGCCACCGCGTCGATGAGGTGCTCGCCGTAGGCGAAGACGAGGCCGACGCTGTCGTAGAGGGCCCGGGTGATCGACTCGCAGCCGGGTTCGATCCGCTCGACGGCCGGGGCGATCCACCCGGCGTAGGTCGTGCGCTCCAGCATCACCGGCTCGCCTTCCAGGGAACGAAGCCGCAGCACCGACAGCACCGGTTCGCCCGGCTGGAGCGCCAGCCGGGCCGCCTCGGTGGCGTCGGCGCCCCTGCGACGCTGTTGCAGCACCTGCCCGCTGACCCGGTAGCCCATCGCCCGCGCCCACTGGGCGAAGCTGTGCAGCTCGGCGAAGCTCTGGCTGCGCTCGCGGCCGAGCACGATGCGCCTGGCCCCCTGCCGGGAGCCGACCAGGCCCTCGGTGGCGAGCACCGCGACGGCCTGGCGGATCGTGCCCCGGGAGGCCGCGAAGCGGGTGGCCAGATCGGCCTCCGAGGGCAACTGTGCCCCCACGGCGTACTCGCCTCGCATGATCGCGTCGCGCAGCCTCTCCGCGATGCCCAGGTAACGGGGGGTCACACCCGGCTCCTTTCTCCCGAGCCCCCGAACGACGGGATTCCTTCCCGTGCGCCTTCCAACACCCGCGCCCCCTTCAGGACACTCGCGAACGTCCGGTTACCACGCAATCCCGCCTCGCCTCTCAGAACCGCCCTCGTATTCGGCCCGACGTCCGATTCTGTTCCCACCGCGGTTCCCGCTCCTGTTCCGCCCCTGTTCCCGATGGTGGGTGCGATGCTTGGCTGCGCGCACCGACCGACGAGACCGACCTCCACCCTAAACACCCCTGAATCACCCACATAGCTGCGATTTTCGCATTTCACCCACGTACTCCATGCGTTCACCAAACAGCAACTTATTCACGGCATACGAGGTCTAGCTTGTTTGTACAAGTTCGTCTACTTTCGTGAAATATTGCGCGACACCCCCTTGGGAGACACAGTGATCGCATCCCGAGTTCGCCTTGCAGGTCTGGCCGCTTTCCTCCTGGTGGGAGCCACCGCGTGCGGGGCCGCCCCCGGCACGTCGACCCCGTCGGGAGCCGCCTCCGACGGAGGCTCCGCGGCCGGCGTGGACGCCAGAACCGCCACCTCCGCGGCCGACTTCGGCGGGCTGGACAAGCTCGTCGAGGCCGCCAAGAAGGAGGGCAAGCTCCACGTCATCGCCCTGCCGCCGGACTGGGCCAACTACGGAAAGATCATCGAGGCGTTCAAGACGAAGTACGGCATCGAGATCGAGAGCGAGACGCCCGACGCCGCCAGCGCCGACGAGATCAACGCGGTGAAGACCCGCAAGGGCCAGGACCGCGCCCCCGACGTTCTCGACATCGGCCAGTCCTTCGCGATCAGCGGCGCCGCCGAGGGCCTGTTCGCGCCGTACAAGGTCCAGACGTGGGACAAGATCCCCGAGAACCAGAAGGAGCCCTCCGGCCTCTGGTTCAACGACTACGGCGGCTACATCTCCATCGGCTGCGACGCCAAGAAGATCGACAAGTGCCCGGAGACCTACGCCGACCTGCTCAAGCCCGAGTACAAGGGCAAGATCGCCCTGAACGGCAACCCGACCAAGTCCGGCTCGGCGTTCGCGGGCGTGTACGCGGCGGCCCTCGCGAACGGCGGCTCCTTCGACGACATCCAGCCCGGCCTGGACTTCTTCAAGAAGCTCAAGGAGAGCGGGAACTTCAACCCGGTGGAGACCACCCCGGCCACCATCGAGAAGGGCGAGACCCAGATCAGCATCGACTGGGACTACAACAACGCCGCCTACGCCCCCAAGATGGCGGAGAAGGGCATCGACTGGAAGACCGTCATCCCCAGCGACGGCGAGTACTTCCAGCTGTACGCCCAGGCCATCAACAAGGACGCCCCGCACCCGGCCGCCGCGCGCCTGTGGCAGGAGTTCCTCTACAGCACCGAGGGCCAGAACCTCTACCTCGGGGGCTTCGCCCGCCCGGTCCTGCTGCCCGCCATGCAGGCCGACGGTACGGTCGACAAGGCCGCCGAGGCCAACCTCCCGCCGGTCGAGGGTGAGCCCACCTTCCCGTCCGAGGCACAGGTCAACAAGGCCAAGGAGGTCCTGGCGAACGGCTGGGGCGCCGCGGTCTCGGGATGACGGAGAGCACGGTCACGGCCGCCGCCCCGCGCGGCGGCCACGGCCGATCCAAGAACTGGCTGGGCGCCCTGCCGCTGCTGGTCGTGGTGACCGTGGCGTTCGGCATCCCGGCGGTCACCCTGCTCGTCGGGGCGTTCACCGTCAGGGACCCGGCGACCAGGGTGTCGTCCATCGGCACCGCCAACCTGTCCAGGAGCCTGCAGGGCGCCTACCTCAACGCGCTGCTCAGCAGCGTGCAACTGTCGGCGGTGGTGGCGGTGGTCGCCGCGGTCCTCGGGACGTTCCTGGCCCAGGCCGTGATCACCTCTCGCTTCACGGCGCTGCGCGAGGCGGTGCTGACCTTCTCCGGCGTGCTGGCCAACTTCGGCGGCGTGCCGCTGGCCTTCATCTGGATCGCCACCCTGGGCAACTCGGGGGTGCTCACCACCGCGCTGGGCATCGGCCCCGGCACGCTGTACAACTTCTGGGGCCTGGCCCTGGTCTACCTGTACTTCTCGGTGCCGCTGATGGTGCTCGTGGTGACCCCGGCGCTGGACGGCCTGCGCCCGCAGTGGCGGGAGGCGGCGCAGAACAGCGGCGCCACCACCTGGCAGTTCTGGCGCCACGTCGGCATCCCGGTGCTGACCCCCGCGCTGCTCGGCGGCGTCGTCCTGCTGTTCGGCGGCGCGTTCGCCGCCTACGCCACCGCCGCCGCCATGGTCGGCAGCACGGTCCCGCTGGTCACCCTGCAGATCGCCGACGCGCTCACCGGTGACGTCCTCATCGGCTACGAGAACATCGCGCTCGCCCTGAGCCTCGACATGATCGTCATCGCGCTGCTGGTGATGGCGGTCTACCTGCCGCTGCAGAGGAGGAGTTCCCGATGGTTGCGGTAGCCACCCTGCCCGACGTCACTCCCGGCGGTCCGGGCCCCGCCGCCCGCCCCGGGCAGCGACGGGCCTGGCGGGGGGTCGTGCTGGTCGTCGCGGCGCTCTACTTCGTCGTGCCGATGGCCGTGTCGTTCTGGTTCACCGTCTACTCCGAGGGGCAGGGCTTCTCGCTCGCCGCCTACGGCCGGATCCTGTCGGCGCCCGGCTTCCTGTCCAGCCTGCTGCTCTCCCTCGGGCTGGCCGCCGCCACCATCGTCGCGGTGCTGCTGCTGACCCTTCCGGCGATGCTGGCCGTACGGCTCGGCGCGTCGAGGCTGGGGCCGGTGCTGGAGCTGATCGCCACGCTCCCGCTGGTCGTGCCGCCGATCACCTACGTGGTCGGCATCAGCACGGCGCTGCGCGGCGGCATCGACGCGCTGGCCGCCACACCGCTCTGGGCGACGCTGATCGCCATCCAGGACGAGCGGTTCCCGGTCGTCCTGGTGCTGGCGTACGTGGTGCTGACGCTGCCGTTCGCCTACCGGTCGCTGGACGCCGGGCTGCGCGCGATCGACGTGCGGACCCTGGTGGAGGCGGCCCGCAACCTGGGCGCCTCGTGGCCGTACGTGCTGTTCCGGGTGATCATCCCCAACATCCGCTCCGCCATCGCCAGCGCCTCGTTCCTCACCCTCGCGCTGGTGCTCGGCGAGTACACGGTCGCCGCCCTGCTCGGTTACCAGACCTTCCCGGTCTGGATCGTCACCATCTCCGGGAACGACGGGCAGCTCTCCGTGGCACTGTCGATCATCAGCCTGCTCCTCATCTGGCTGCTGCTGCTCACCCTCTCGGGTGCGGGAAGGAAGCGTTCGTGACCGTCGAGTTCCGAGGACTGCGCCGCGCGTTCGGCCGTACGGTCGCGCTGGACGGCCTGGACCTCACCGTGGAGCAGGGCGAGCTGATGGCCCTGCTCGGCCCGTCGGGCTGCGGGAAGACCACGGCGCTGCGCTGCGTCGCCGGGTTCGAGCACCCCGACGCCGGGGCGGTGCTGGTGGACGGCAAGGACATCACCCGGGTCCCCGCCAACCGGCGGGACGCGGGCATGGTCTTCCAGTCCTACAGCCTGTTCCCCAACCTCAACGCCAGGGACAACGTGGCCTTCGGGCTCCGGGTCCGCAAGGTGCCCACCGCCAGACGGCACGCGCGGGCGGCCGAGTTGCTGGAGCTGGTCGGCCTGCCGACGCACGCCCAGCGCTACCCGCACGAGCTCTCCGGCGGCCAGCAGCAGCGCGTCGCCCTGGCCAGGGCGCTGGCGCTGGAGCCGCGCGTGCTGCTGCTCGACGAGCCGCTGTCCGCGCTGGACGCCAAGGTCCGTGTCACGCTCCGCGAGGAGATCCGCCGGCTCCAGCTCGAACTGGGCATCACCACCATCTTCGTCACCCACGACCAGGAGGAGGCCCTGTCGGTCGCCGACCGGGTCGCGGTGCTGCGCGCCGGGCGGCTGGAGCAGTGCGGTCCCCCGGCCGAGGTCTACGACCGGCCCGCCACCCCGTTCGTCGCGGAGTTCGTCGGCACGATGAACCACGTCCCCGGCCACCTGTCCGGTCAGGAGGTCACGGTCCTGGGCCGGCTCATGCCGGTGGACGGCCCGCTGCCCTCCGCCTCCGACGTCGACGTGCTGGTCCGCCCCGAGGCGGTGCTGGTCACGCCCTCCCCCGAGGGAAGTGCCACGATCGTGGCCTCCTCCTTCCGCGGTTCGGTCGCGCGGCTGCGGGTGCGGCTGGGCGAGCTGGAGATCCTCAGCGACGTACCGGGACACGACGCGGTGCGGCTGGCGCCGGGCACGCGGGTGGACGTCGCCCTCGTGCAGCGGCCCGTCCTCGTCGCGGCGCGCACCGTTCCCGCTCTCCCGGAGCCCTCGGGGCCGGATGCGTCCGAGGCGTCGGAGGATCCCGCGGGTGTCGGGTGAACTCCGCGCCGTCCTGTTCGACATGGACGGCACACTCGTGGACACCGAGGGAATGTGGTGGCAGGCGTGCGCGGCGGTCGCCGCGGAGTCGGGTCTGGAACTGGCCGAGGCCGACGCCGGCCACGTGCTCGGCCGCCCGGTCGAGTACGTGGCCGCCCACCTGGTAAGGCGCGCCTCGTCCACCGCTTCCGGCGCGTCCGCGCTCCCCGGTGGAGCGGACACCGTCGAACGGGTGGGGGCGCGGCTCACCGACGCCTTCGCCGAGCGGATCGCGGGCGGGGTGACGCCGCTGCCCGGTGCGATCCGGCTGCTGGACGACCTGGGCGCGGGTGGCGTACCCGCGGCGCTGGTCAGCGCCTCCCCCCGGCGCATCGTGGACATGGTGCTCCAGACCGTCGGGGCCGAGCGGTTCACCCTGGTCGTGGCCGCCGAGGACACCGCGCGCGGCAAACCGCTGCCGGACCCCTACCTGCGGGCGGCCGCCGAGCTGGGCGTCGACCCCGGCGAGTGCGTGGCGGTGGAGGACAGCCCGACCGGGCTCGCGGCGGCCCGCGCGGCCGGATGCCGGGTGGTGTCGGTCACCGGCGGCATGGCGCGGGAGGGCGTGCTGGCCGTGGACGGCCTGGAAAAAGTGGACCTTCCGCTGTTGCGACAGCTGGCGAGCGGCCAGAGATCGATAGGCTGAACCACTCATGTGATGGCGTACGCGGTTAGGTACAAAGGTGAACAACCTCAGTCCCGACGAACCACTACAGATAGGCCGATACCGCTTGCTCAGCAGGCTGGGCCGCGGCGGGATGGGCACGGTCTATCTCGGCGAGTCCCCCGACGGGCAACAGGTCGCCATCAAGGTCATCAACTCGGAGTACAGCCAGCACGAGCGGTTCCGGATGCGGTTCCGCAGGGAGGCCGACGCCGCGCAGCGGGTCCGCAGGTTCTGCACGGCCGCGGTCATCGAGGCGGCGCTCGACGGCGACCAGCTCTACGTCGTCACCGAGTACGTCACCGGCCCCAACCTGGAGGAGGCGGTGGAGTCCGGCGGGCCGCTGCACGGCTCCAGCCTGGACGCGCTGGCCGTCGGGGTGGCGACCGCGCTGACCGCCATCCACGCCGCCGGGGTGGTGCACCGCGACCTCAAGCCCTCCAACGTGCTGCTCTCCCCGGTCGGCCCCCGCGTGATCGACTTCGGCATCGCCCGCGCGCTGGACACGCTCAGCGGGATGACCGGGACCGGTGAGATCCTCGGCACCCCCCGCTACATGGCGCCCGAGGTGCTCCGCGGCGAGCCGGTTTCGGCCGCCTGCGACGTGTTCTCGTGGGGCTGCCTGATGGCCTTCGCCGCGAGCGGGCGAGCTCCGTTCGGCGGCGAGGCGCTGCCCGCGGTGCTGTACCAGGTGCTCAACACCGAGCCCACCCTGGAGGGCATGGAGCCCGCGCTGCGCGAGCTGGTCGGCTACGCCCTGGCCAAGGACCCGCGGCACCGGCCCACCTCCCAGCAGCTCCTCGACCACCTGGTGGGCCGCTCCGCCGCGCCCGAGCAGACCGCCCACTCGGTTCAGGCCTCCTGGCAGGGGCAGCCGGCCGGGCCCGCGAACGCCCCGGGGACCGACGACCTCCGGTGGACCCCCACCTCGATGTCCTCCCAGCCCGGCTACACGTTCTCCGGCAACCCGCAGACGGGCCCCGGCCACACGCTCCTGAGTCCGCAGAGCGATCTCGGGATCTTTCCGCGTGAACAGTCGGCCAAGCGCCGCAAGCTGGTCATCGGAGCGGCCGCGGCGGCCCTGGTGGTGGCCGGCGCGTTCGGCCTGAGTCTGGCCCTCTCCCCCGGTGGCCCCCCGGAGAATCTCACCCTGCTCTACCAGGACGACTTCACCCAGAGCGGCACCGGCTGGAGCGGCGGCACCTACAATCCGCTCGCCGACACCTACGGCTACGGCTACGCCCCCGACGGCTACTACGCCATCGACGTCAGCGGCTACTCCCCCATCAAGCGGGAACAGGCCCCGATCCCCTTCGTGCCCACACCCCCCGCCACCCCCGACCCCACAGCGAGCCCCACACCGGTCACGCCGAGCCGGATCCTGCTCGGCACCGATATCACGATCCGCTCCGGCAGCGTCGGCATGGGCGAGTACGGACTGTTCTGCCGGGGCGAGGACGACAACAAGGCGACCCGGTACGAGTTCCTGCTCGACACCGCGGGGAACGCCCGCATCCGCAAGACCGTCAAGAGCGCCGGGGGCGAGCTCACCAAACCCGTCAAGGTCGACCTGCCCAAGGGGAAGACCGCCCGCCTTCAAGCCGAGTGCACCGGGGTCGACGGGGGTGTGCAGCTCAACATGTGGGTCAACGGCGATCGGACGCAGTCCTTCCTCGACACCAACCCGCTGCCCAACGGCCTGGTGGGCGTGATCGCCCGGGTCGGCGAGAACAGCGACGCCGTGCTCAGGACCGCGTTCGACAATTTCACCCTGCACGGCCCCGCCGTCACCGGGCAGCCCTGAGTGATCCGCCCGGTGTCGGGGACGATCGGGACACTGACAGATCGAAGGAGTTCAGCACGATGCACGCCATAGCCGTCTCCGCCACCGGCGGCCCCGAGGTTCTCACCTACGTCGACGACCATCCGGACCCCGAGGTGAACCCCGGGGAGGTCCTGGTCGACGTCGCCGCCTCCGGCGTGAACTTCATCGACATCTACCACCGGATGGGCCGTTACCCGCTCTCCCTGCCTTTCATTCCCGGTGAGGAGGGCGCGGGCACCGTCGTCGCGGTCGGCGAGGACGTCCACGACGTCGCCGTCGGCGACACCGTCGCCTGGGCGTCCGTGCCGCGCAGTTACGCCTCCAGGGTCGCGGTGCCCGCTTCCAAGCTGCTCTCGGTGCCCGAGGGGGTCTCGCCCGAGGCCGCGGCGGCCATCACGCTCCAGGGACTGACCGCGCACTACCTGACCCACTCCACCTACGCGGTGAAGGCCGGTGACGACGTGCTGGTGCACGCCGCCGCCGGCGGCATGGGCCTGTTGCTCACCCAGATCGCCAAGCTGCGCGGCGCCCGGGTGATCGGCACGGTCTCCAGCGAGGAGAAGGAGGCCCTGGCCCGCCAGGCGGGCGCCGACGAGGTGCTCCGCTACCGGCACTTCCCCGACGCGGTCCGCAAGCTGACCGGCTCCGGCGTGCACGTCGTCTACGACGGCGTGGGCGCGGCCACCTTCGACGAGAGCATCGCCTCGCTGCGCCCGCGCGGCATGATGGCGCTGTACGGCCAGGCCAGCGGCCCGGTCCCACCCGTCGACCCGCAGATCCTCGCCAGGAACGGCTCCCTGTTCCTGACCCGCCCCAGCCTGAACGCCTACATCGCCACCCGCGACGAGCTCGTCTGGCGGGCCTCCGAGATCTACGGCTGGGTGGCCGACGGGCGGATCCGGGTGCACATCTCCAACCGCTACCCGCTGGCGGAGGCCGCCCGCGCCCACTCAGATCTCGAATCCCGCCGTACGACCGGCAAGGTGCTGCTGATCCCCTGAGCGCCCTTTGCCCGATGCCGGGCGTGCGGGAACGCGCGAAGGCGCGTCAAAGGGCGCCGCGTCCGGCGTCGACCCGGGCCCGTCGCCCTGTTCTTCGGTGACGGGCCACCGGGGCTCCGCGTACGGCGGGGGCGGTCAGCGCAGCGGCTGGGCGGGCCAGTCCAGCAGCCGGGCGCCCAGGACCGCCGTCTCCAGGGTGAAACGCTGGGTGGAATCGTCCGGTGAGAACCCGGTGAGGCGGCGGATCCGCTCCAGCCGGTAGGTCACCGCCCGGGTGCTGACGCCGAGCCTGCGCGCGGCGGCGGTCTGGTTGCCCTGGGAGGCGAAGACCGCCTCCAGCGTGGCGAGCAGCGGCTCGGGACCACCCCGCGCCTCGAGCAGCGGGCTGAGCACCGTCGTCACCAGGTCCTCGATGGCCGCCCGGTCCCGCAGCAGCACCGGGAA
Source organism: Streptosporangium sp. NPDC002544 (assembly GCF_040295965.1). Classification (NCBI taxonomy): domain Bacteria; kingdom Bacillati; phylum Actinomycetota; class Actinomycetes; order Streptosporangiales; family Streptosporangiaceae; genus Streptosporangium; species Streptosporangium sp. NPDC002544. The sequence continues at coordinate 165,237 of NZ_JBEOWJ010000015.1, read as the reverse complement.
GACCAGCAGGTCGGCGGCTTTCAGCACGGAGGCGCGCAACCCCAGCCGGTCGCCGAGCTCGATGGCGTTGGCACCCTCGCGATAGGAGGCGACCACCCCGCCGGGGCCTCGGTGTGCCCTGCCGAGACCGACCCGCCAGCCGGGCGCGAACAGCCGGCGGACGTGGTGGGTGAACTCGCCGGTCGCAGCGGCGAGGCCGCCCGGCGCCACGCAGACGAGCATCCCGTCCCGGACCGCGACCAGCACGTTGTGCGAGCCGAACCGGGCGATCAGCGCGTCCTCGATCCGCCGGGCCGTCTCCTCGGCGAGCCCGCCGTCCGCATCGGCGGCGGGGCGGGCGACGGCGACCGCGTAGCTCTCGGCCAGGCGGAGGCCGAAGTGCTCGGCCCGCTCGGCGAGCCGGTGGACGCGCCCCTGGAGCAGGTCGTCGACGAACTCCCGGCGCGCGAGCTCCTCCTGGCGCAGCGCGGACCGCTGGGCGTCCTCGTACCCCTCCATCAGCGCGGAGACCGTACGCCGCAGGGCCGGAAGCGGGGCGGGGCTCACCGACTCGGCCATGGCCAGTGCCGCCTCGACCAGGGCACGGACGGACACGCCCCGCTCCGCGGCCAGCGCACCGGCGGCGCGGCAGTCGTCGAGCTCGGCTCTGCCCGGCGGCCTGCCGGTGGCGGCCGCCTCCCTCAACATCCGGAGATGGCCGCCGAGCAGCTCGTCCATCAGACTCCCACGTCACGCCTGTCGAAGGCCGGTATCGCGGTCAGCACCAGCGCGACGATCGCCCCTGCCAGCACGAGATACTCCCACGCGGGAAATCCCTGCTGGATCGGCCGTCCGTCGAGGTAGTAGTGGAACGGCGAGATCCAGCGCAGCCAGGACACCCCGTCCACGTCCCTGCCCATCGTCTCGACCACGTAGCCGGCCACCGCGACCACCCCGACCACCGCCAGGGCGACCCCCCTGCGTCCCGTCAACGCGCCGACGGTCAGACAGAGCGTGCCGAAGAAGAGGGCGAGCAGGAAGACGCCGGTGTGACCGGCCAGGATCCGGTCGGCCGGAACGTCCATGCCGACGGCCGAGGTCAGGCCGAACACGACGAGGAAGGTGACCGCCGCCACGCCGAGCAGGGCGAGGGCGAGGGCGGCGAAGCGCTCCAGGACCAGCCGCCTGCGGGTGATCGGGAGGGTGAGGGTCAGCTCCAGGGTGCCCGTCTCCTCGGGCTGGGCGATCGCCCGGTTACCGATCACCGCGGCGCACATGATGAACAGCATCGGCCCGAACAGCTGGTAGACCAGCGTCTGCAGGTAGCCGGGGCCGCTGGTGAAGCCGTCCTCCAGGCCGCCCATGAGATCGCGCATCGCCCCGGGGAACTTGGTCAGCGCCACCTGCCCGTAGAGCTCGGGGTTGCTCACGATGGTCGGGTAGTACGCCAGATACAGCCCGAAGAACGCGCTGATCCCGATCGTCCAGCCGAGCAGCGCCCGCCGGTAGTCACGCAGGCTCTTCGACACCAGCGCGGGCATGGCGCGCCTCCTCATCGCTGTAGTAGGTCAGGAAGATCTCTTCGAGGTCGGGCTCGGCGCTGACCATGTGCACCACGGTGAACCGCGCCGCCACCTTGACCAGCGCGTCCGGGCGGCCGTCGATGGTGCAGCGCACCCCGGCGCCCTCCACCCGCAGGTCCCGCACGCCGGGCAGGTTCTCGAACGCCTCGCGGGGCACCGGCGCGTCGAAGTGGAACTCCACCTGGCGCACCGCCTTCTCGCGGAGCGCGGCGACGTCCTCCACCGCGACCAGCCTGCCGGCACGTACGATGCCGACCCGGTCGGAGACGTGCTCGACCTCGGCCAGCATGTGCGAGGACATCAGCACGGTACGGCCGGAGGCGCGGACCTCGCGGATCATCGCCAGGAACTCCTGCTGCACCAGCGGGTCCAGGCCGCTGGTCGGCTCGTCGAGGATCAGGAACTCCGGCTCGTGCATGAACGCCTGAATGAGCCCGACCTTCTGCTTGTTGCCCTTGGAAAGCTTGCCCATCGGCACCGCCAGGTCGGCCTCCAGCCGCTCGGCCAGCTCTGCGATCCGACCCTTGGGCACACCGCCGCGTACCGCGCCGAGAAAGGCGAGGTAGTCTCCCGCCCGTTCCCTGCCCTCCAGGGCCAGCTCGCCGGGCAGGTAACCGATCCGGCTCCGCACGTCCGCCTCGCGGGGATCGCTGCCGAGGACCGTCATCCGGCCCCTGGTGGGGCGGATCACGTCCAGGAGCAGCCGGATCGTGGTCGTCTTTCCCGCGCCGTTCGGGCCGAGGTACCCGAACACCTCCCCGGGCCGGATCTCCAGGTCGAGATCCTCAAGTCCCCGGCGCCCGCCGTAGAACTTGGTGAGCCCCTCGGTTTCCACCACCGCTGTCATGCACCCGATCGTGCCCGCCCGCCGGTGCGGGGGCCATGGCCGGATCCCGACAGTTGGCCGCCTTTTCCTTGCCCGAATCCGGACCCCGCCCCGCCGCCCCGTCGTGACACCGGGGGGCCGTACCGATCCCCGGCGCGGTCTATCGTGAGGTCGTTGACGAATCGCGCGGCACCGGGCCGCCTGGCAACCTACGGAGGAGCGATGAGCGTGGACACCGCCTTCGTCCTCGGCGGCGGAGGGGTCCTCGGCGCTTACGAGGTGGGCATGCTGCGGGCACTCGACGAGGCGGGCATCAAGCCCGATGTGATCGTCGGCACGTCCGTGGGCGCGCTGAACGGCGTCGTGCTCGCCGCCTCCCCCGGTGACGCGGTCGCGCGCCTGACCACGCTGTGGGGCTCGAACGTGGTCCGTACCGCGTTCGCGGGGTCGTGGGTGACCCGGCTGTCCACCCTCGCCAGGACCGGCACCCACCTGCACTCCGGCCAGCCGCTGCGCGACCTGCTGACCCGGACGCTCTCCGTCTCCCGGATCGAGGATCTGGCGGTGCCGTTCCAGTGCGTGGCCGCCTCGGTCGAGCGCGCCACCGCGCACTGGTTCACCGAGGGCCCCCTGGTCGAGGCGGTGCTGGCCTCCTGCGCCGTCCCCGGGCTGCTACCCCCGGTCCGCATCGGCGGCGAGCACTTCCTCGACGGCGGGCTGGTGCACAGCATCCCGGTCGGCCGCGCGGTCGCGCTGGGCGCCCGCCGGGTCTACGTGCTGCACGTGGGCAGGATCGAGCGTCCCCTGCTGGTGCCGCGGCGCCCGTGGGAGGTCGGGATGACCGCCTTCGAGATCGCCAGGCGGCACCGCTTCGCCGAGGAGATGGCCACCCTGCCGGGCGACATCGAGGTCCACGTCATGCCGTCGGGCGGCGAAACACGCCCGGGAATGGATCTGACCCAGCTGCGTTATCGGGATATATCGAATATATCTGGATACATAGAACGGGCGTACCAGGCCTCGTCCGACTACCTGGCCCGTAACTCGTCCACCTGAGTTCCCCACCCCGAGGCCCCCAGCGGCCGCACACACCGGCTCCCCCGGGGGAACCGGCACTCCCCTCCATACCGACCATCAACCCGTCAGAGCCAGACACCCGCACCGCATATCCCCCCAGGCAGGAGCCGCTCATGCTGCCTCCTCGCATCATCCGCCGTCTGATCCTGGCCCCGCTCGTCATCGTGCTCACCGTGGTCGCGGTGGTCACGCTCCCGATCTGGCTGCTGGTGGTGGCCGCGGCCTCGCTGCGCCTGCCGCCCCCGCAGCGGCGCGGCACCCGGCTGGTCTGGTTCGCGGTGGCGTGGCTGGCGTTGGAGTCGATGGCGCTGGTCGCCTGCCTGGGCCTCTGGGTGGCGAGCGGGTTCGGCGGATGGCTCCACCGCGACGAGCACCAGGAGCGGCACTACGCGCTGATCCGGTGGCTCCTGTCCAAGGTGTACGGAGTGGCCGTGCGGATCTTCCGGCTGAGCGTCGAGATCGACGAGCCGACCCTCACCTCCGACGAACTCTCTCGGCGCCTCACCCGCCCCGTCATCGTGCTGTCCCGCCACGCGGGTCCCGGCGACTCGTTCCTGCTCGTCCACCACCTTCTCACCCGGTACGGCAGGCGCCCGAGGATCGTGATGAAGGCCGCCCTGCAACTCGACCCCTCACTGGACGTGGTGATCAACCGCCTCCCCAACGCCTTCGTCCCGCGCAAGACCTCCGAGAACGGCGTTCTCGGCGAGATCCGCCGCCTGGCCTCGGGCATGGACGCCGACGACGCCCTGGTGATCTTCCCGGAGGGCGGCAACTTCACCCCCAGGCGTCGCTGGCGGGCCATCCTCCGGCTGGAGCGCAAGGGCCTGTCCGAGGAGGCCGCGCGGGCCCGCGGGCTGGAACACCTGATGGCGCCCCGCCCCAACGGGGCCATCACCGCCATCGAGGCCTGCCCCGAGGCGGATGTGATCTTCGTCGCGCACACCGGCCTCGACGACCTGGTCACCCTCGGAGACATCTGGCGCCGCCTGCCGATGAGCGCCGAGATCAAGGCCAAATGGTGGCGGGTCCAGGCCGCCGACGTGCCGCGCGACCGCGAGAGCCAGATCCGGTGGCTCTTCGACCAGTGGGAGGCGATCGACGCCTGGATCACCGCGAACCAGCCCGCCTCCGCCCCCGCCGCCTGACAGGCCGCGGAAACGGGCCTACCACTCCTGGGAGAGACCCGACATCCGGCGGAGGTACTCGTCCTCGTCGATCTCACCGGCCGCGTAACGACGTCTGAGGATCTCGCGGGGGCTGTCGACGGCGGGTTTGGGAGCCGAGAAGGAGCGGATCATCCGGGCCATGCTGAGAACCATCATGGCGATCACGGCGATGACGAAAAGCAACACGATGATGCGGACCATCATCGACCTCCCAGACTTCCCCCATCGGATCTGGCAGGGGAAATACCAATTTTACTAGGCTATGGCACCTTCTTCCCTGTCGCGCTGGAAAAGAATGGGGACGCCCCCTCGCCGGACCGTCCCCGCCACCGGTCAGCCGGCGGAGGATCCACCTCGGGAGAGGTACGGGGCCTCGCGCCGGGTGGCGCCGGGCGGAAGCGACGGCAGGCCCGAAGGTGCCCCGCCCTCCATCAGCCGGAGCAGTGCCCCGGTGTCGACGTTCCGCTCGACCAGGTCGCCGAGCGCGTCCAGCCGCTCCTCGCGCAGGGCGGCGAACGACACGTCAGGAGCCGGGGTGAAGTCGCGGCCGGAGACGACGGCCACGTCGGCCAGGAACGCCCGGCGGAAATCGTCGTTCTCCAGGGCGCCGTGCCAGGTGGTGCCCCACACCGAGCCGTACCGGCAGCCGTCCAGGAAGGGCTCGCCGCCGTCGGCCGTCACGACGCCGTGGTGGATCTCGTACGCCTCGACCCGGCAGCCGTAGGCGGCGCCCACCGGGCGGCCCAGCGTCTTGTCCTCGGCGAACTCCACCGAGGCGGGCAGCAGCCCCAGCCCCTCGACGAGGCCGGCCCCCGACTCGACGTCGTCACGGATGGTCCTGGCGAGCATCTGGTAGCCGCCGCAGATGCCCAGCACGGCCCGTCCCCGCAGGGCCTCGGCCAGGCCGGTGGCGCGGAGCCAGGCCAGGTCGGAGACCGTGGCCCGGGAGCCGGGCAGCACCACCAGATCGGCGTCGTCCAGCTCGCCCGGCGAGGTCACGTAGCGGACCGTCACTCCGGGCTCGGAGGCCAGCGCGTCCACGTCCGTGAAGTTGGAGATCCTCGGCAGCCGTACCACCGCCACCCGCAGACTCTGCCTGCCGTACGGGGCGCGCGCCCCGAGCGCGGGCCGGTTGTCCAGGGCCAGGGAGTCCTCGACGTCCATCCAGAGGCCGTCCAGCCAGGGCAGCACCCCGTACACCTCGCGGCCGGTCAGCTCCCTGATCATGTTCAGGCCCGGTTCGAGGAGCTCGGGCGCCCCCCGGAACTTGTTGATCACGAACCCGGCGATCAGCGCCTGGTCGGCGGGCTCCAGCAGCGCCACGGTCCCGTACAGCGAGGCGAAGACCCCGCCCCTGTCGATGTCGCCGACCACGACGACCGGCAGGTTCGCGGCACGGGCCAGGCCCATGTTGGCGATGTCGCCCGCACGCAGGTTGATCTCCGCCGGGCTGCCCGCCCCCTCGCAGACCACCACGTCGTAGGAGGCCCGCAGCCGCTCCAGCGCGTCCACCGCGACCTGGCGGAGCCGCTCCTTGACGTCCCAGTACTCCATCGCGTCGACCTCGGTCATCGGCCTGCCCATCACCACGACCTGGCTGCGCCGGTCACTGCCCGGCTTGAGCAGGATCGGGTTCATGTCCGCGCCGGGCTCCAGCCCGCACGCGGCGGCCTGCACCGCCTGGGCCCGGCCGATCTCGGCGCCGTCGGCGGTGACGAAGGAGTTCAACGACATGTTCTGCGCCTTGTACGGCGCGACCCGCACCCCCTGGCGGGCCAGCCAGCGGCAGATCCCGGCGGTGACGACGCTCTTGCCCGCGTCGGAGGTGGTCCCGGCGACCAGCAGCGCCCCCTTCACCCCCTCCTCCCGCGCGATCCGCGTACGGCGGCCAGGACGGCGAGCCCCGCCGCGGCCAGGCCGACCGCCCGCGCCAGCCGTACGGACCTGCGGATGTCGGCGACCGAGGGCTCGGGCCCTTCGCCCATCTTCGGCCGGTGCTCCACCCGGGTGCCGTACACGTTCACCCCGCCGAGCGTACGGTCCAGCGCGCCCGCGAAGGCCGCCTCGCAACGGCCCGCGTTGGGACTGGGGTGGCGGTGGCCGTCCCTGCGCAGCACCGCCGCCGCCCGCCGCGTCGAACCACCCACCAGGGGGGCGCCGAGCGCGGCGAGCAGCCCGGTGATCCTGGCGGGTACGAAGTTGGCCACGTCGTCGAGGCGGGCCGCGGCCCAGCCGAAGCGCTCGTAGCGCTCGTTGCGGTGGCCGACCATCGCGTCCAGCGTGTTGACCGCCCGGTAGGCGAGCAGGCCGGGCACCCCGGCGACCGCCCCCCAGAACAGTGGCGCCACCACCGCGTCGGAGGTGTTCTCCGCGATCGACTCCACGGTGGCCCTCGCCAGCCCAGGCGCTGCCAACCCGGAAGGATCCCGCCCGCACAGATGAGGCAGCCTCTCCCGGGCCCCGGCCAGGTCGCCGTCCTCCAGGAGCCCGGCCATCGCCGCCCCCTCGCGGCCCAGCGTGGTGCCACCGAGGACGGCCCAGGTCGCCGCCGCGCTCAGCGCGGCCCGCACCATGGGATCGCGCGGCCGGGTCGCGGCGTGGCCGAGCAACGCCACCGGAACCACGCACAGCGCGACGTGGAGCACGCCCCTTGCCCGGCCGTCGCCGTACACCCGCTTCTCCACCTCGGCGGCGGCGGTGCCGAACAGCGCGACCGGATGCCCGCGCCGGGGATCGGCGAGCACGGCGTCGATCACGACCCCGGCGAGCATCCCCACCCCTTCGGCTACCCCAGGTCCCCTTAGTCCCACTTTGGTGATTAGTCGACTAAATGAGATGTTCATGGAGTTCATCCTGGTGGGTCTCCAGCCACACCCGGGCCCGCCGGATGCGCACCCCCGCCCCACCGGCCCACATCCGGGTCCATCCGCCGCCCCCGGCCTCGGCCCTGGCACGCATCACCTGGTACGAGCGGTCGAAGCGGAGCCGGGCCAGATCCAGCAGGCGTCTGCGGTCGCGAGGCGCCAGGCCGTACGCGTCACAGAACAGGCGGAGCCGGGGCCCGACCTCAAGGCGGCGCTGGAGCGGCTCCAGATCGATGGGATCGGCGATCGGCGCCCAGTGCCGCAGCGTGGTCACCACGTCGAAGAGCCGGGTCGTCGGCCGGGCCATGTCGAAGTCGATCAGCGCGACCGGCAGCCCATCGCGGAAGATCACGTTGTCCAGGTTGACGTCGCAGTGCCCGATCAGCCTCGGGGCCGCGTCGTCGTTGGACCCGCCCTCCCAGACGGCTCCCGGCGGCGGGACGAACCTCTCGGCCGCGTCGTGGAAGCGGCGCAGCAGCCGCGCCAGCGCGGCCAGCGACTCCCCGCTGAGCGCGTAGCCGGGCAACGGCCTGGCCGCGGAGCCGCCCTCGACGTAGCTCAGTACCTCCCGGCCCCGCTCGTCCACACCCAACGCCCGGGGCGCCCCCTCGAACCCGGAACGCTCCAGGTGCCGCAGGAGCGCGTGCACCGAAGCGGTTGAGGCCCGGCTGGGCCGGCGGACGGTGTCCCCGACCCGCACCACCCCGTCGGTGACATCACCGCCCAGAAGGGGGATCTCCTGTTGGGTCGTGACGGCGAACATGCCACCCGAGCGTAGACCGCTCGGCCTCCCCGCGGGGACGATTCGGGCAGACATCCCCTGTCGGATGGAACACCCGGAAGTCGTCCGCCCATCGGACATCCGCTGCCCCGCCCGCCAGGAGAGCGGCAGGTCACCGGGGAGGTACCCGCCCCGTCCAGCCCGGTTTCCCCGTCCCGAACAGCCAGAATCCGGCCACCGCCCACCCGGGCCGAGGCGCCCTGACGGCCGTTCCCTCCGAGGGCGCGAGACGCCGCAGAGTGATCCTCGCGACACAGCCCCGAAACCGATACATGAGCACTCCCCGGATCATGCACAATTGAGCGGGAGCACCCTTAGCTCAGCTGGATAGAGCACCGGACTTCTAATCCGACGGTCGCAGGTTCGAATCCTGCAGGGTGCGCAACCAAGACCAGGTCATCTAACCGCTGACCTGGTCTTTTGCTTGCCGGGGGTACACACCCCTCAGGTAGCCGGAAGCGGCCGTACGCCACCGGTCGCGGAATGGGCCCGGCCCCGTTTTCCCAGGTGGGACCGGGAGTTCCGGAGCATCGCGGACCGATTCCGGGGCCGGAACGACGAAGGACCCCGAGGTGTCCCGGGGTCCCGTCGTGGCGCAGGGTCGGCCTCACCTGACGAGCGCGGCCAGGAGGCGCCGGTTGGCCACCTCGCGCTGGCCGTCGATACACCTGGCATAGACCCTGAGCCACACATCCACCCCGTGCCCCGCCCGCTCCGCCGCACTTCTACCGGCCGGGGACGCCGATGTGAGCATGCCCTACCTCTCCTTGGACGCTCACCACCTCGCCCGCTGGCGCGGAAACTGCCTGGTGCGCTTCGACGACCCCGGCACCGTCGAAGATCTGCGCTCCGCCCTGGCAGGAATGGACGGCACCTACAACCGCACCGAATCCGGAGTCCGCTGCGACCTGGGCCACGCCCTTCTGGCCAGAGGAGAACCCGACGCGGCCCAACCCCACATCCAACGCGCCCAGCAACTCGCGACCATGACCGGCTCCCGCCGCCAGCGCAAACGCATCGCAGAACTCGCCCGAGCGGTCAAGCGCTCACTGCGTTAAGAGCACCTAACAGAATGAAGCGGTCTTCTTCCGGCACCCGCTGGGCGGATGAGGTTGTCGGTACGCGCAGGGTTGACGCGCTCCGGTTTGCACGTATCTTTCATTTAGGAAAGTTTCCTAAGAATCCCCTCTGTTGCACATCCCCGAAGTAAGGCGCGAACCGGGGTGTACGGAACGTGAAACGGCCATCTGTCACCAGTACTAGGAGAGGGTATGAGAAGAACCCTGCGCGTCCTCGCCGCGACCGTGCTCGCGGTGGGAGCCGTTACCGTCGGGTCGAGTGCGCTGAGCCCGGCGTCGGCAGGAGTCAATGACTGTGACTACACCTTCGGTCAGAACTCGTTTTCCGCCCGATGCGCGACGAACGGTCCTGCCTACGAGTTCCGCGCGTGGGTCCAGTGCATCAACGGCCGTAGGGACGGCGGCTGGGTGACGACCAACAGCGGTCAGTGGAGCACAGCGAGCTGCGGACCATGGTGGATCGACCGCCTGAGCTACGGCGTGGACGTGCGTCCGCTCTCCTAACGCGGGTACGGCGGTACCGCTGGGGCGTGGCCGGCTGCGGTGCTTCCGGCGAAGAGCTCCTATCAAAATGAGGTGTGATCGCGTCTGCACTGTCCATGGGCGCCGCCTACCTGAGTGAAGGTTCTCAGCGCACCGGCGCCGAAAGAGAACCGCCTCATTCCGTTAGGTGCTCTAAGCCCCTCACCCGCTGCTGAGCCGCCCCCGCGCCGCGTACAGACCGATCAACGTCCCCGACGTCCAGATGTCACCGCGGGCGATCATCGCCGGGATCTCCGACATCGGCACCCACTCGATGAGATCGGCCTCGATCTCCCCTGTCGGACTTCCGACCAGTTCGGCACCCCGCACGAGGAACAGATTGTGCTCTGAGTCGACCATGCCGGCCATCGGCTGATAGGTGATCAGATGCTCGATCTCCTTGGGCCGATACCCCGTCTCCTCCTCCACCTCATGAGCGGCCGTCGTCATGGCGTCCTCACCCGCATCGACCAGCCCGCCGGGCAGCTCCCACCCCCACCGATCCGCCAGGAACCGGTGCCGCCACATCAGGAGCACCCGGTTCTGCTCACCGACCACCACCGCGATAGCCGCCCGATCCAGATGCACCACGTGATGCTCGAACCGCTCCCCGTCCGGGATCGCAACATCAACGAGACCCAGCCGGAATCACCGGTTGTCGTAGATCAGCCACTCACCGTGCACGATCCAGCGCGTCTGCTCATCGTTGGTAGCCACACAGCGAAGTTACCGCCCAACATCCCCGGCGTACACGGGCATCAGCACAGACCCATCGGCCGCCACAGAGCATTGCCGAATTTCCTAAGGCTCGACGGATACTCCCGGCATCCCGCTCTGGCAGAGACAATGATCAAGCCTGCGACCCCTGAGCGATGACAGGACAGCCATGGAGTACCGCCAGCTCTTTCGTGAGATCCACAAACGTCCAGGGATGTACGGGCTGGACGGCTCGTTCAAGAGCTACGAAGCCTTCCTCATGGGGTGCGACGCCGGAAACGACTGGGGGCTGTTCTCCGGCTTTCGGGAATGGCTGATCATGCGGCTAGGCTCGCAAAGCAGCTTCGGATGGCCTGGCCTTGTGCTCCAGCTCGCTCTACCCGAAAAGCCTTCCCTACCGCTCTCGCCCGAGTCTGACGCCAAGGCGGTCGAGCTCCTGTTCGAGCTGCTGGACCAGTTCATGGAGGAGCGCGCCCCAGCGCACGGCGTAGCCAACATCTTCGAGAAATACCAATCTTGGCTCAGCACGCAGTGGAATCCTGCCTTCCGAGGTCCAGACTGAGGTGACCAGGAACAGGTGTCGAGCATGGTCACCTCGTCGTGACTCCAGGGGCTGGTGTCATCCCCATCGAGCCCGGACGATTCCGTCCTCGTCGGGAAGGACCGCTGCGAGCGCTCCAGGCTGGTCGACCGCATCGGCTGGATACACCCCACAACGGCCGGCTTCACGAGCCGCTTCGAGCCAAGCCGTGAGGCCATCGTCGTCCAGCAGGTAATCGTGCCGCAGCCGCCCTGTGTCCTTGTCCTCGATCAGACACATCACGCCGGCAACCTCGGAGCCTTCGTCGAGCAGGCGTCGAGCGTGTCCCGCAATCTCGGCCATACCGTTGTCGTTGACCGCCACGGGCGCACCGATGAAGGCGGTGACCAGGGCGCGAGGTCTGAGTTCAGTCCGGACCTGGACGATCCCGTCTCCGGGGGTCACCAGGTGCCATCGCCAGGTGTTGCCGGCCCACATCTCCAGCAGTGGTAACTCCCCACCTGTCCGGGCCGCCAGCAGTTCCACCTCCGCCCAGAACTCCTCATCCGCCGGTCGGTGAGGCTCTGAATCATTGAGGTTCAGCTCATAGGGCGAGGTGTGGTTCTCATCCACGAAGAGTCCCAGCCGACGCACCTGATCGATTGCCTGCGAGCACGGCCGGTGGGTGCTGACGTAGAGGTAGTAGTCCCAGCCGGCCGCGATGCCGAAACGGCCCTCCGCCTCCAGAAGGCACCACACACCGTCCTCGCGCAACATCGCCCGCACCAGTTCCAGCGCCACCGCCAACGGCACCTCACGACCGTCATAGAAGTCCTCTGACGACAGCTCAGATGCGGCTGGACCGTAGTCCGGCAGCAGACGTCCGGAACTGATGTCGCGCCAGATCCCGGGAGTACGCACGGCCAACCTGGTGATCCCGGACTCCTGCGCGAACAGCTCCACCGCCTTCAAGTATGCGGATTCCACCTGCTCGTATCGCTCACGGGTGAGTACCTGGCCATCAAAGACCTCACCGATCTCACCGATGGAAGTCCAGTCGTTCCCGGTGAAGACCCCGCGGTCATCCCTCAGGCGCGGGTCGTACTTGGTCACTCTGAACTGGTACGCGAGCACGCTTCATCTTCCCTCGGAACGCGACAGCACAGGTGGGATCAGCGCAGCCGGCACCCGTCAGACCCGTCCTGAGACTGAGGCGTCAAACATCAAACGAGACAGGACATCAGACCGTCCTGGATGTCGTGACTCGCTTGATGCTTGACGCAATGGCATCGGATGATGCTTGACACTCCTAGCTGGTCTTTCGCTGTTTAGTATGCGCTCTGGACTTGATCCGGGTGACCTCCTGGGTAGTGGTTCGCGAAACGACACGGATCGGCTCGCCGTCGGCATGGATGGTGAGGTGGGTGTCATCGACGGTCACGTCCAAAATCTTGCGGGCGTGCACCCGGCCGACCTGGACCTTCTGGCCGACGACCATGATGGTGCCGCGAATGGAGACCGTGCGCTGGACAGTGACCGGCCCGGTGGGCATGGTCGGTGGCGGACCGGCCCTGCGAGCGCCGCGCAGACGCCCGCACGCGGTGATCGGCAGCGGGCAACGCACGGTGCGCAGCAGCAGGCGTTCGCCGTCCATGACCTGGGCGGTGATGCCATCCAGACGCAAGGTGACACGCTGACCGGCCAGGTGAGCGCCGATGCACAACGCGTGGCTGGCCAGGCTGACGATGCCGATCGAGCTGACCAGCCGGTCGACCTCGACGGCCGCACGGTGCTGTTGGGTGTCGGGAACCGGTGCGGAAGCGGCCGGGCGCGCATCCCCGGAGGCGACCAGGGCGGCCAAGTCCTTGACCGTCAGGCGCGAGGCCACCGTCTTGAGCCGGCCGCCGGTGGTGGTGAACACATGCAGATGCGCGGTACTGATCCACAACGTGATCGACAGTCCGGCGCGGTCAGGGCCGAGCCAGACCTGCTGGCCGCCGACCGACAGGTTGCCCGAGTCCGGCACCACCCGCTCAATCTCGATGGCCGAAACCTGCATCGGCTCGGTCACCGGCACCTCCTCGTCGGTGACGACCTCAGGCGACGGCGCGGTCGGGGTCATCGACGAGGCCGACGGCTCCACCACGCTCAAACCGGCCGGTAGTCGCAGAGGCAACTCCTCCTGCATCCGCGTCTGCTGAAGGGCGACGTGGTCGGCGAAGAAACGGTCGGCGGGAAAGGCCATCTCCAACGCCTGATGCGGACGGGCGGTGTTGTAGTGCTCGGCGAAGGCGTCCACCGCCTCCTGGGCCGCGCCTATCGAGGCGAACGGCAAGGCGTCATCAAGCAGTTCCCGGCGCACCGTCTGATGGAAACGTTCGATCTTGCCGGTGGTGGTCGGGGTGCGCGGCCGGGTATGCAGCAGCCGGATGCCGTTTTCCCGGCAGACGCGCTCGAACAGCACCTCACCGGCCTTCGGCCCGCCGAACCGGCCGGTGAACTGCTTGCCGTTGTCGGTCAGTACCTCCAGCGGCACCCCGAAGGCGCGCATCGCCGCGGCGAACGCCGCACACACCTGCCGCCCCGTGGGTCGGGCCACCACCGAGGCGATCACACAGAACCGCGAGTGGTCATCCACCCCGGTGATCAGCTTGCACTCACCGCCGTCGGCCAGCAACACCCCGCCCATGATGTCCATCTGCCACAACTGCATCGGCCCGGGCCGCTCCCAGCGCACGTAGTCACCGCGTTTACGCTTGCGCGCCATCGGATCGATCAAAGCGTTGCGCACCAGCGCCCGGTAGATACTCGCCCGCGACGGCACCGGCTCCACCCCGCGCCGGGCCAGCTCCCAGCCCAAAGTGCGTGGCCCCCACCGCGGATGCGCCCGGCGCAACTCACAGATCATCGCCTCGATCGCGGCCGGCGTCTGCATCGGATGTGCGCGCACCCGGTGCGACCGATCGGCCAAAGCGGCCAGCCCGCCGTCTCGATAGCGGCGCACCCAGGTATGCACCGACTGACGTGAAATCCCATACCGCTCGGCGACATCGGTGACCTTCGCCCCCGACAACACCTCGATCACCGCGTGATAGCGCTGTTCCACGACACCCAACTCCACCAATGCCATCCCGGCCTCCCCCGAAGCGCAGACAACGCCACGAGCAGGCACAGAAGACGATCAAGGTGTCAAGCATCAAGCGAGGCCAGAGTGTCAACCATCAAACGAGACAGGACATCAGACCGTCCTGGAGGATTGCCGAATTGTTCTCATAGGGATCAAGGCGGCGGCGCGGCGCCGCACGGCCCTCCACCCGCCCGCCGTCCGGGCGTGCGGCGTGGGCGCCGGTCCCGAACGGCGGCGGAAATCGGGCCGCCCGCCGCACCACCCGCACGCCGCACCCAACCAACCCGCCGCACCGGGGCCGCACCGCCGCCTACAGGTTTATCCGGCCAGTGGCCCAACGTTTCGCGGCTCTTCCGGCACCTACGACCTTGCGTCGGCCGCTCGCTCCCTACTTGCTCGACCTCATCAAGGCCCACACCACAGTGACCACAGAGATCCCCATTGCGGCGAAAAACAGGACCACGGGGAGAAACCCGAGGACATCCACGCCCCAGCCGAACGGCCCGGCTCCATACCGGCCAGACCCGATAACCGACCTGAGAGTCCCGGAAATCGCGAACAGCCCCATCAGGGCAACGAAGAGCCGGAGCGCCGAGGACATCATCAGGCGTTTACGCGGTCCATCGACTGCTTCCCCCGGCAAGGGCTTGGGATACTCCTGCCTGCGTGCTTTGACCAGCCCCCACACACCGGCTCCCAGGTAGGGCGCCACGGCAAGAACACCGATGACGATGAACACCCAGTCAAGTAGTTCGCGTACGGTGTCACCCGCCCAGAAGGTCAACGTGAGGACCTTGACCACCAATGCCAGCACCATCAGGACGAGCGCCAACTTAGACCACACCGGCATCTTGGACACGCAGTGATTATGGAGCCGGCAAGCCCTCAGGAGAAACCCCAACTCGGATCAGTCTGCAGCCGGTGGCATCACATCGCCGCGATCGGTACCGCCCTCACGATCGCCTGATGCGGGCTGATCTCCGTACGGGGCCGAGGGCGATCGACGATCCGTGCTTCGTTCCTCAGCACGGCTCACCGGGTAGCAGATACCAGGCCGACTCATCCCAGGCGTGCCCGTTGCGTGCCCGTCAGGAGGGGCACCAAGGGGGAGTCACGGGGACTCGCGGACAAGGCGAGACCACCCCTGACCTGGAGCGCAGCAGGTCAAAGGGGCGCGTACCGAGATCTTGTAAACTGTAGATCAGGGGTTCGATTCCCCTCGTCGACTCGCATGCGAAAAGCCAGGCCATCCTTTATCCGGTGACCTGGCCTTTCACTGTTCACGGGAACTCCGTGATCTTCCGTGACCGATGGCTTCTCGTGCCCTCTTGAACGCCTGCCCAAGCGCCTTGGCGATGACCTTGTCCTGGTCCTGACCGGCGTGCTGGTAGATCAAGCACCGCCCGCGTGGAGGAGCGCCCATGTGGGACATCAGCCGTTCCCGACTCCGGTCGGGGATTTCTGCACAAAACATACACATGAGTACGGCGGATTCGCCACGAGCGACAGTTACGATCACGCGGTGGATGCAACGAACGATCTTCCTGACGTGCATCACCCGCGTGCTCCCATTGATGTCAAAGGCGGGGCATGGGTGACGGTCGCCGTATTGCTGGGGTTCGGGATGATGTATGCGACGAGTGCTCCCGGGTGGCACTACGCGTGGTTCATGCTTGTTGGCCCCGGCTGGCTGTTGTTCGGCGCCGGCTGGCTGATCGTGCTCGGTGTCCTCCTTGTTATGCCTGGGAGGCTGGTCGCATTGCGCCGAAACTGGCCGTTCTGGGCCGTGCCGCCCCTGATCGTGGTGCTGGTCGCCTCACTGGTCTACGTCGGTGCACCGGTCAAGATGCGTTTCGAGTTGTCGCGCGCCGACCTCGACCACTTCGCGAAGACGATGTCAGAGGGGACGCCGCCTGGAAAGCGGAATTGGATCGGCCTGTATCCCGTCGAGTA
Organism: Streptosporangium sp. NPDC002544; assembly: GCF_040295965.1. Classification (NCBI taxonomy): domain Bacteria; kingdom Bacillati; phylum Actinomycetota; class Actinomycetes; order Streptosporangiales; family Streptosporangiaceae; genus Streptosporangium; species Streptosporangium sp. NPDC002544. The sequence goes on along the minus strand of NZ_JBEOWJ010000015.1, from coordinate 149,040 downwards.
CCTTGAAGGATCCCCCGGCGCCTTCGGCTTCATGATCGACGACACGGGTTTCTTCACCAGTTATGGCCTCGCCTGGGTCCCGAACGGTGATCCGTACGACATCGACGGACCTGGCACCTACGAACACATCGACGGACCCTGGTACATCTGGGAGATCAGCGACTGGTAGGTGACTCGTCCGTCTCGGGCACCGGGGGCTCATCAGGGCCGGAGTAGCTCGGAGAGGCGATCCATTTGCCTCATGGGAGCTATCCAGACGGGCGATCATGGACTGGGCTGAACAGACCCGAACGGCCGGAGCCCTGGCAACCAGCAGAACGAACGGCTCTGAACGATCCTGGAGATTGTTTGGGGATCTACGGATTAGAAGGTGAGGCCGCACCACTTGATCCAGGAGCGCAGCCGATGGAGGATCTCGCGCAGGTGGGCGTCATCGGCGAGGCTGGGAGGTGCCCATGCTTCCGTCCTGAGTTCGTTCTCGGCGTCGAGTTCGGCCCAGAGTTCTTCGAACGAGTCCCTGATGCTCAACTCGCGCGGATCGGCGGCTTCGAACAGGCCGCGAAGGTCCTCGGCCAGCTTGGGTAAGGAGATTCCATCCGAGTCGTACAGGTCAAGTCGCGCAGCCATTTGGCTAATGAGAGCGCGTTTGTAGTCCTCCACGGCATCACCTTCTCGATCTCCAAGTCATTATGCCGACGGCCGACCAGTGTGGGATATATGCGGGATGATCTTCATTGTGTGAGTGCGATTTAGATGCTTTCGTCCTGGTAGAAGGCACTGCCGCTGCTCGGAACGTAGCCCTCTTGAAAACCGCTAGGCCGGGTGACCGGTCTCGTGGGTTCGAATCCCACGCTCTCCGCCGAGCATCACAAACGGCGTCTGACCAGGGACTTCCCTCGGACCAGGCGCCGTTGATCGTTTCCGGGGTGTGCAGCCGTAGGCCACCGTGAGCGGCCCTCGGTCGGTGTTCGCGAAATATACGCGGAATGATGTTGGTCGCGTTTCCCCAGGTGGCTGCCCTCGATGTCCTGTTCAGCGAACGCTGCCAACTCCGGAATCAGGCTCACGTCTGGGCGCACCCTGCCAACCTGGCCATGGCCTGTACCTGCAAGCTGTGCAAAGCAGTGAAGTGGCGAACGGCGGGAGGAAGCCGGCACACTTCGCAGGCTCCACTTGATGCATCGTGAGCCACATATACGATCACGGAATGGAGCCGGTCCTCTCGCCCTTACGGTGTCGTCGCGTTGCTGCCGTCCACCAGGGAACGGGTGAGAGCGAGTTGGCAGCGACGCCCATCCTGGACTGGAAGCATCCCCGGGTATTGAGGTTGGCGAGCGAAGCCCGACGTGAGAACACCGGGACGGACCGGGGTCTTCTGGTCACAGCTCACCGGCTTATCGCCGCACGGGTGCGTCCGGTGTATGCCATGAACGACATGCAGCCGGTCTCCAGGACGCTTCTCTTGGAACGCGGATCATGCAGCCAGCGGCTGGCGGTTCTGGAAGCGGTGGGGCGGGCCGGCGGAATCGCCAGCCGGGTCAGAGGACTGCTGGTGGACGGGCGTTTCTGGCATCCGCGATTTCCCCGGTTGCGGGCATTGATCCCGCATCAGATAGTGCTCGCCTGGCCGGAGTTCCTGCTCGGCGACCAGTGGGTGACCGTCTCCGAGCTCTACGGTGATCTGAGTACGTTGCAGAAGGGAGGCGGGTTCACCAATACCGGTGGTGAGACGCTCTTCGACGCGGTGGCCCATACCGCCGTGGACTGGGACGGCGTGACCTGCTCATCTTGCGATCTGTCCGGCCACGTCCTGTCCGACCTGGGGTATTTCAGCTCCCGTGATGCTCTGTTTCAGACACATGGTCAGACGTTGTGCTTGCCGGTTCGTATCATCGCGGACCTCATCATGAGTCGCCGAGCGGCTTGAGCCCTGCCGACACCGAACAGAGCCGCAGAAGGGTGCTTGGGGCCCCTTCGTGTCTCCGCTCACGCCGCTAATGCATCCTCGATCCGCCGGTTGGCGATCTCCGTGCCGCCGTCGATGCACTTGGCGTAGACCTTGAGCAGCACGTCCACTCCGTGCCCCGCCCGCTCTGCCACGTCGGGAGCCGCCACCCCGGCATTGAGCCACAGGGATACTGCCGCATGGCGCAGGTCGTACAGCCGGGCCGCCAAGGGTGAGACCTGCTGTTCGGGAGTCAGCGCGAAGGCCCTTGCCGCCTTCCACACCTCGCAGTAGGTCTCGATGGAGATCACGCCACCGCGCGAGGTCCGGAACAACCGCCCATCCTCGTGGACACCGAACTCATCGATGTGCTCGCGCAGGATGGCCACCAGCTCACCAGCACCATGCACGAGGACATGCACGCCGGAGAAGACCTCCCTCCTGCTCCACGCCTGCCCCGAGGTGATCCGCCCCGGCTACCACTCCGCCGACTGGACCGCAGACGACCGCCGCCATCTCCTGACCAAGGGCATGCAGGCTTACACGGACAGCGGAGTCATCGGCCGCCCCTCTCTTGCCGCTGCCGAAAAAGGCAAGGCCCTGCTCGACAGCCTCGCCAGCAGCTTCGGTGACGTGCTGGATCTCTTCGCGAAGTCCTGAGCAACGGCACACCAGCCGATCACGACCTGAGTCACTACCGAATTGTTCTCATGGGGTATCAAGGGGCCGGCGGCGCTGCGCGCCGTCGCCCGGCCCTGCGCCTGCGGCGCACGCCGGGCATGCGGCCTGGGGGCCGGTCCCAGCGTGCGGCAGGACTCCGGGCCGTCGCCGCACGCGCACCGCGCCATACCCACGCCATCCGCCAGCCTCTGGTCGCGCCGCCGCCTCAATGCGGCACGACGATCGCCACGGGGGGGCCGATGTCTGTCGTGGTCGGGGGCGATCGAAGATCCAGGGTTCGTTCCTCACCCTGGATCACCGGGCATCGGGGCTTGTCAGCGTCGCATTTTGCGCGATGAAGTCCGGGGCCGAGGACAGGCCGAGTCTCACGGGTTCGTAAGCGCACGAGTGGCTGAATCATTTGCGGTTCCCGCATGTGGCCTGGCCCCAGTCATGGCCGATGACGCAGACATTCCTGCCCCTGGATAATCAGGAAGGCCGTCTTACGCCCCTTCAGAACTATTGAGAGGTTTCTGTGCCGGAATTCTCAGAGAAGGCCGTGCAAGCGGTCGCTCGGGTCGATGCCCTCCACCAGTTGGGCGTCATCGCCCAGTGGCGCCCTTGCTCTCGCCATGTCACGCGCAGGCGATATCCCCGCGGCTGCGATGACTGCACATTCGATGACGTAATGACGTGTCCCACCTGTCGTATGTGGCCGTGTCCCACGCACCTGGCCTTGTACGACGAGACGGAAGAAGGCTGCAGTCACCGAATTCCTGTCGATCCGGTCATCGATGGAACGAGCCATCCTTCTGAAGGCACGGTGATCGTCGCTGACGAACGCGGAGCGACCACGGACGTTTACGCATGGTGGAGTCATTCTGGATGGGCACCGGCAGCGTTCTGCTTCACCTTCATAGCCGACCTCGCGCCCGAAGACGTGCTACGCCGGTTGGGATTGACCGAGGACCCCGAACAGCAGGGTTTCGCCACCATCGAAGTTGGCCGCGCCGTCGGTGGATCGATCATGGTGGAGTGCGGCCATGCCGGGATTTTGCGCGATGTGGTGCACGCCCTGTCGCCTGGTACGTCGATCGCCAGCGTTGAGCGCAATGTCAACTACCACTCCCACTTCGTCCATGCCGTGGACGGCCACATCGTCGCGCGGCTGGACCCGATGTACGCCCACTGGAGCGACAGCACCGACCCTGAACGACTGAAGGAGGACCTCGAAGAACTGGGGATGATCTGGGATTTCGACCCGGAACGCGAGGTCTTCCCGCCTTACATCGAGGGCGCTCTGGCGCTCGCTGAACGACGCACCGGCGTCCGACTGGAACCCCGCCACCTCCAGCCCGGCGCCTTACCTCACCGCGCCTCCATCGCCGGCTACTACGAAAGCCCTCAAGGCACATTTCCCGAGCTAGCGTGACATCGGTGTGTGCGACTCGGGTGACAGAAGATTCGGCTGGAGAGGCATTCGCATGCCTAGATTCATGAGCTCGCTCGGGTTGCAGTCGACGCTACGGCGGAACTATGTGGATGGTTGGGTGGAAGGTATCCATGTCAGAGTCAACAAGAATCGATGTAGAGCAGCTTAAGCGGGTGTTTGAGGTGCTCATAAATCACGTAACCGAAGAATCCCGCACCGAGATAGCTATCTCCAACGAATATTTCTGGTCGGTTCCATCACCTGAGATTTACGACGCGTACGAGCAGCCGACCGAGCTCACCATCGGACAGATTTCCGAGTCGTGGGACAATCTGCAAAGGATGGTCGGAGACGACGGCGTGATCGGGTGGGGGCTGGTGTGGCTCGGTGACATTCTCCGGGCCATCGGTCACGAGACGGTTGGCTGATCGCCCAACGGTGCGCCGATCAGAGTGCAGATGCAACGCTCGCGTGCCCGATGCGTGCCCGATCGCCAGGTGATCAAGGGGGAACCACGGGGAGCCGCGAGCAATTCACCGACTCCCCCGCAGGTCACCGCTTCCCCAGGTCAGGGGCCATGATCTCGAAAGGCTTCCCAAGCCGACAGCTCTCCTCCGCGTTGCCGGCTGCGCGATCATTGGGTGATGAGAGCACGCGTGCCCCTATTCCGCTGGCCGGATCTTGAACCCCATGGCATCGACGATCCCGCCAACGCGTGCGAACTCCTGGAGATGTACGTCGGTCCGCAGAACGAGCCGGGTGACGAGCAGTTCCAGATCACCGTGTGCACTCCATCCGCCCTTGCCGAACAGTTGCGCCATCACCACTTCCTCATCGGCCGGCACTACCTCTTCGTTCGCGAGCTGCGTCCCGCCGAGGTGACGCGCTGGTTGAGCGACCGTATCGCCGTACTGGAGGCCCCGACATGGGGCGAACTCGCTGAGAAGATCGGCCGGATCGGGTTGTGGGAGTTCGAGGACTACGAGGACTGACGCTCTGATCCGGGTTGCAGTTTGGGTTGCAGTTCACCGCCGTACCGGCGGACCGGGGAGGGGGTGTTGGTTCAGGTGGGACTGTCCTGAACGATGGCCTCCCGAGCTGCTAATGCGGTTTGGGTAGTGAACCGCGCCAGAGCACACCAGCGGTCAGGAGGCATGTTCGGGCTGTCCATGGGCCGATGCTGTTGTCGAGGTGCTCGTTGTCGCTCCGCCCGCGTTCTGGTGAGCAGGTCCCTTCCCTGACTGTGCAGGTGGCACGGGCGAGTAATCCGGGTGGTACGACGGCGATGTGGGTGAGGGGCCGGCTGGACGGGCTGTGGCACGAGGACTTCGCCGGCTGGTACCCGCGTGACGGGCGTCCCGGTCTCTCGCCCGCTCAGCTGCGTCCGCCGCACGACCCGAATGCGGCCGACGAAAGCGCCGAGAACGTCTGAAGGCCCCGGGGACACTCTCCTCCGCGGGAGCGTCATGTCGCTACATCCGCACCGCATTGTGAGGCGTCTTCCTTGGAGTGTGGCTTCAGGCCGCCCCGCCCACCCGTACGGTCCATCTCGCGCCACTCCGGCCGCAGTCCCGCCAGGTTCGTGGTGAGAAAGTACGCGGCCCCGCAGACGAGCAGTACCGGCGCGAGTCCGACAGCGGCCACCGCCGCCCCAGCGAGCAGGCCGCCGAGAGGGATCCCGGCCCAGCCCAGCGAGTCACCGAGCGCGTTGACCCGGCCAAGCATGCGGCGCGGCACCCGTTCGAAGAGGACGGCCCCCAGCACTGGGTTGATGAAGCCGGCACCGAACCCACTGACGGCAAAGACGGCCAATACCACCCCCAGCGGGGCGTCGAAGGCGAGGATCAGGAATCTCGGCGCCCCGGCCAACAGGAATCCGATGAGAACCACCGCCCTGCGGTTCAGCCTGTGCGCGGCCGCCGCAGCGATCAGGCTCCCGGCGACCGCCGCGGCTCCCATCACACTGCCCATCAGGCCGATCGCAGTCGGCCCGTTACCGGACTCTTTGGCCCAGACGGGGATGAGCACCGAGTTGATCGCCGCGTCCAGCAGGTTGGTGATCCCCACCATGACGATGACGGTGAGCAGCAACGGCTCGCCGCGAAGGAAGGTGAAGCCCTCGCCGAATCGTCGCCAGTAGCCCGGTCCCGTTTCGTCTTCCTGTGACGAGGCTTCCACGGTTGCGTGCCCCATACCGCGAGGCAACGCCAGTCCGATGATCACTGATCCGAGAGCAAAGCAGCCCGCGTTGACGACAAGCCCTGTCAAAGGGCCGAGCAGCGCCACCAGCGAGCCGCCGACTGCTGGGCCAACGGTGGAAGCAAGCCGCTCGATCACGCCGGACAGACCGGTGGCCCGCTCCAGCGGTACCCCACCGCGCTCAGCTGCTTCCGGCACCATGACTTCCTTGGCCAGGTCGCCTGGGCCACGGGCCGCGCCAATCACCGCGACCAAGACCAGCAGGAGCGGAAAAGACAGTAGGTGCAGGGCGTGGAGCAGAGGAACCATGGCAGCGGCGGCCGCGCTGACCAGATCCGTGGTCCAGGAAACAGGCCGTGGGCCGATCCGGTCCACCAGTGGCCCGGTGAACGCCTTGACCACCACATATGGAGCCATCTGAAAGAAGGCGACCAGCCCGGTCTGGGTGGCGCTGCCGGTCGTCACGAGCACGAACCAGGGCAGTGCCACGGCCGAGATCCGAGTACCGGTCAGCGACACGGCCATGGCCGCCAGCACCCCACCCAGCGGCTGTAAGGACCGCCTGCCGGATATGCGGTCAGCGCCCGAAACACCCTCCCTCAAGACCTCTCCGTTCCTAACGCATTCTCGGGACCGGCATGAACTGCCGCCGCTGCGGGCGCGTCCAGCTCAGGCAGGACGTAGGTGATAAGGGCGACCCGTTCGGCTCCCTCGGGGGCCCTCGCCGCCATCTCCGGCGTATCCCGCCGGTAGCGGGCGATGACGTCCCGCAACTCCCGGTACAGAGCGGCGGTCTCCTCGGGCGTGAGCCGAAGGGCCCAGTCGCTCATGTCGAAAGAATCCCGCCACGCGCGAGGCATCGTCTGCAGTTCGTTCAGCGCCTGCTGAGTGCGCAGGGTGTAGATGGCGGCGACAGACTGCAGGTAGGCCAGTGCGGCCTCGGGCTCTCGCTCGGCCAGGTCCGGGTCGTTGAACCAGGTCGTCCGGTGTACCGAGCGCCACCAGCGCTCTCGCGCGTTACCGCGTTCCGTGTCCTCCTCGACAAAACCGGCCGCGCCGAGCTGACGCAGGTGGTAGCTGGCCGTGCCGGAATTCACGCCCAGCCGTTCCGCGAGGCGGGTAGCCGTGGACGGGCCGTACTTCCGCAGCAGCCCGACCAACTGCACGCGTACCGGGTGCGCCAAGGCGCGCAGCCCCTTGGCATCCAGAACAACCGCGTCCGCTTCGGTTTGCGGACCATCCAGCTTCACTCTCGGGTCAGTCATACCGTCCACCCTAAACCGCAAAGACTTCTTCGCGAAGAAGTCTTTGCGAAGAAGTCTTTGCGGTTTAGGGTGGATCGAGGACGACCTGGATCCAAGCACCGCCTGATCGTGGATGCGCACGGCGCCCCACTGGCGGCATCGGTGACCGGCGGCGACCACCACGGCGTCACGCAGCCGTTTCCCCTGCTGGACAAGGTTCCGCCCATCCGCGGAGTGCACGGCCGTCCCCGGCGCCTGTACGCCGATCGCGGCCATGCCCCCCCCCAGCCACCGCCGCCACCTGCGCACGCGCGGGATCACGCCGGTCATCGCCCGCCGCGGCACCCCACGTGGCTCCGGGCTGGGCGCCATCCGGCGGGTGGTCGAGCGGACCTTCACCTGGCTACATCAGTTCAAACGGAAGCATTCAGCATGACCCGGGCTGGGTGTGCCGACCAGGTCGACGCCGCCTTTGATCGAGGCGATCCTCTGGTCGGGGTGGCCGTGATCGGGTTGTCCCTGTGTCATGACGACGCCGAGGTCATCGCTCCCCGGGCTCGCAGGGCCATCGCCTCCGGCGAACAGCAGCTTCGCTGCCAGGGGTTGACCACCGTGTCACACATGGTCCGCCGTACCGGTGAGATCGATGACGTGACGCTGGAGACTCTCCGGCCGCTTCTGTACGACCTGAACCCTGTGGTTCGCGAACACGCGGGCAGCATCGTCGCCGATGTGTGGATCTTCGTCCCGCATCCCCGTCTACCGGCTTGGTTGAGCAGGCGACAGAGACTACAGAGCATCAAATGGTGGTTCGTGATGAGGCGGACCGGCATCGGCCTGTACTTCCGCCGACCTTGAACGAAGGCCACCTGCCGTTGATCTCGCGAAAAGCGCTTTTCAAGATCCGGAACATGTACGGATCGACCTCCCCCCTCCCATGAAGGTCACCCGATTTACCAGCAGGTCAACATGCCGCCAAGCCAAGAAGCAGCGTTCCACTTCTAATCCGACGGTCGCAGACATCCGATCTGCCTAAGGCGTCAAGTCCGTCATACGGTCCGCAGGCGTGGGATCAGTCGGTGCGTCACGTCGTCGTTTCCCGGTCCCGAGAGCGCTATGGGCGGTTGACGTAGCTGGCCGTCCAGGTCTCCAGGAGGCGGATGATCTCGGCATGGCCGGTGCCGAGCTGTGACTCCGAGCGGAGCCTGCCCGTGTTGTCGCGCACTTCAGCCACGATCCGCACGTCGCCCCCTTCAGACTCCTCGCGACGGACGGTGATCTGCGCTCCCTGTGGGGAGTGTTCCGTGGCCCGCGCGAGCACCTCCGCCTCGATGTCGCGACCGGCGTAGCGCTGGGCGAGATCGAGGGGGCGTCGGTCCTGGCCGTCGGCCAATGCGGGGTTCGCCCCATGGTCGAGCAGGGTCCTGACCACGGCCGTCGCGCCGCGCTCGGCGGCATGAGACAGGGCGGTGCGCCCGGCGGAATCATCGAGGTCGGGGTCGGCGCCCCGGTCGAGCAGTGTTCTCACGACAGCCAGGTGCTCGTTCGACGCCGCCCAGTGCAGGGCCGTCATCGCGGTCCTTTCGATGTCCTCTCGCCGGTCGGGATCGGCGCCGGCGTCGAGCAGCGCGATCACCGCTTTGAGATGTCCCCAGGCCGCGGCGGCACACAGGGGCAGCCCTTCGCTGTCGCCCCCGCTCTCCCGGTCGGGATCGGCGCCGGCCGCCAGCAACATCCGCACGATGCCCGCGTCCCCCTGCACGGCGGCTTGATAGAGGGCCGTGCTGCCGTCCTCGTTGGGCTCATCCGGGGACACAGCACCGTCCAGCAGCCTCCTGACTCCCTCGGCCTCCCTGATTGCCGCCGCCGATACCAGGTCGTCCTTCATCATGCGGCCCAGTCTGGATGGCAGTGTCCTCGTGATCCATCGGTTTTCGCCGGACAGACCGGTTCGGGCGATAGGAAGGTGGTGGAGGGCTTAGCGGGCCTTCACGCCACGCGTTGAGTGCGCGGCGGGAAGGCCGCGTATTCGTCGTGAGCCTTCCGCTTTTGCAGGCAGCCGAGCATCCGGTTGAAAGTGTTACGCAGCGCGCTGGAGTGCCGATCGCCCTCAGCGCGCCGATGGTCGTAGTGGGCTCTGGGACCCGGTGCTCGCAGGGAGGCAAAGGCCCAGACGTAGCCGACGGCGGCCAGGCGTTCTCGGCGTCGAGATCATCGGAGCCCTGCCCGGAGCCGCCATCGCCACCCCCGAGGAGACGCCGTGACCTGGTTTCATCGGCACCGTATGCAGGCCGTGGACGTCAGACACGACACGTACACCATCGGCGGCGGCCAGGTCACCCTGATCTTGCACCGATGCCAATGCGGTAAACACGACACCGAGGCCATCACAGGCCACTGGCCAGCCGAACGATTCCTGCCCGTGAAGGAGGTCTGACCGTTGACCACCGCCCGCGAGGTGGCAGGCTGGCAGCCAGCCCCCCCAGGAGGACATGTGAGCTGGACCAAGCATTCCACCCCCGAGTTCCAGGCCATCGCCGACACGTTGACGATCCTGCGCTGCCAGGTCGGCTCAGGCGTCCACGGCACGAACATCATCGGCACCGACGACCGAGACGAGATGGGCATCTGCCTGGAGCCACCCGACTACGTGATGGGCCTCAACCGGTTCGACCAATACGTGTTCCGCCCCCAACCCGAAGGCGTCCGCTCCGGTCACGGTGACCTGGACCTGACCGTGTACAGCCTCTCGCCGTCACCTCCGACCTGCCCGACCAGCCGGACATGAAGCGGGTCAACCAATGGAATGTGGAGGCATACGCCAAGTGCTGGATGCAGGAGTGGCTGAAGCCATGAGTAAAGCTCTGTGGATCGTCGACCTCGACGGCACCCTAGCCCTCCGAGGAGACCGGAACCCCTACGACTGGCACCGGGTAGGGGAGGACACACCAAACCCGCCCGTCGTCGCTGTCGTTCAGGCGCTGATCCTCGCCGGACATCCGATCGCCTACGTGTCCGGACGCAAGGAACAGTGCCGCCGCCAAACGGAGATGTGGCTGGCCGCCAACGTCGGCCACCTCGACGACGCCGAGGGCCTGTGGATGCGCGACGACCACGACAACCGGCCCGACGTGAAGGTGAAACGCGACATCTACCAGCGGAACTTCACCCTCAGAAAGATCGCTGGGGTCATTGACGACCGCGCGGGCGTGGTCAAGATGTGGCGTTCACTGGGCCTGACCGTCCTCCAAGTCGCCGAAGGAAACTACTGATGAGCGCCCGCGGCATCACCGAGGAGGACCGTTGAGCAAGGACATGCTGTCCTGGCTCCGTCGTGAGGTGGAGGCGAGACTCGCCACAGTCCGCGCCGCAGCGGACAAACCTTTCTAGGAGCCGGGAATGACGTTGTTCATCACCACCAAAGCCAGCGACTACTACCACCTGACCGAGTGTTCAGGGTTCCAGGCAGGTCGCCGCGGCAGCGAACAGGCCGGATACACGCTCCACGACATCCTGGAAACGAGCGAGGCGGGCGCCCGCGCAGCAGGTAAAAAGCCATGCAAGCAGTGCGTAGCCGACCGGTCGTGAGGAAGGCCCGAGGACTAGAAGCGCCAGTAGACCCGCTGGGGGTCTACCTGGAATCGAACCAGGGTAGAAGGAAGCCCTCGAATGGCCTCACGACCGGAACACGAGGAAAGCGGGAAGGCTAGATACTTTTCCAAAAAAGGTGAGAAGGAAGCTCTCCCATGGCCTCGCGATCTTCACACTATCAGGCGGGGATCAGCTCGTGCAGCGTCCCAGGCGTGTACACCCGCGCGCCCTTCGGTAGATCGGCCGGCACCTGCAAGCCGATGTAGGTGGTGTGCTCACCCGACGAGCCCTTCTGCCGCAGCAGATCGGCCAGGTATCGGACCCGCAGGTGGTCGCGCTCGACGATTGAGCGCACCAGGAGAGAGGCCGTGACGCGGTTACCTTCCACCTGGTTGAAGCCGGGGTGGCCCTTCAGGTAGAGGTGCAGCCACTTCGCCCGCCAGGCGCCGTCGTCACCGCGCAGGAAGACAAGCGGGAGGGCGACGCGGCCTGAGCCACGCAGGTCGGACTTCATCCGTACCGTGCGCGGCTCGAACGGCAGGCCCTCCTGCTCGGCGTCCCTGCTCATGAAGCCGAAGAACGCCTCGGCCGCTTCGTCGAACGCTTCGCCGGCGTAGATGTTCACCTGCGGAATGATGATCGACCGGGTCGCCTGGGCAAGACGGATGTTGATGAACTCCGACGCGCCGCAGGACGCCTCGGTGAGGTCGCCGGAGTATTCAGCGAAGCCGTTGCGGTAGCTCGTCCACGAGATGTGCTCAGGATTGCCGTAGGAGGCATCCAACATCAGGGCCGACAGGTCGTAGTCGGTGCGCCGCTCGGCCTGTCGCCAGTAGACGAAGAACCGCAGCAGCTCCCCGTCCACCGCCGACAGCGAACCGCGCGGCAACATGCCAAGCCCAGGCGCGACGGCCTTGCCCGACAGCGGCAGGGCGACGTCGAGCGCCTCGGGATCAACGATCAGCTCGCCGAGGTCGGGAAGCCGCCGGGTGATCTCCTCGTCCAGGATGGCCGCCGCCCGCGACACGACGCTCTCCTCGATCGGGGAGCGGGCATCAGCCGTCGCCCATGCCCGGCCGTGCCGGTTGGCGAAGACACGCCCGGCGGCCGGCGCGAGCCGGTTCTGCAGGTGCTCACGCAACGACAGCAGCACCCGGCCGGAAGCGCCCACCGCGGCCTTCTCAGCGGCGTCCAGCACAGCCGAAGCCGACGTGCCGGTCCGCAGCAGGTGATCGAGACGGCGCAGCAACGCGCCAGGCGCCTTCCCCAGCAGCTCGACCGCGTCGCCGGTACGGCCGGCCGACAGGGCCGCCTCGACGCGGCTGTCGAAGCTGCGCGCCGGACGGACGCCGCGGGCGACCTCAAAGACCTGGACGGCGCGCGGAAGGTGCGGGTACTCGTGCGGGTGCAGCCGCTCGCCGAGCCGCTTCCACTGCTCCTGGTAGCGGGGCACGTCGCCGAGCTTGGCCGGCGTCGCGACCGCGTCCAGGGCCTGCAGGAGAGCGCGGCGCTCGGCCCGACGGAACGAGCGGAAGCGCGTCCGCTCGGACAGCGTGACGTCACCGCCGGAGCAGCCGCAGGCGAGCCGGAGCACGTCGGTCACCGTGTCCACGAGCAGCGGGCGCCCCGCGGCCAGGCGCACCTCGTTGATGATGGCGCGGTTCTCTCGCACCGGGATGCGTTCGGGCTCGTCGGCGCAGAACGCGGCCAGTGTGCGGAGCGCTGTCAGGTCCTCGGCGGACAGCGGCACTTCCGAGCCCGCCAGCGAGAAGTACAGCTCGCGCGCCTCCGACTCCAGGCTTCCGCCCAACTCCAGCATGGTCACCCGGTCGCCGGCCAGCGGAATCAGCTCGGCGTGAGCGGCCAGCAGGTCGGCGTAGGTGTGCTGGTAGTGGCCGTAGCCGGGCAACGCGAGCAGGTTGAGCGTCGCCGGCTGGACGCGCGTGGCGGCGACCGGGTCGAGCAGCGCCTCCCGCAGGAGCCCGACCCAGAACTCGATGGTGTCGGGGACGTTCTTGGGGAAGTTGAGGAAGTACGCGTTGTGCTGCACGTGGTCGCCGACCAGGTGGCGGACGGCCGCCAGGACCCGCACGCCGAGATCGACCACGGTTTCACCACGCAGCCTCGCCAGACGGTCGAGCAGGGCCGCCGAGCACTTGAAACCGACGCTCAACAGCGCGGCGTCGAGCTGGCGGGCGGCCACCTCTCCCCAGCCCGGGTGGGAACCGGCGGGAGCGTCGCCGATGGGGACGCGCAGCCGCCGGGCGATGACGAGGCTTTCCAAAGTGTCCACGGATGCACCTTATAGCCGAGACGCGTCTATGCTCTGCGGGTTTTCTGGGCCTGCACAATCAACCATCCGGTCTCGGCTAAAGGGGGCAATTCAATAACGCATCCCTGGAATGACCTCTGGTGTCTGAACGCTGAAACGCGAAAGGCGGCCCCCGCTCACGGGTCAGCTTCATACGCCCCTGAGGTGACCGGATCTTGCGGATCTCGAAGTCCATCGCACTCCCCGAGCCGGGGTGTTGCGACGACCGCTAGAAGGAAGGCTAGAACCCAGGCGGCGACACAGGGCCAGGTTTTCAGGCGGCGTCGACAACTGGGGGCGATCGACGGTCTGAGGCTTCGTCCCTCAGCCCCGGCCCACCGACGGCGAGGTTGCACTTTGGGTTGCAATACAGGGTCGTTCAGAACCGTTCAGGACGAACCGCGCGTTCCCTCTGACCTGCATTGAACGATCCAGAACAGCGCAAAATCAATCTTTTAATCCGTAGGTTCTGGGTTCGAGTCCCAGGCGTCCTACCATCTGACCTGCAGCCGTGGTCTTCGAGGCGATGAACAGGATCACTCGTCGTACGCCTGCCGCCAGGGCGGTGAAGGCATGCGAAATATGGACTTCAGTGGGATGTGTGATCGCGGCGGGCTGCACTAGATTGCCTGCCATGTCGCTTGCCAGCATTCCCAGTCCCTCCGAAGGGGTCTGGTATTTGGGACCGTTGCCCATCCGTGGTTACACGATCTGCATCATTCTCGGTGTCGTGGTGGCCGTCGTCGTCGCCGAGCGCCGCTGGCGGAATCGCGGTGGGGCGCCGGGAACCATGCTGGAGCTGGCGACGTGGGGGGTCCCGTTCGGCATCGTGGGTGCGCGGCTGTACCACGTCATCACCGACTGGCAGCTGTACTTCGGGCCTGATGCCCCCCACCGGCCGATCGACACGATCCTGATCTGGAGCGACTCCGGACCGGGCTGGCGCGGCCTGGGTGTCTGGGGCGCCGTCGCCCTGGGTGGGGTGGGCGTGTGGATCGCTTGCCGCCGCCGAGGCATCGCCTTGAGCGCGGTCGCCGACACCGTGGCCCCGGCCGTCGCCATCGGCCAGGCCATCGGCCGGTGGTGCAACTATTTCAACCAGGAGCTGTTCGGCGGCCCGACCGACCTGCCCTGGGGGTTGGAGATCGATGCGGGCCGTCCGGGGACCGTGCCGGGCGTCACCACCTATCACCCCACGTTCCTCTACGAGTCGCTGTGGAGCCTGGGCCTGGCGCTGGCACTGATCTGGATCGGCGGTCGCTTCGCGCTGCGGCACGGCCGGCTTTTCGCCTTGTATGTGGCGGGCTATACCGCGGGCCGGTTCTGGATCGAGGGCCTGCGCGTCGACCCGGCCAACGAGATCCTCGGGATGCGGCTGAACCAGTGGACGTCGATCGCTCTGTTCCTGGGCGCGATGGCCTATGTCTACCTGACCCGAAACAAGAGGTCCAAGGAGTCTCTGGGCGATGAACGGGTTCCCGCCGAGGTGAAGTGACCCCACGCGATGGCACCACCCGAATACGGCGGGCCTTGCCGTCACTGAGGCTTCTTCATCCTGATGGCCTGGTACGGGAGAAGCGGGTCAAGCCCGCGTTCCCGATCCACTTGCAATCGCCGGCCATGGTGGAGGTAAGGGTGACGTGCCAGGCCGACGCGCAGACGCCTGGGGCGAAGGCCTGCGCGGTGCCGGTGACGAGGAGCGTGGACGCTGCCGGCACGACGGCGCCGTTTTCCCGACACCCACGAGATCGACCTGTGACGCCCAGGTGAGCTTCGGGCACGCCCCGCACTTCCGCCCAGGCCGTTGCTCGCTCGGACCGGCCTTCCGGCCGGCGCGCCGGTTCCCGGGCCTGGAATTCGCCGTCTCCCCCCGTGGTTCGGTGGCGAACCGGTGCGGCCCCGGCCGAGCACCGGAACCGGCCGTACGCAAAAAAGTTGGACCTCCAGGTCTTCTGACCGGTGGGACGAGATGGGCGGCTAACGGCACCACCGGCCGGACCACCCGCACCCTCCGGTGTCGGACCGGTTTCTCCCCGGAGAGGTGGCCCGAACGGGGACGCGTGTTCGATACATAGCGGAAGCCCCTTCCCTTCGCGGCTCAGGCCGGACAGCTGCGGGAGTGCCCCGAACTCCAACGGCTGTCCGGATGTCGTCCCAAGTTGAACCAGCTCTCTCCAGGTAGTCGTATGAGTGCGCACAGCAACGGAGAGGTGACCCGCGACAGGCGGGCCACCCTCGCCCAAAGGAGAAGACCGCGATGAACCGCACCACGATCGCCGCTGGGCTGATCACTCTCGGCGCCGTCCTGGCCGCGCCCGCGCTAGCCGCCGGTCCGGCTCACGCGACGGCCTCCCCCTCCGACCCGTGGGACGGACTCGGGATCGGACTCGGGAACGGAATCGGGACCGGGATGCTCCTCGACTACGGCAACATCGGCATCCTCTAGGAGTAACCGCACAGGTCCGGAAATGCCGACGGCCTCGTTCCCCTCCAGAACGAGGCCGTCACCACGAGACGGCACCGCCGCCCGGTCGCCCGTCTACGGCGTCTCACCGGCGGCCGACGGCGGAGCACCCGACGACGGAGGGGGCGCTGGTCGCATCCATGCGATTCCCAAGCCGACAGCGCAGGTTCGATTCCCGTCCCCCGCTCGCAGCACATCCCCACCCGGTCCTTGATCATTCTGGTGGAGCTTGTCGATCCTCCGTCGCGAGCGTTCTCACCGGCGGCACATACTGGAGAAGATGAAGCCAGCCAACGGCGTACCCCGTCGTCACCTGCCCGCAAGCCCCTTCAAACCCCCGCCCCCGGCCCCGCCTGTCGAGCGGTTCAGTGTGAACGACCAGGTGACCCATGATCGATATGGTCTTGGCATCGTCACCGGTGTAGAGGACGAGATCGCCGTGGTCGTCGATTTCGGATCGCGACAGGAACGCGTCACGGCACCGTTCAAGAAGCTGTACAAACTCTGAGCCCGCCGCGCCGCGGGGGAAGCGCACAGCACGCGCTTTTCAGCACGTACGACGATGCGCGACTCGTAACTCGGTCAGATAGCGCTTGCTGATCCGGCCGCCGTGACGCTCGTCGATCAGAGACCCGATACAGCTCAGGAGATCAGCCCGCGCTCCGCTCTCCAGCGCTCGATGACCGGAGTAGGTGCGCAGCACGTCCAGATACCGTGCGGTCGAGTAGGACAGCTCCCATTCGTAGCGGCGGAAGACGGCCGGCCCGAACCGTGCCGACCGGTCCAGCTCCGCGCTGTCAGCGGGGATCTCCGCTGAGGCGTGCAGGCGCAGCCCCGGCGGGGTCGACGGGTCGAAGCGCTCATAACAGTCCTGCGCCTCACGGAAGAAGTCCTGGCTGCCACCGGCGACATGATGCGTGCTGATCGTGGCCAGCGCACCCCCGACGCGCAGGGCGTCGGCCGCCTTCTCCACCCGCACCGCCGGGTCGATCCAGTGAAACGCCGTCGCCGAGACCACGACGTCGAACGGCTGTCGCGGCAGCGGCCAATCCTCGAATGCCGAGTTCTCGACGGCGACCAGCGGGAAACGCGCCAGATTGCGGCGGGCGACGGCGGCCATCGACACACCGAGCTCCACCGCGGTGATCTGACATCCCCGCTCGGCCAGCGGCACGGTGGCCTGCCCCGTGCCACAACCGATCTCCAACACCCGGCATCCCGCACGGGCCCCGGCCAGATCGGCCAGATCGTCGAACAGCTCGGCCGGATAGCCCGGACGAGCCCGGTCGTACAGTTCGGCGTCCTCGGTGAAGGTCTCGCGCAACCTTTCCCGATCGCTCTTGGCCATGCTCGAAGGCTAACCCGCCTCCCGCGGATCAGCATCTGATTCCAAGAGCAAACCGGTGATCAGGCCGCTTCATCCAGCGTGTTCGTTCGTATGCCCGCACCGGGCGGACAGGCCTGAGTTCCTGGCCCCGGAACCGGGACACCGCCGTCTGCCGATCGTCGATCTCTCCACGCGGTCGAACCAGCCGGGCCCGGCCTGAGCGTCCCCGACGAGCAGGGCCGCCACCGCGGCAGCCGCCCCCCCGAGAGCACGACCACCATCGGCAATCGCTCCGCGGAAGGCGGTGCGGCGGCGCAGACGGCCAGGATCATCAGTCCGGCCGTCACCTGCACCATGTCGTGCAGGGCCTGATGGCTCGGGCTGTCCTGCCCCCCGGGCGATACCCAGCTGGCCACCAGCAGCAGAACCAGCAACACCACGATCGCGTGCTCGGAGCCGACCCAGACCCGCGGGGAGAAGGCCAGGCACATGACGGCCGTCACCAGCGCCAGCAGCGGGGCGCACCACCAGGGCAGCCCCGCCACGCCGCCGACGACGGCCAGCGGCACCATGAACAGGCCGCCTCGCCACGGGCGCCGTACCAGCGCGAGCCCGCAGACCCCGAGGGTCAGCAGGGCGGTCGACCACGGATACCACAGGCCCACTCTGAGGAGACGTCTGAGTCAAGGCACGACGCGATCGCGGACCCTGCGGCAGCGGATCGGAGCGCGGTGAGAATCCGGGCCGCCACCGGCATCGGTTGCCAGGTCATGATCAAGTACGGCAGGCTGAGAAACATCCCAAGCCGCAGAACTCCCGAGCCGGGGAAGCCGTATGTACATATCGAAGGCCTCGCGACGGCTGATTCGAGCCGGTGTGGCCGTGGCGACAGTCCTCTTTTCCTGCGTCGTCCCCGGTGTGCTCGCCACCCCCGCGCGGGCCGACACCGTTCGCGGGCTGGCCTGGCACCTGGACACCCTGCGGGTCGAGCAGGCGCACCGGTTGTCCAGGGGCAGAGGGGTGGTGGTGGCCCTCCTCGGCAGCGGCGTCGACGCCGACCACCCCGACCTCAAGGGACGCGTTCTTCGGGGCCGCTCCTACGACAAGGCCGCGGCGGCCGACGGCCGGGAGGACACCGGTGAGTATGGCCACGACACCGGAGTCGCCGGGCTCATCGTCGGCCCCGGCGGCAACGACATGCGTTCGCTCGGCATCGCGCCCGATGCCAGGATCCTGCCCGTCAACCTCGGCAGGTCACCCACCTCCGACACCCTCGACCAAGCCATCCGATGGGCCGCCGACAACGGCGCAAACGTGATCAACATCTCGGTGTCCTTGAACCACTGCTCTCAGGAGGAGTACGAAGCGGTCCGCTACGCGCTCCGCAAGGACGTCGTGGTCGTCGCGCCGTCGGGTGACCGCAAATACGGTGTCGGTGTCCAGTGCCCCGCCTCGATCCCCGGTGTGATCGCCGTCGCCGGTACGACCAGAACCGGAGGCGCCTGGTCCAGTTCCATAACTGGCCGTGAGCTGGCGCTCGCGGCTCCCGCCGTGAGAATCATCCATCCCGCGCCCCGGCGGATGTCGGACAATGGTTACCTCGTCAGCGACACCACGGGCAACGCGGCGGCGATCGTGTCGGGGGTGGCCGCCCTGGTGCGCGCGAAGTACCCCGACCTCGACGCGAACAACGTGGTCAACCGGCTGATCCGCACTGCGAAGGACCGCGACGACAAGGGTCGCGACATATTCTCCGGCTACGGTGTCGTCGATCCGGTGCGGGCCCTGACCGCCAGAACACGGCAGGTCGACGCCAACCCGCTCGGCACGCCCCCTGCCCCTGCCACCCCGACTCCCCTGCCCTCCCGGAGCGAGGCCGACGACGAACCCTTCATCGAGGTCACCGTCACCGATCCCGTCGGTGCCGCCATCCAGGTGGCCGTCATGGTGCTGATCCTGGTCGTCGTCATCGTCCTCATAATCCGCAACCGCCGCTGGCGGCGGGCAAGCATGGCCGGACCGCCGCACCCACCACACGGGACGCCACCCCAGCCACACGGAGCGCCGCCCCCACCGGGGCCGTACCATCCCCACCAGGGGTATCAGCGACCTCCACCACACGCGCAGCCTTCCGGACGACCGGCTCCACCACCGACGGGTCCGCCCCCATGGCAGGGCCTGCCACCGTCTCCTCCACCGCCACCGCGCGAATGAACGGATACGGAGAGCCGGGGCTGGCCGTACGGCCGAGCGACCGGGCCGACGCCAGGGCCATACGGAGACCCCGGCCGCGTCACGGCGCCGGAGCCGTCGACCGGAAACCCGCACCGGCGGGTGCCGACAGCCCGGGCAACCGCCCGGCAGGCGTTGGTCACTCGTCGGGCCGGGTTTCCCGGCCCGTGGCTTTGCGGGAAGCCGCGAGGAACGCGACCAGACCGACACCGAGAAGGACGGCGGGCAACAACATCACCGCGCCCACGGCCCACAGACCGCTGTCGTCCGACACCGCGGCGTCGATCGACCAGCACAGCCACATCACGCCCGCGACACTGATCGTGCCGATCTTCGGGAGGCCGAGCCTGCCGGCCAGGACGGCGAGGATTCCCAGGCAGGCCACCAGGCCGACCACCTGCCACGGCTCATAGGGGCCGCTGAGACTCCCGTCCGGCTCGACGACCCGTTCCCGGTCCCACCCCAGCCAGACGAGGTAGTTCAGCAGAGACGCCGCGGCCAGAGCCACACCGATCCAGGCAGTGGTCACACTGCCACGGGCAGGGGGGACGCCATCTTCCGCCACGATCTCCACGCTTTCGTCGGCGACGGTCGTCCACAAACATATGCGCTGCCGCGTCGCTTCTTGAAGGCCCTCCACTCGGGTCGACGCCACCAGGGGCAAAGATCCAGTAGCTATGAGTGCTCACCCGCCGGCGGCTGTCAGGCCCGAGTCTGCCTGAGTGACGGACTCGTTAAGAGTGATTAGTAGCTCTGGGTGATCCGTGTGGCACTGCGTGATCTAGCGGGTGGAGGTCACCGACGTCGGGCAGCCGGATCCCGGCCTTCTTGCCAGCGGGCGAGGGCCTCAGGGGAGACTCGCGCGTAGCGAGCGAGGGACACGACGGAGGTGTGGCCGGAGTAGGCGAGCAGGGTGGAGGTGTTGGCGCCGTCTTCGGCGGCGTGGGTCAGCGCGCTGTGGCGCAGTTGGTGCAGCCTCCAGGGGCCACCGGCCAGCCTGGCAGTGGTGGCCTCGAAGAGTTCAGCGGCGCGGCGGTAGGACAACCGCGCCCGGCCGCTGGCGGGATCGAGGTCACCGGGCGGCAACTGGACGCGGGCGCGGCGGTCGGTGAGGAAGACCGGGCCGACGCGGCGGCCCTCCAACAGTCGGGGCAGCAGCCGCGCGGTGGCCGTTTGCCAGACGATGACATCGACCGCACCGCCCTTGCGCCGTACCTTCGCGCGCCGGTTGCGCAGGTCGAGCTCGTCGGCGTCGAGGGCCAGGACCTCCTGCGCTCTGGCCGCGCTCTCATACAGCAGCCGAAACAGGGTGCGTTCGCGCAGGCCCAGGGTGGCGCGGTCTCGCGGGCCTTGAGCCGATGCACCGTCGCCACGAGGGCCTCCCAAGCGGCTATCGCAGATAAGCAGTGGGAGTCACCGGTTCCGCACGAAGGTGTTCTCCCAGGACGCCATTGACGTTATCGCAGATAATGCGCCCCTATCTGCGATAACGAGTAGAGACCATCGCCAGCCGTCGGCTACCGCCAAAATCCGGTCCGATCCTCCCCGAGGCCAAAACACGTGATCGTTGAGTGTGTCCGGGCGTGAAAATAGGCGTATGACCTACTATCTGATGGTTCGTTCCGATAAGCAGTTCAGTGAGGACGTTCCGTCGTCCGTACTGGTTGAGTACCTGGAGACAGAGTCCGGTCTTCACAGGACGGATGCATCCTCCTTCGGATCGAGGAGCGGCCTGCCCTGGCTTAACGTGGTGATCGCACGTGGCGACCCGAGTGGTAACTACGCGGCCTTCGCAGATCAGTTACCGCAGCGGGTCAACCTGGTGCAGCTGAACATATCGTCCTTGGACGGGAGCTACCCGTCCGCCCTGGAACTGGCCCAGCGGATCGCCGACCGGCTCGGCTGGCAGGTGATCGACGACGAGACCGAAGAGGTCCTCTACACCGCGCCGGCCAACTGACGCCCGGCAACCACGCATGAGAGCAGATCCGGGGTCGAGGAACAACGGGACAGTCATTAGCGGTACGGGCTGTTCGAGCAGGTCAGGGCGATGCACGACCAACAGTGTTGAGTCAGCTTTTCGGCCCGAACATAGCGGGACGGTCCGGCGTGATAACACGATCTTTAGTGTTTCCGCAGGTCGCGGTGACCATCCGCACCATGATCCATCTCACCGCTAATGGCTGTCCCCGCGTTCCTCGGCCCCGGCATGGCTCGATCGGTCCTCGGGTTGGGCGGCCCCGGTGAGCGGGACCGAGCGCGCGTGGCGGCGGCGGCCGGGACCGGCCTCCAGGCCGCATGCCCGGCCAGCTGGCCGCCGGAGCGCGCGGCCGTGGGGCCGCCGTCCTTGACGAGCGGCGTTGCGGTCACCTCGTGACTCTCCTCATGACCCAGCAAGGTTCGGCTGGCACGTGTGTTGGGGGCGTCAGGCGAGGTGCGAAAGAGTGGCCCCATGACCGCCATCACATCCGTAGTCCGCCGGTACCGCTCCAGCGACGCCCAGACCACCCTGGACATCTTCTACCGTGCGATCCGGGTCACCGCGTCCCGCGACTACAGCCCCGACCAACTCGCTGCCTGGGCATCGTCCGACATCGACCCGGCCGACTGGGCGGCCGGACGGGAGAAGGCCGCGACCTGGGTTGCCGAGGTCGGCGGCAAGGTGGTCGGCTTCACCGACATCGATTCGGCCGGGTATATCGACATGATGTTCGTCGACCCCGACGCCGGGCGAACGGGAGTCGCCACCACCCTGCTGGACCATGTGAGGGAAATCGCCCGATCTGAGGGAATCGGCGAACTGACCGTCAACGCGAGCCTTACGGCCCGGCCGTTCTTCGAACGGCACGGCTTCACCGTCGTCGCCGAGCAACGCGTCGAACGGCGCGGCAGTGTCCTGACCAACTTCCGGATGCGCGCACCAGGGTTCCCGTAGCACCGGCCTTCCCCGGCAGACCTGCGCATCACCTCGCTCGCACCACGTCGCCTCACGGAGATCGGGGGCGGCCGGAGTACGCCAGAAGGACACCGTGGGCCGGGGCGATGTACCGGATAAGGGACCGCTATCACGTACATCGCCGACGTCATGGTGCCGTTGACCAGCAGTGGCGTGAAGACGGCAGCCGCGCGACTCGGGCACGTTATCCGGTACATGCTCAGACCAGCCCGGCCAGACATGGTGGCGATGGCCTGTGGGGATGTTGGGCTGGCCCCCTTCCGCGGACTTTCCCAACTCCCAAGAATCCGATGAACCAGGGCACCGGCGCGAACGTCTGTCTGACCATGAAACGCTTCGCCATTGCCCTGACCGTCGCCGCCCTCCTGCTCTCCGCGGCCTGTAGCGCGGGAACGCCGCCGCCCGCGCCCGGCGCGGCGCCCAGGACCTCACCTGCCGGCGCGGGGCGGCTCGCAGTCGACGACTGGTCGGCCGACAGCACACGAGCGGAGTTCCGCGGGACCGTGCAAGAGCCCGCGCACTATGAGCAGATCCGGGCGTTGCGCAAGGCCCCGCCAGGCGACCCGTACCCCTGGGAGGTCTCCCCCGACGCCGCGACGATCCTGGACGGCGCCTGGACGCTCCGCTGGGACGCCGGCGCCGCCGCGCCGGGGACCAACAAGTGGGCGGTGGTGCTCGCCAGTCTTCCCATAGTGTCGTGCGCGTCCGGTGGCAACTGCGATCCGCTCGACGCGCTGCGGCTGGACGGACCCGTCTCGGAATACGTCCATGCGGCGGTGACGCTGAACTGAGCCGCCCACGGGCGTGCGCGCCCGGGAGACGAACCTCTACCGCCGCTACTTCGATCTGGCCGCCCGACGGCCGCAAGAGCATCGAGGTGCAGGTGCACTACTCCAACCTGCACACCCTGCAGGCAGGCGACCATATCCGCTTCATGTGCGGTCGCGACGACGTCCTCACCCAGGTCAAACGCGTCGCACGGTATGCCTCCTTCGAGGAGATGCCTGGCACCGAAGGCGCGACGAAGGTCAACCCCAGCAACCCCCCGCGACCAACGGCTCGCCGACATCCGCCGCATCTACGGACCAGACAAGGAAGCCCTGGGCGTGCTGACCATCGAAATCGAATTCCTGGACCCGCTGTCTTGACCTCGGCCGTGTCCGGCACGGGCCGGTGACCTCGGCACTCAACCGAGGTCACCGGCCCGTTGCGGCTTGCCCCCTATGAGAACAATTCGGCAATTCTCAGCGACGCTTACCTCCCTGCCGGTGAGCGTTCTTGTCTGCACCGGACTGGGCCTTGCGGCTCAAGTCGTTCTTGGCGCTGGGACTGTTCGGGTGCTTCGCGGTGGCGGACATGATGCGCGCCTTGGCGCCCTCGTCCCACGGTGTGGGCTTGTCTTTGCTCATGTCCTGGGCGTACCCAGGGTGATGCGATTCTTTCGGCAACGCATCGTCCAGTTGCTCCGCGCGGGGCCGGCACTTCGGGGTCGAGGAACAAAGGGACAGTCATTAGCGGTACGGGCTGTTCGAGCAGGTCAGGGCGATGCACGACCAACAGTGTCGAGTCAGCTTTTCGGCCCGAACATGGCGGGATAGTCCGGCGTGATAACACGATCTTTAGTGTTTCCACAGGTCGCGGTGACCATCCGCACCATGATCCATCTCACCGCCAATGGCTGTCCCCGCGTTCCTCGACCCCGGACTTCGCAGCGAGGTCACGTGCCCCATAAGGGTGCCGGTAAGAAACGTGTCATGAGCCCCAAACGAGCGTGATCGTGTGACGCCCGGCTTCGGTGCGTGATCCTTGGGGTTCTTGGCTCCCGCCCACCTGACCATCGCGCCCCGGCCACTCCCGATCAGGCCTCGCCCTATCACTGGCGAGGGCCTGGCCTCCTGCTAGGCCGACCGGCCCGTGCCAACCACCTGCGGCCCGCGCAGATTAAAGATCATCTGCTTGGCGCCCATGGCTGTACCGCTGTGCCCCGACGCCGTACATTGCCTTCCTGGGCCGGCCCGGCCCCGGGGCGGTGTGGCAGATGCTGCGCGCCCCCGGGCGCTGCGAGTCGGCCTGGGCCGCCGCCCGGGTAGACGTCCCCAGGGGAAGTGGGAGAGGACATGCGATTTCTGGAGCGGGAACGCGCCACTATGGCGAAGCTGCTGCCGGATCTGGACGAGTACCTGCAGGAGGTATCCCTCATGGAGCTGGAGGGCCCGGATAGCCCCGGCATCCAGTACTTCCGCGACTTCAACGGCGTCAGGCTGGTGGTCCCGAGGGACTACGAGGGGCGGGGAGCCACCGCCCTGGACGCCCTGCGGGTGCAGCGCGCACTGGGCAGCAGGACACCGTCGCTGGCCGTGGCCACCACCTTGCACCACGTCGCGATGGCCACCCTGTTCGGTCTGGCCACCACCGACGATGGCAAATCCAATAGGTGGGAGCTTGTCAACACCGTGGTCCGCGACAACCTTCTCGTGGCGTTCGGCTTCGCCGAGGAGCGCCCCGGCGCCGGAATCCTCTCCCCCTCGATGACCGCCACGGATGCGCACGTGTGGGACTGGCTACTGGTCAACGGGAGGACGCGCCCGTGCAGTCTGGCCCGGTCGATGGACCTGTTCGCCGCCAGTGTCATGATCGACGGTTGGAACGGACCGGCGATGATACTGGTGCCCGCAGACGCCGAAGGTTTGAGCGTCGGCGGGGCGGGGGCGGAGAGTGAGCAGGTCACCCTCGACGGCGTCACGGTGTCGAAGCAGCAGGCGGTGCCCTGGGCCCCCGACGCGCAGCCGGACGCGCAGCCGGACGTAATGCTGACCGCAGGCTTCGCCTGGTTCCAGCTGCTGATGACGGGCAGCTACCTCGGGGCCGCCAGCACACTGGTCGAGCGGGTGCTGCTCGACAACCGGGTGCCCGAATCCGAGCGGGTCCAGCTGCTGATGGAGGTCGAGGACGCGATGTCGGCCGCGGAGGGCGTCGCCCGCAGGATCGACGACGGCGACCCGGCCGAGTCGACGCTCGCCGACTCGCTGTACATCCGGTACTGCGTGCAGGACACCCTCTCCCGGGTGGTCCCACGCGCGGTCGAACTGCTCGGCCACCTCGACTCCACGGCCTCCGACGAGGTCGGCTACCTCGCCACCTTCGCCAACGGGCTGGCCCTGCAACCGCCGACACGGTCCCAGACGACCGGTCCGCTGGCGGCGTACCTGGACGACGGGCCGCTCACCATCGCCTGATCCCAGGCGTCCTCGCCCCGGACCACGACCCGCCATCCTGCACCGCACCCGAGGGGAGTCCGTGAATGCCGCCCGAACCGGCCCGGAACTCCCTTAGCCACGGCGGGCCGCCAACCCGATGATCCGGGGTTGAGCACCCCTCCGTGATCAGATGTCGCGCCACTCAACCACGGCACGGTTGGCGTGGCCGATTGTGACGCTCTCCCACAGACCGGCGCGCCACCGCTCGCGCTGCCGTAGAACGCCCGCCCTCCTTGCGATGAAACGGAAGGCGCTCCGGCAAAGGGGCGGGCGCAGCCAGCCATGTTGAGTGGGGCTCGCGGCAGCAAGCTTGCCCCCGGACAGTCCGCAGCGTGACGAGACGCGGTTTGCTGCTCGTCGTGGCGCAGTGACGCATGGTCCGAATGCGTGTCAAGACACTGAAGATGTTGCCGAGTCGCCCTGGTATGGCGTCCTTGAATGCTCTCGTCACGCTCCAATGCTGGCGTTTGGATCTAGAGGTGATCTTCTGCGGTGCGTCACAAGCGGCGGGTTTCGGATGTGTCACCCATATCACTGCCCGTCCCGCCCATTTCGGTCCTGTCTGGGCGCGCCGGTCATTAGCCTGCGCCGTCCTCCAAGAGAAGGAGTCGTGACCTTGACCATGCTGACCTACACCCTCATCACCGACCCGGCGCCCCTGGCGGCGTCAGAGGCCGGGCGGCCCCCGTCCACGGGAACGGTGTACCTGCTCATCACCAACACCGGGCAGGCCGCGGCGTACTGGTCCACGATCAAGGTGGAGGTGCCCGTTGGCAACGGCGCCGGCGACCTCACCTCGGACTTCAACAGGATCAAGCCCAAGGGCGAGTACAGCACGCGGTCGGGCACCCGGTCGTCGGTGAACGTCCAGCCGGGACCACAGGGCTCCAACGCCTTCCAGGCCACCGCTCCTGGCGGCAGAACCCCTTTCGCCCCCGGTGACTACATGGTGCTGACGCTGGAGAACGTCACCGTCGCCCCCACCGCCGGGCTAGCCGTGCTGAAGGTGACCGAGAACGCCAGCAGAACCAAGATCGGGCGCCTGAGCAACAGCTTCGCGGCGGTGGCGCTGGTGAAGACCGCGCCAAAGGAGATACCGGCGCCGCACAGCTTCCTCGCGGACAACGCCGTCGTGGACGCCGGAACAAAGGTCACGCTGAGCTGGGAGGGATCCGACGACTTCACATACGAGATCCTGTTCCCGGGCGGCCGGAAGCCCGTTCCCAAGGTCAAGCACACCGGGTCGCATGGCCCGTACTCCTTGGCGCTGGACGCCGCCGACGCCCCAAAACGCGACACCACCTACACCCTCATCGCCAGCTTCGGCACCCAGCGGCACACCTTCACCACGACCGTTCAAGTGCGCAATCCCATCCTGGAAACCCTCACCGCCATCAATGGCGTCACCACCCCGTGGGTACAGGGGTCGACCAAGGGCGACGGAGCCTTCACCTTCTCCAAGGGCGCGATGCACGTGCGGCGCGAATCCGGCTCCCAGGAAGCCGGGGCCCTGTACGCCGGCGAGGCCACCGTCAGCGGCATCGCCACCGAGTACGTGAAGGGGCTTAAGGACGGCGACGGAGACATCACCTTCCTCCCGGGCGGGGTGAAAGTCTGGCATACACGCGGCTCCGATCTCCTGGGCACCCTGTACGCCAGCGGGGCCGATCTCTGGTGCGTCAACACCGAATGGGTGCAGGGAAAAAGCAGCGACAGCGGACGGATCTTCTTCCCCGAGGAAGGGCTGCACGTCAACCGGGGAAACGGAGCAAAGGGAATCGTGTCCGCCGCCGAGTACCGCCGCTACCCATAGTGATGTGTACGCCGCCTCCATACGCGCGAAGGATGCCCCCTACGGGCAGGGTGGCGGGTGCATCAACCTCCACGACGAAGGGATAACCGTTTACCCCTCTGCCCCTCCGGTGGGCGAGCATTCCTGGTCCGATCTTGAAAGGTCTGCCCTCCGCCAGGTCTCGTGCCCCTTGGATCCCAGTTCTGATCCAAGCCTTCACACACAGCCTGACCAGGGACTTATTCACCCTCGTAGCTGAGGGCGGGCATTACCTACCATTTCTGACTCTCAAACGAGCTTACGAGGCGCTTCGACCCGCGCGGGCGGGCGCCTCCACCTCTTTGAGTTTGTCCCGTGCGGGAGGGGCGCTGCCAACCGCCGCGAGGCGGGCCGGGATGCCCTCCGCCGCCCGGGTTGTGGATCTTGTGGGGTTCCCTGCGAGAACGGTGATGCCGCAAGAGGCGACGGTCACCCATCGTGACCTGCGCCAATGCCCTACCTTGCGGCCCATGACACGAATCCGGGCACCGGGCCTTACTGGTTACGCTCGGCGTCTGCGAGGGTTTTGTGGACGACGCCGATGGAGACCTTGACGCCGGCGGCGATGGTGCGGATGGACTCCCCACACTGGCGTCGGGCCAAGATCGCGGCACGCTTGTCGTCATCGACCACGGGTCGGCGCCCACCAACCCCGGCCGCGGCGGCGGGCCGCCTCCAGGCCGTCCTTAGTCGGGGTTGGGGAACAGCGGGACAGTCATTGGCGGTAAACCGCTGCGTCGCAGGTCGCGGAAGACTGTGCAGGGCGTCGGGGTGGTGTCTTCCGGAGCCGCGCCCTCACTTCAGCGGGCTCTGACCGCCTGGCCTTTTCGCATTCGACCAGCTCACCGCCACAACGAGAAACAAGATCTTTCTCACCGCCAACGACTGTCCCGCTGTTCCTCGACCCCGTACATGCCCGACGAGCTACTGCTGACCTGCGGGAACGGGGCAACAACCCCGGACGACACCGGTGTCGTCCGCGCGCGGGTGGACGACACCCGGACAGCTTGACCGCAGCGGTGGTGAAGCCGGGCCGGTCATCTCCGGCCGGTCTCCTTGACGGACTTGAGTACGGCGTCGGCGATCGAACGTGGGTCGACGCCGAAGTGCTCGCGTACGGACTCCCGGGTGCCGGAGAGGCCGAACCCGTCGGTGCCGAGGGAGGTCCACGGCCGGTCGATCCACGGGCTGATCTGATCCGGCACGGCGCGCATCCAGTCGCTGACTGCGATCACCGGGCCCTCGGTCCCGGCCAGGGCCTGCCGGAGGTAGGGCACTCCGGTGGAGGTCATCGCGTCGCGGCGCAGTTCGCTCCACGAGGTGACCGACCAGACGTCGACTCCCACGCCGTGCTCCTCCTGGAGCAGCCGCTGCGCGGCCAGTGCCCAGTGGATCGCGGTGCCGCTGGCGAGCAGATGGGCCTGGCCGCCGCCGGAGGAGTAGCGGTAGATGCCCTTGAGGATGCCCTCGCGCACGCCCTCGGGCATCGCGGGCTGGGGAAGCGGCTCGTTGTAGAGGGTGAGGTAGTAGAAGACGTCCTCGCCGTCGGGCCCGTACATGCGCCGGAGCCCTTCGCGCATGATCTCCGCGACCTCGTAGCCGAAGGCGGGGTCGTAGGCCAGACACGCGGGGTTGGCGGAGGCGAGCAGCTGGGAGTGCCCGTCGGCGTGCTGCAGCCCTTCGCCGGTCATCGTGGTCCGTCCTGCGGTGGCGCCGATCAGGAATCCGCGGCCGAGCTGGTCGGCCAGCGCCCACATCTGGTCGCCGGTCCGCTGCCAGCCGAACATCGAGTAGAAGATGTAGAACGGGATCATGGCCTCGCCGTGGGTGGCGTAGCTGGAGGCGGCGGCCGTGAACGACGCCATCGATCCCGCCTCGGTGATGCCCTCGATCAGGAGCTGGCCGTCGACCGCCTCCTGGTAGGACAGCAGCAGGTCCCGGTCGACCGACTCGTAACGCTGGCCCAGCGGAGAGTAGATCTTGGCGGTGGGGAACAGCGACTCCATGCCGAAGGTCCTGGCCTCGTCGGGCACGATGGGCACCCAGCGGCGCCCGGTCTCCGGCTCCTTCATGAGGTCCTTGACCAGGCGGACGAAGGCCATCGTGGTGGCCACCGGCTGCTTGGACCCCTTCTCCAGGGACTGGAACGGCCGCTCGGCCGGCGCCGGCAGCGGCTGGTGGGAGACGGTTCGGCTGGGGATGGGCCCGCCCAGGGCACGGCGGCGCTCGGCCACGTAGCGGACCTCGGGCGAGTCGGGCCCGGGGTGCAGGTACGGCGGCAGGTCCGCGTCGAGTGCCTCGTCCGGCACCGGCAGCCCGAGCCGGTCGCGCAGCGCCCGGAACTCGTCCTGGGTGAGTTTCTTCATCTGGTGGTTGGCGTTGCGCGCCTCCACGCCGGCCCCGAGCGTCCACCCCTTGACGGTCTGCACGAGGATCACCGTCGGCGCGCCGTGGTGGTCGAGGGCCCGGCGGTAGGCGGCGTGCACCTTGCGCGGCTCGTGGCCGGCCCGCGAGCCGCCGACGATGCGCCGCAGGTCCTCATCGGAGTACGGCACGTCCAGCCCGTGGAACAGATGTTGCCTGATGTAGGCCCCGGTCGAGGTGGCGAAGGTCTGGAACTGCCCGTCCGGCATCTCGCCCAGCCGGGACACCAGCTCGTCCGAACCGAGCAGCCCGTCCCATTCGGCGCCCCACAGCGCCTTGACGACGTGCCAGCCCGCGCCCCTGAAGACGCCTTCGAGCTCCTGCACGATGCGGGTGTTGCCGCGTACCGGCCCGTCGAGCCGCTGCAGGTTGCAGTTGATCACGAAGGTCAGGTTGTCCAGCCCCTCGCGGGCGGCCAGGGTGATGGCCGCCGTGGACTCCGGCTCGTCCATCTCGCCGTCGCCGAGGAAGGCCCATACGTGGCTGAGCGAGGTGTCCTTGATGCCGCGGTTGTGCAGGTAGCGGTTGAACCTGGCCTGGTAGATCGCGTTGAGCGGCCCGAGGCCCATGGACACCGTGGGGAACTGCCAGAACCCACGCATGCTCCGCGGGTGCGGGTACGACGGCAGCCCGCCCTCGGGCTCGCGCCGGAACAGGTCGAGCTGGCCCTCGGTCAGCCGTCCCTCCAGGAACGCGCGGGCGTAGATGCCAGGGGACGCGTGGCCCTGGAAGTAGACCTGGTCATGACCGCCGTGGAAGAAATGGTTGAACCCGACCTCGTACAGCCAGGCGGCCGAGGCATAGGTGGCCAGATGGCCGCCGAGGCCGAGCCGGCTACCCCTGGTGATCATCGCCGCCGCGTTCCACCGGTCGTAGGCCGCGATTCGCTCCTCCAGTTCGAGGTCACCGGGGTAGCCGGGCTCCTCCGACGTCGGCACGGTGTTGATGTACCGGCTGCTCGTGGCCAGCCGCTTCAGCAGGTATTCGGCCCGTTCAGGGCCTGCCGCCCGGCGGACCGCCTCCAGCGATTCCAGCCATTCCGCGGTCTCCTGCGGGTCAATGTCCTTCTCCATGTAACCATTAAACACCCTATGATCGATCATCGGATGTTTCCATCTGCCATCATGGGACCCGTGAAACCTGTCATGCGACTCCCGCTTCGTGATCAGATCCGGCAGGCCGTGCTCGACGGCCTGATCAGCGGCCGGTGGGGGCCCGGTGACCGCGTGGTGGAACGGCGCATGGCGGCGGAGCTGGGCGTCAGCCAGGCTCCGGTGCGCGAGGCGCTGCGCGAACTGGAAGCGCTCCGGCTCGTCGAGTCGTCGCCGCACAAGGGCGCGCGGATCCGCCGGCTCACCGCGGCCGACCTGCGCGAGATCTACGAGGTGCGGGCGGGCCTGGAGGAGACGGCCGTGCGGCTGCGTCACCCGCCCATCGAGGCGCTGCGGGTCCATCTCGCCGGCCTGCAGCAGGCCGCGGCCGCCGCCTCCGTGGCCGACCAGGTACGCCACGGCGTCGCGTTCCACCGCGAGATCGTCGAAGCCTCGGGCAACGACGTGCTCCTGGCGGTGTGGGAGTCACTCGGCATCGAGGTGTGGACGCACCTGTCGATACGGCTGTTCCGGATGCGGCCTTGCGAGAACGCCGCCGACCACGAGCCGCTCGTGGCGGCGTTCGAACGCGGGGACCCCGACGTGGGGGCCCTACTTCGCGACCACATCCTCGGCTACGCCCCGCTTGACTGATCACATCCGGTCTCTGCTCCTCGATCTCGACCCCGTGGTCCTACACAACCAGCGCGAGGGCCTCGTTCAGCAGGTGGCGCAGCTCGGGACCCTCGATGACGGCCCTGTTGTCCGGCAGCGGGTGCCACTGAAACAGCACAAGCACCCAGAGCTCCATGCGATCGAAATCCTCCGCGGTGTACTCCCACAACTCCGGAACGGTGTCATCCGACTCCGTGGCCCGGTAGGCCACGAAGGTATCGGGAACAACCATTTCGCTCCCGTCGGGGGAGAAACGCTCGGCGAACTCCTCGGCGGGAGAACGTCCGGAGAGTCTGTTCAGCGAGAGTGCGTAAGACAGGAAGCCACCGATGACCCGGTCCGGGTCATCGGTAACGGAGAAGCTCCGGCCCTCAAGGCGAACGGTGCGCATATCTGACGCAGGCTACCGTTGCCTTCGTCCGTGGTGAGTGCCCGACGCCTGTCCCTTGACCGGCCCGTCGCCTGCTCCGGCCTATGGAACTGGTAAAGGTCACTCGATCATCGACCTTTACCAGTTCCATCTCGAATGTTCGGGACGTTCTGGTCGTGCTCGACGGTCAGGCCGGCCAGGCGTGCTGGTAGTCGGCGAGGGTGGCCGCGTTGCCGCGGGCGCTGCTGCTCACCACAGTGGCCAGGCGCTCGATGCGGCGGGGCAGCTCGACCAAGTGCGTCTCCCACCCGGTCCCCGGTTCATCGTCGGTGCCGGGTTCGGTGCTGGGCACTGCGACGGCCGCCAGCTCGGCCCGGCGCTCGACGTCGCCGGCCAGGCGGGAGTGCTGCCAGGCGGCCTGGGTGCGAGTACCTTCGGCACGACGCCGGGTCTGGTACGCGGCCACGGAGCACCGCAGTAGCGGGCCGGGCAGCTGGTACGGGCCGGGGTGATCGGGCTCGTGCACACCGGGCAGGCCGGACCCGGCAAGGCCGCGGCCTCCACCGAATGGCGGCCCCTGCTGTTCGGGGACGCCGACTTCGAGGACCGGCACGAGTGGATCGACCCGGCCGCCGAGCACTGGGCGGACGTGACGCCGTGGACCTCTCAGGTCCGCCGGCAGCTGTCGGATGCCGTCGCGGGGGTCAACAGCATCCTCGACCGGCTCGACGAGCATCCCTGGCACCGCTGAACAGCTTGAGTTGGCCCCACCCGATGGCCTTCCTCACCGAATCGCATGGCCGGGGTCGTCCCAGTGATCGACAAGCCGGTCTCCAGTACCGGCCCCTAGCCTCATCCCCACCCCCGCCCGGCGCACTGCGGCGGGGGCAGGCATAGCAGGTGAACAGCACTGAAGGAGAGCCTTGAAGAGCTTGAGAATCGGGTTGACCGGACCCGACCTGACCGCCATCCTCACCTCGCTGCCCGGGCGGCTGGTCCCGGCGGAGCGGCCGCTCAGCCTCTCGCTGGAGGACGAGGAGGTGGAGGTGGTCGACGGGTGGCTGGAGCGCATGCTCGACTGCGACCATTCGGCCATGGCCGAATGGTCGAAGGGGGAGGGACCCTTCCTGTCCCTGGACCGGAAGCGCGTGATCCGTCTCAACACGGTGCGAGAGCCCGACCCGGTGGACATCATGGAGGCGCTCGCCGAGACGCCCTTCCACGAGGCCTCCTTCACCAGAGTCAAGAACTGGACGCCCTACCGCCCGTACAGCTTCAGCGGCCACCACTACCCGCACGGCTGGCTGTGCGCCTTCCGCGGGGACGGGCACGACGTACTGGTCTCGCGGCGCTGGCTCGACCACGGGCCGTGGCGGGTGCTGCGCGGTCCAGGCGACCTCACGCTCGTGCAGTTCCACGACCTCGCCGCCGACCCCGACACCGCCCGCGAGCAGGCCTCGGCGGGGCATCCGCTGCTGTCCATCGCCAGCCCGGTCAGCGGCTACCTCTGTGACGAACACATGCTCACCCACGACCTCAACGGCCTCTACGACGCCGCCGAGCGCTGCCTGCGCATCATCGTGCACGGCCGCGACGTGCCGCCCGGCGAGATGCTGGACGCCTGCTTCGCCCGGCGCAACCACATGCTCGGAGCCGATCGGCCCATTGAGCGGGTGGCGTACGTCTTCATGGAGCCCCAGGCCGCCAAGGCGCACCTGCACGAGCTGTGGCTGCGCGAGCTGGAGTGCTGGACCATCGAGATGGGGCAGGAGATCAGGCTCGACCTCGACTACCATCCGATGCCGGTCCGTCCGGCCTGGGTGGAAGCGCGAGACCTTCACCAGCGCTGAACCCGCTCCTCGGCCTCCGACTCGCCCCCCAAGGCCCCTTTCGGCCGGTGCGTAGCCGACTGTCCAGTCCGGAGCGGACGAGCGCAGCGAGGAGGCGCAGGACTTGACCGGCGGCAAGCGTCGGCCCGGCACGCCCGGGGCGAGACGACCCCCTCAGCCGCTTCGTCCGCTGGGATGCCCGGGGTTTCGTCGCGCGAGTTCGGGGCGCGGCCGCCGCAACGAAATCGGCGCGGGTTTCGTCGCCCGCCGGGCCCCCGCGGTGGACGACGAATCGCCGCACGGCCTCATCCCGGGGATCCGGCCGCTTCCGCGCGGGCCTCGTGCTCCTGACGTACGGCGCTGATCTTTGCGGCCAGGCGCTTGAGTTCTTCGTCGTCGAGCATGCCCGCCCGGCCGCCGTCCACGGGTGTGGAGACCTCCACGGCCACCGCCTTGACCGGCCGCCAGTCCAGTGACATCCGGGCGAGCATCTCCAGGGCCAGGCGGCCGTTGGGCGGGGTGGTCTGCACGATCAGGGTGCCGTCGGCTCGCAGGACGCGCCGGGTCTCGATGCCGCCGACGGCATCGGCCATCGCGGCGTTGACCAGGATGGCGCAGGCCTTCGCGCGCGCACGTGTGAGGGCCTCCCGAAACTCCCGGTACCGGGGTGGTGCGTCGTCGTCTTCGCCGAGCTGGCGCCAGCGATGCACCGTCGTCTCCCCGATCCCCGCCAGTGCGGCGGCGGTGGCGATGGGGTGGCCGGCCTCCAGGGCCGCGACGAGGTCGGCCTGCAGCGCGGGCGTGAGCTTGGACGGGCGTCCCATGTCACCGGCTCCCTGCGGCGGGTGAGGGAAGGCCGAGCAGGTCGGCGAGCTTGGCCGTGGGGATGAGGATTTTCCGGCCGACCCGGATGGAGGGAAGGTCGCCGCGGTGCACGGCGTCGTAGGCGGCATCGCGGTGCACGCCCAGCACGAGGGCGGTCTCGGCGACGGTCATGGTGGCCCGGTCGGGCAGCGCGGCGATCACGGGGCCGATCTTTACCGGATTCCGGGGTCGAGGAACAACGGGACAGTCATTAGCGGTACGGGCTGTTCGAGCAGGTCAGGGCGATGCACGACCAACAGTGTCGAGTCAGCTTTTCGGCCCGAACATGGCGGGACGGTCCGGCGTGATAACACGATCTTTAGTGTTTCCGCAGGTCGCGGTGACCATCCGCACCATGATCCATCTCACCGCCAATGGCTGTCCCGTTGTTCCTCGACCCCGGGGACCGCCGGGCTATCATGGACGCCGCGCGCGCAGATCTCCGCGATCTGTAAGATTTTCTGAAAGGTTCCCTGCAAAACTCCTCGATGGACGCGCGCTCTCGCCCGCCAACAGACTCCCTTCCTGAGATTCAAGCAGCGGACCCGACCGATCGGGACCGCTTCACAGGAAGCGCGATCTATGGCGAACCGATCCCGGAGAGTGGTGCCCGCAGGGCTCGCGCTCGTCCTGGCCCTCGTGATGGCGGGCTGCAACGCGAACTCGCAGTCCACCGAGCCGACGAAGGGCAAGAACACGACGGCGCTCGAGTCCGCGCCCCAGGGCGGGACCCTGCACTACCTCTCGCGGCGCGCGAACGAGTCCTTCGAGACCGCCAACGCGCAGATGGTGCCGACCAGCCGGCTGCGGTGGGTGCACCGCGGGCTGACGTCGTGGCGGACGTTCCCGGACAAGGACACGACCCTCGTGCCGGACCTCGCCACCGACACCGGTACGACGGACGACGGCGGCAAGACGTGGACCTTCACGCTGCAGGAGGGCCTGAAGTTCTCCGACGGCAGCCCGATCACCGCGCAGGACGTGAAGTACGGCATCGAGCGGTCGTTCGCGCCGATGTTCCAGGGTGGCCTCGGCTACCACAAGACGCTGCTGGTCGGCGGCACCGACTACGACGGCCCGTACGACGGCAAGGAGCTCGACTCCATCGAGGTCGTCGACGACCACAAGATCGTCTTCCATCTGACGCGTCCGTTCGGCAACTGGCCGTGGATCGTCAGCATGCCGGCCTTCGCGCCGGTGCCCGCTGCGGCCGACACCGAGCCGGAGACGTACGGCGAGCACCCGGTCGCCAGCGGCCCGTACCAGGTGACGAGCTTCCGCAAGGGCTCGCAGGCGGTGCTGGACCGCAACCCGAACTGGAAGGCCGACACCGACCAGGCACGGTTCGCCGGCCCGGACAAGATCGTCCTCGACATGGGCCTGAACAACGACACGATCGTGCAGCGCCTCATCGACGACAAGGGCGAGGACAAGACCGCGATCAGCAACGCGCTCATCTCGCCGTCGCAGTTCCAGCGGATCGAGTCCGACCCGTCGATCTCCGGCCGCATGGCCAACAGCCCGTCGGGCTACTTCCGCTACCTCGCCATGAACGTCAAGCGCCCGGGCCTCTCCGACGTCCGCGTGCGGCAGGCGATCAACTACGCGATCAACAAGGCCGAGGTGCAGAGCGTGTACGGAGGCCCGAAGTTCGGCGGCCAGATCACCTCGACCATCATGACGCCCGGCATCCCCGGCCACACCGAGTACAACCTGTACGACGGCGGTGACACCGGCAACGTCGACAAGGCGAAGGAGCTGCTCGCCGACGCCGGCGTCTCCGACCTGAAGCTCACGCTGACCTACCCGACCGACGTGAGTGCGATCGAGGAGAAGGAAGCCCAGAGCATCAAGAACTCGCTGGCGCGGGTCGGCGTCAAGGTCGAGCTCAAGGGCCTCGACGGCAACACCTGGTACGAGCTCGTCTCGTCCGCCGACGGCGACTACGACATGACGACGAACGGCTGGGGAGCGGACTTCCCGAGCGGCATGAGCACCATCCAGCCGCTGTTCGCGTCGAGCGAGATCGACAACGGCGGCGGCAACGCCTCGAAGTTCTCCAACCCCGAGGTGGACGCCGCGATCGACGCCGCGACCGCGGAGCCGGACCTCGACAAGGCCGCCGAGATGTGGGCCGCGATCGACAAGCAGATCATGGAGGAGGCCCCGGTCGTGCCGATCCTCGTGCAGCGCACGCAGGCCCTGGCCGGTTCGAAGATCTTGAACTACTTCATCCCCGCCTACCCGCCGTTCGCGAATGAGCTGGTCGTCGGTGTCGATCGCTGAGATCCAGCAGGCGGAGGGCCGGGGTACGCCGGCCCTCGGCCGCTTCCTCCGGAAGCGGTCCGGCGTCGCCGGCCTGGTCATGCTGGTCGTGCCGCTCGTCGCGGGGCTCTGCGCCCCGCTGCTCGTGCGGATCGAGGGACAGGACCCGAGCACCTTCCACCCCGACCTGCTCGACCCGGACGGCGGCCGTCCGCTGGGCGCCTTCGGTGGCGTCAGCGCCGACCACTGGCTCGGCGTCGTCCCGGTGACGGGCGTCGACCTGTTCGCCCAGATCGTCTACGGCATCCGCTCGTCGCTGTTCATCGCGTTCGGGGCGAGCATCCTGTCGATCGCCTTCGCCGCCGTCCTCGGTACGGCGATCGGGTACTTCGGCGGCTGGCTCAACGCCGTCGCGGGGCGGGTGATCGACTTCATGTTCGGCTTCCCGGGCCTGATGTTCGTCATCGCGATCATGGCGATCGTGCCGCCGGAGATGCCGCGGGGCCTGGTCCTCGTACTGGTACTGGCCTTCTTCGGCTGGACCGTCCCGGCCCGGATCATCGGCGCCCAGGCCGGCGCCGTCAACGCCCGCGCCTTCGTCGAGGCGGCGCGCGCGACCGGGGCTCCGCCCTGGCAGATCATCCGCCGAGAGATGCTGCCGCACCTCTTCGGCCTGGTCGTCGTCCTGTTCGCGATGTCGCTGCCTGGCAACGTCAGCGTCGTCGCGGGACTGTCGTTCCTCGGCGTCGGCCTGCGTGGCGACGTCCCCGACCTCGGCAAACTACTCTCGGACTCGCTGCCGTGGATCTACAGCGGTGCGGACGTCTGGTACATGCTCTTCCCGGGCGCCGTGGTGTTCCTGATCGTATTCGGCGCCACGCTCGCCGGTGACGCGCTCCGCGACGTCCTCGACGTGCGCACGGAGGATGCTGCATGATCGTCTACATCGCCCGCCGCATGGTCACCGCGGTGTTCATGCTCCTCGCGATCGCCTTCGTGACGATAGCCCTCTTCTTCGGGGCCTCGAAGGACCCGGCCCGCGCCATGTGCGGCAAGCCGTGCCCGCCCGAGACCCGGGCCAAGGTCAGCGCCTACATGCAGACCGACCAGAGCGCGGTGTGGCAGTACACCGAGTTCGTGAAGGGTCTCTTCGTCGGCCGTACATACGGCGAGGGCGCCCAGCAGGTGCACTGCCAGGCACCCTGCTTCGGCTACTCATTCCCGAACCGCAGCGACGTCACGACGCTCATCGTCGAGCGGCTGCCCGTCACGTTGTCGCTCGCGGTCGGCGCGGCCGTCCTGTGCCTCGTCGTGGGCATCGGCCTCGGCGCGTTGTCGGCGATACGCAAGGGCGGGATCGTCGACCGGTTCTCGACCGGCTTCGCGATGTTCGGGCTGTCGGTGCCGACCTTCCTCGTCGGCCTGCTCGTCGTCCAGGTCTTCGGCTTCATGCTCAACGCGCTGCCGTACTCCGGCTTCGTGTCGTTCTCGGAGTCACCGGCGGACTGGGCCTGGCACCTGATCGGCCCGTGGATGGTGCTGTCGTTCATCCTCGCCGCCGGCTACATCCGGGTCACCCGCACCCAGCTCCTCAACGAGCTCTCGGCCGACCACCTCGTCGCGATGACCGCGCGCGGCGCGTCGGCCCGGCAGGTGAACCGGCACGCCGTCCGCGGCGTGATGGTGCCGGTCGTGGCGATGTTCGCGCTCGACGTCACCGCGCTCCTGGGCGGGTCGGTGATCGCGGAGAAGGTGTTCAGCCTGCACGGGCTCGGCGACCTGCTGCTGTCCGGCGTGAACGAGTCCGACCTGAGCATCGTCGTCGGGGTGACGCTCTTCTCCGCCTTCCTCATCATCATCGGCAACCTGATCGCCGACCTGCTGATGCCGCTTCTCGATCCGAGGATCCGCCGTGCCTGACCCCGTACTCCAGGTCGAGGACCTGTGCGTCTCGTTCACCAGCGGCGGCGTCACCGCCGATGTCGTCCGGGACCTCTCCGTGAGGCTGGACGGCGGCCGCACGCTCGCCGTGGTCGGCGAGTCGGGGTCGGGCAAGACGATCACCGGCCGGGCGATCATGCGGCTGCTGCCGCGCGGGGCGAGCGCCCGGGGCCGGATCGTCGTCGCCGGCCGGGAGATGCTCTCCGCCGACGAGCGCG
Source organism: Streptosporangium sp. NPDC002544 (assembly GCF_040295965.1). Classification (NCBI taxonomy): domain Bacteria; kingdom Bacillati; phylum Actinomycetota; class Actinomycetes; order Streptosporangiales; family Streptosporangiaceae; genus Streptosporangium; species Streptosporangium sp. NPDC002544. The sequence continues at coordinate 109,914 of NZ_JBEOWJ010000015.1, read as the reverse complement.
AGCTGCGCCGGGCCCGCGGCTCCGACGTGGCCATGGTGTTCCAGGACTCGATGTCCGCGCTCAGCCCGTACCTCGACATCGGCGCGCACATCGCCCAGGCGATCCGCCTGCACAACCCGTCGGTCACCCGCCGCGCTGCGCGGGCCCGTGCGGTCGAGATGCTCGACCGGGTCGGCATCCCCGAGCCCGCGGACGCCGTATGCCGCTTCCCGCACGAGTTCTCCGGCGGCATGCGGCAACGCGCGGTGATCGCGATGGCCCTGGTGAACCGGCCGGCGCTCCTCATCGCCGACGAGCCGACCACCGCGCTCGACGTGACGGTGCAGGCGCAGATCCTGGCCCTGCTCCGCGAGCTCCAGCAGGAGTACGGCATGGCGATGCTCCTGATCAGCCACGACTTCGGAGTGGTGGGGAGCGCGGCGGACGACGTCCTCGTGCTGTACGCCGGCCGCCAGGCCGAGTACGGCAGCCTCCGCGACATCTTCGAGCAGCCCGCCCACCCGTACACCGCCGGTCTCCGCGCGGCCACGCCGCGGCTGGACGCCCGACTCGACACCGGAGGGGAGCGGACCCGGCTCCGCGCCATCCCCGGCGCCCCCACGTCGCTGCGCGACGCCGGACCGGGTTGCGCCTTCGCGCCGCGCTGCGGCCTCGCGGACCAGGTCGGCGAGCGCTGTGTCGTCGAGACACCGCTGCCCACCGTCCGCCCGACCAGCGAGGGGGGCGGCCTGCACCTTGCGGCCTGCCACCTCGATCGTCTCCCCGCACCGCAGGAGGTCGCCCGGTGAGCGAGCCGATCCTGGAGATGACCGACGTCAGCAAGCGCTACCGCGCCGCCGGTGGCTTCGGCCGCGGGCGCAAGGGCTTCCTCGCCGTCGACGGCGTCTCGCTCCACGTCGAGCGGGGCGAGGCGCTCGGCCTGGTCGGCGAGTCCGGCTCGGGCAAGTCCACGCTGGCGCGGATGGCCAACGGCCTGGTGGTGCCGACGTCCGGCACCGTCCGTACGGACGGGCAGGACGTCGCCCGCCTCGGTCGGCGAGGACTGCGGCGGCTGCGGCGCAACGTCGCCATGGTCTTCCAGGACCCGTTGGCGTCGCTGAACCCGCTGCAGACCGTGCGGCAGACGCTGGAGAACGTCTTCCGTGCGCACGGCGAGACGACGTCGACCGCCGAGCTGGTCGCGCTGCTGGAGTCGGTCGGCCTCGGCGCCGACTACCTGGGGCGCTACCCGCACGAGGCGTCCGGCGGGCAGCTCCAGCGCGTCGCCGTGGCGCGCGCGCTCGCCCTCAAGCCGGACCTGATCATCGCGGACGAGCCGACCTCGGCGCTCGACGTGTCGGTGCGTGCCCAGATCCTCAACCTGCTGGCCGACCTGCAGCGCGACCAGGGGATCTCGTTCCTCCACGTCAGCCACGACCTGGCGGTGATCCGGCTCTACAGCGACCGCGTCGCCGTCATGCAGCGCGGCCGCATCGTCGAGACCGGCCCGTCCGACGAGATCTTCCGCTCCCCGCAGCACCCCTGCACGCGCGCGCTGGTCGAGGCGACACCGGAGGCGGAGCTGCCGGCCTGACCTGCGGGAGCGTTGCGCGACGCCGACCAGGCGTGCCACGATCATGACCATGACTCACCGAACGACCACCCCGTCGTGAGCCGGCCGGAGGCCGGCGCGACAGAGTACTGAATGAGGACACGTGGGAACCGACCTGTTCGTCCGAGAGTACGGGCGGGACGCAGCAGATGCGCCCGCCATCCTCATCCTGCACGGCGCCGTGGAGTCCGGCGCGTGCTTCGGCGACGCCGTCGACCGCTGGTGCGGCGACTACCACATCGTGGCGCCGGACGCCCGGGGCCATGGGAAGTCGCCCAGCCGCCTGCCCGAGCACGAGGGCGTTTCGTCCACCGACGTGATGGTGCAGGACGCGATCGACATCCTCAAGGACATGCTCGACGAGACCGGGCGCAAGACGCTCGTCGTCGGGCACTCCATGGGCGCGCGGATCGCCGCCTTCGTCGCCGCCGACGCCCCGCACCTCGTGGCCGGCGTCGTGCTCGAGGACCCGCCGTGGTGGGTGCCGGAGGCCGGTCCCAACCCGTGGCTCAGCGTCGAGCAGACCACCAAGGACCCCTTCGACTACGCCGACACGGCGTCGGTCGAGGAGCTCATGGACATGCAGCGCGAGCTCAAGCCCCACTGGGCGGAGCAGGAACTGCGCCCACTCGCCGAGGCGATGAAGGCCGTCGACATCGACTACATGGAGCAGCGGGTCCACGAGAGGCGCCGGATCTGGACGCCGACCGCGCGGCAGATCACGGTCGGCCCGGCCGGCGTACCGGCGCTGCTCGTCACCGGCACCGGCGACGTCATCGTCGACAAGCACTCCCGTGAGCGCCTCACGGCCGTCGCGCCCGGCTTCGACGTCGTCGTGATCGAGGGCGCCCACCACTGCGTGCGCCGCGACAAGCCGGACGAGTACCACCGGCACGTCGACGCCTTCCTCCGCGAGAACGCGCCGTCGGCCGGAGCCGTCACTCGACGCTGAAGGTGTCGGACCGCGCGAGCGGGCCGTAGATCTCCGAGTCCGGCTGGGCGACAGCGGCCCGCATCGCCTCCAGCCCCGCACGTACGACGGGGTGGCCCTGGTTGTCGCGCCGCGTCGTCATGATCACCTTGCGCAGCGGCGCGATGCCGCGCGTCGGCAGGATCGTCACCCAGTCGGCGTCGCGGGCGGAGAGCGCGGACTCCGGCACCAGGCAGATCCCCGCCTCGGCGGCGACCAGCGCCAGCGCGGCGCGGTAGTCGTCCGAGACGTGGGTGATCGGCGGGTGGAAGCCGAGCTCGGCGCACGCCTGCAGCACCATCGTGCGGCACGGGTTACCGGGCGAGGGCATGATCCAGCCCTCCTCGGTGAGCTGGGTGAGCCCGATGCCCTCCTCGCCGGCCAGCGGGTGCGCGTGGGGGAGGACGGCCTTGAACCGCTCGATGTAGAGCGGGAACTTCACGATGTCGGGGGAGTCGCGCTCGGGGTCGGACTCGTACTCCAGGCTGACGGTCACGTCGATATCGCCGCGCATCAGCATCCGGTGGCTCATGTGCGCCTCCGCGTCGACGACCGTGACGTCGACGCCCGGCGCCTGGCGGCGCAGCTCGACGATGGCGGGTGCCACCAACCAGCTGATCGCCGTGGGGAAGGCGCCGATCCGGAGCTGCCCGAGGACACCGCCCGCGTGCGCGGCCAGGTCGGCCTCGGCGATCTTCAGCCGGGAGTTGATCTCCTCGGCGTGCCCGGCGAGGATACGCCCGGCCGGCGTGAGCGCCAGCTTGCGCCCCGTGCGTACGACGAGCGCGTGGCCGACCTCGCGCTCGAGCGCCGCGAGCTGCTGCGACACCGCGGACGGCGTCAGGTGCAGCGCCGCCGCGGTCGCGGTGACCGAGTCGGACAGCACGAAGGCACGGAGGACAAGAAGACGTCGGGGGTCGATCGTGGGCACGCGGGCTCCGTCGCGAATCGGCCGCGGTGGGGGCATCCGCGAGGCGGGACCAGGAGACCCCGATGCTAGCGGGCGCTTCCGGACGCGCGGCGCTCGGCCTGGCCAAGCGGATAGAAGGGCCGGGGCGGGCGGGCCGGGGCCGATCGCGGCGCTGGCCGATCGCCTGACCTGGTCGAGCAGGCCATGGGTCACCAGCTCACCGCGCTGCTCGGCCAGGCCGCCGCACTGGAACGCCTGGTCGATCGGTGCCGCCAGGACGACACGACTGCTCTGGCCGACCACCTGAACTCGGACTCGGTGGCCAGGGACATGGAGGCGATCCGCATCGCCCTCGGCCAGGACAGGCTCAACATGCTGGCCTTCTCCTACGGCGGGGTTCCGGCCGCCGCGTACGCGCGGCTTTACCCTGGGCACGTCCGAGCAGTGGTTTTCGACAGCACGCCCGACGCGACGGTGGGCTGGCGCGGTATGGAACGCGTGCAACTGCGCACCACTGAGGCGGCGTTCAAGCGCTTCACCACCTGGTGTGCCGGTGACGACGCGTGCGCCCTGCGGGGGCGGAACGTGCGTAAGCTCTGGCGCGAGCTGATCAAGAGCACCGGCCGCAGGCCCGTCACGTATGCCTCCGCCCGGCTGGGTGAGATCAGACTGACCGATTTGCACCTCAAGGCGCTGGCCCGGATGGTCCTCCCCGTTCCGGAGAGGTCACCGGAGTTCGCCGGCGCGCTGCTCAAGGCGAGTAAGGGCGACTTCGCCTGGTTCGGCGAGCAGATCCTGGGCGTCTCCGCGAGCTGGAGCTCGCCGGGCGCGGCGGCGACCCGGTGCCCGGACGGCCTGGTCGGACTGGGGTACGAGGCGCTCGTCAGCGACCGCCGTTACAGCGAGCGGATCTCCCGCGACTTCGGCGGCGGGGTGGGCACCGGGCTGGAGGCCCTGGCCTGCTCCGGCTGGCGGCACCGGCCGGTGAACCCGCCGCGCCCCTTGCCGGCCGGACTGCCTTCGGTGCTGGGACTCGGCGGCGATCGTGACTTTCCGGTCACCGAGCTCCTGGTGAGCAGGATCCCAGGCTCGGTCGCCGTCCGCTATGACGGCCCCGTTCACGTCGTCTACCTGCGGGCGAAGGACCCGTGCGTGACGGGGTACGCCGACCGGTATCTGACGAGGCTGACGTTGGCCCCCGCAGGCACGCTCTGCTCGCCCCGGTAGTCGATGCCACGGCAGAGAAGATTCCCGCATCCAGCCGGGGCCGCCACACGCCACCGCCGCTGACGGCCCCGCCTTTTGCGAGAAGATGATCCCATGCAGATCCGGATCGAGGCCTTCGACCTGCCAGGCCGCACCTGCGCCACCGCCCCTGGCTTCCCCGGCTACACCGACATCCACGTCGCGGTCCAACGCCGAAACCAGCGAGAGGAGCTGCTCGACCCGCAGCCCGGCGACGCCGCGTCGGCGACCTGGACGCTGGAGTGCACCGCGACCACCACCCCGTCCGGCATCGACCTCAAAGGTCCCCATATCCAGGGCCGCCCCGAAGGCCGGTTCATCTATCTGTCATGGGGCACCCTGGGGGAGGCCGGCACCTTCACCCTGTTCCGGCGAGCCAAGCTGATGCTCGACGCCGTCGACCCGACCACCGCCAAGGCCGCCACGCGCTCCGGGCTGCTGCTGGCCCGTCTTCGCCTCACCGATGCCAGGAACCAGCCGCTGTGTGCCGCGGTCAGGCCACCGCTCGTCGAATGGCTCGCCGGGCAGGCACATTGATCTCCCGCCACGGCCGCAGAGCATCATGTGGCTCCGTGTCGGCCCGCGCACTCGGGTCCGGGTGACCAAGGTCACAGCCTCCCGTCGGCCACCTCTCGGGATCGTGACATCGCGCTCGTACGTATCAATGACGCACAGCCCTGTTCTCCCCCGGCCCCCAGGAGTCCGCCATGACCTGCACCAGAGGTGACCTGAGAGCGTTGATCCCGCTGCTTGGCATCATCATTGCCGCCGCGGCGTCCGCCTGCGCCTCGGACGTACGGAGACCACCCACGGAGTCGGCGTCCACCGGACCGACACCCGGGCCGACACTCGCGCCGACCAGGATCGGGCCGCAGCCGGGCACTCTGCGAAAAGACCTGCCGTGCCCGGTCACCAGACCCGCCGACCGCCCCGCCCCGCCACCTCCCGAGGCGATTCGCTGGAACTCCGGAAACGACGGCCTCTACGGCGGTGGCGGCCTGTGGGTGGCGTTGCCTACCTCCGACTCGCGCGCCGTCCGCTGGCCGGACGGCAAACACCATCTGAAGATGGGATGGTGGCGAGCGTTCGACGGCCGGTTGAAACTGGGTGCCACCTCTCTCCGGACCGGCGAGACCGTGACGGAGGAACTCTCATCCGGCTACGGGACACGCGGCTTTCAGGCAAGCACCGTGGGTTTCCCCCATCCAGGCTGCTGGCTGGTCACCGGCTCGCTCGGCGCCACCGAGGTGAACTTCGTCGTTGACGTCAAATTTGAGAGCTGATCGTGAAGCCGTCCCGCGTCGGGGTAGGAGCGCGGGCATGGCGCGGCGGCCCTTTCCGTCTCACCAAACGGATCCCCCGCCGCGCTCCTTCCAGCTGCTCTGCTTCCGCGACCGGTAACAGGTCAGCGGGCGCGCGCCGGTGACGTGCGCCAGATGTAGAGGACGGTTGTCAGGGCCATCAGGACGGTCAGCACCACCAGTGTGGCGTTGAACCCGAAGTTCCGCAGCAGCAGGACGCCGGCCCAGGCACCGAGGACGAGCGCGACGATCTCCCCGGCGCGACGGCGGGCACGTGTGTGCCTGCCGGTGCCGAGAACCGAATCGGCCGCCAGATTGGCCAACGTGCCGGTCACCACGGTCGTACTGATGTCGGGGATCTTGAGACGGCGCACGACGGTGTTCCGCCCGCCCATGGCGACTCCCAGGGCGACGATCAGCGGGTAGCGGCCGGCCTGGGTGGTGGGCAGGAGGAACGAGCCCACTGTGGTGATGCCGAACAGGCTGGTCTCCATGGCCATGGCGAGGATCAGCCTGCGGCGGACGTTCGGAACCCTCTCGACCAGCTGCCCGGCCAGCCCGGCCCCGAGGAAGAATCCCATGACGGCGATGGCCGTCGCGACGAGCGGGAACTTGGACGGGTCGCCCGCGGCGAAGCCGAGAATGAGCAGGTTTCCGGTCATGTTCGCCATGAACACCTGGCCGATGCCCACGTAGCTGATCGCGTCCACGAGTCCGCTGATGACGGTCAGACCGGCCAGCGGCACGTCGGATGGCCGGTCGTTCTTCACCTCTGGCACGGCGGATGGCGGATCAGCCCGGTGGTGAGTCCGTGGACTCCGAGGCCACGCGTCGAAGGGGCTGGGCCCGAGGCGTCGGCGATCCCTGTCACGGTGCCCACCCGCGGCCGGGTGTGACCTCCCCTGGACGGCATAGTCGAACCTCTCGTTACAGGTACCCGCGTCAGATGCCTCTGAGCAGACACTCTTCACCAGAGGTGGAGGAGGATGGCCGTACCGAAACCCGGGCTCGCCGCATTTTGACAAGCATTTTCGAGTGCCCCCGAAAAGCAATATACGGCTATATGGGCTTTTCTCATGAGTTTTTGATGCCGAGGCGCAGGGAGGGAACTCTCATCACCGCGCCGCCCGGCGTGCTTGAGGTCGTGGCTCTCCGTCAGACCGGCGGCCGGTCAGGCTCGGTCGCGCGCAGCTGCCAGCGGCCGTGGTGGGCGGTGAGCTGAACCCGGGCCAGCGGCGGGACGTCGACGCGCCAGAACGAGGCGGGAGGCGCGGCGAGCACGTTCACCAGCGCGGCCCGGATGACCGCGGCGTGCGTCACCGCGACCGCGCGACCGTGGAAGGAATCCCGCCACAGGCCCGCCAGCCAGTCGCCGGTCCGCTCGATCAGATCCACGATCGACTCCCCGCCGTGCGGCCTGGCGGCGGGATCGGTGAGCCATTCCTGGATCGCCTCGGGTTCGGCGGCCTGAACCTCGGCGAGCCCGCGGCCGCGCCAGCGCCCGTAGTCGCAGTCGCGCAGCGCGGGCTCGATCGACGGGTCCAGTCCGAGCGCCGCCGCGGTCTCCCTGGCCGCGGCGGCGGGGCTGCACCAGGCCGTCGCCGCGGACTCCCACCCGTGCCCTGCCGCGTGTCCGCCTCGTTCGGTGAGCGGCTCGTCGGCCGGGAAGAACGCCCGGGAGAGCGCGACGGTGGGACCATGACAGACCAAGATCAAACGGATCGTCACGTGGCGGCTCCGGATGGTGAGCGGGGGATGGCGTCTGTGGATGCCTTTGGTTTCCTTCCGGCCCACGGACGGAACCCGACCCGCATCGTACGTTGTCATCAACCTGACTATGACGGCGATTCGTCCACGAGTTCGTCCACGACGGCCGGCATCTCCTCGGCTTCCCCTGTCACTGACCAGCAGACGGGACGCGCTATGACGATGCGCGCACTGCTGCTGCGCGTAATGCTCGTCGGGCTCGTATCGGCCGCCCTCGGACTGGTGTTCGGCGCCCTAACGGAACGCAGCCTGATCGCCCGGCCACGAAACAACCGGGCGACAGCGACAGCCGACACCGGCTGACCTGTATTCGGAGCCCCGAGGCCACTGCCGGTCCAGGCGTCGTTCCCGTCGCTGCTGCGCGGGCCGGAGCGGGACGTGCCCCCGCCGGTGCGGGAACACGTCCGTTGGACACCGCCCAAGGAGGCCCGCGCACCACGGCCCTCCTTGGGCGGCGCCGTTCACCGGCCGGATCGGGTCAGGGGTAGCTGACCACGTTGCTCGTTCCGTAGGAGCCCACGACGGGGGTGCCCGCCTCGTTGATGGTCCGTTCGATACCGCCGCTGCCGTTGAGGAAGACCGTGACCATGTTGTGGAAGCGAACGTCCCGGGTCTTGGGCACCTCGATCGCCCGGTCCGTGCGGATGTCCACTCCCTGGTTGAAGTAGGAGTAGACGCCCAGGCCCCACGCCTCGTGGGTCCGCACCCCGCGGCCGACCTTGTACGACGCCCAGCCCTTACCGGTCGGGCTGGTCCAGGCCGCCTGGCTCGGCGGGTCGTAGGGAAGCTCGCTCTGGTAGAAGATCGTCCGGCCCCTCTCCCCGTTCCAGATCGTCTGGTACTTCTGGTAGTGCTCGACGAACAGGCCGTACGCCGTCACGTCGTCGCCGTTGACCACGACGCCCGTGTCCGCCGTGTTCTGGGTCCAGCCGATCCCGTTGCCGTGGTCGCCGCGCCAGGCCCAGATGTTGTCGATGATCGTGTCGTCGCTGTTGACCACGAGGCTCGTCTTCGCCCTGCCCACCCACGGTCCGCCGATGCGGAAGAAGACGTCCTGCAGCGAGATCGGGTTCCTGGCGTGGTCCCGGTGGCTGTTGCGGTCGCCGCCGACCTCGACGAGCGTGTCGGACTCGCGCCGCCCGGCGTCGACGAGCACACCCGCGATCCGGACGCCGTCGACGTCCTCGACGCGCAGTGCCGCGTCACCGGTGTCGGGGGCCAGGCTCGGCATGCCGAGCCCGAGCACCACGGTGTCCTTGTGCTTGACCCGCAGGGCCCGGTCGAGGTGATAGACGCCCGGGGTGAGCAGCAGGTGCCTGCCGCGCGACAACTCCTGGTTGATCTTCCGCGCGCTGTCGGTCGGCTTGGCGATGAAGAAGTCACGGATCGGCAGCGACGAGCCCTGCTGCCGGCCGTCGGCCCAGGTCGTGCCCGAGGTGTCGCGGCGCAGGGCCGGGACGAAGACCCGGTAGGCGCCCGAGCCGTCGACGTACAGGAAGGGCTTCTCGCGCGTCACCGGACTGGTGGGCAGCGTCGTGTAGGGCGGGTTGGGGAAGCCTCCCTCGGGAGCACCCACCACGCCGGAGAACACCTGGTTCCAGACCCCGTTGGTCCAGACGTCGCCGAGCACGCTGTCGCGCGTCAGCCACTGCTGCTGCGAGCCGTTGATCGTGACCCCGTCGACCTTCGAGTCGGCGATGTACCCGCCGCTGGAGAATCCGCCGTTCCCCGGCTCCAGCCAGAGGGTGCCGCGAATGTGGACCCGTCGCATCGGTGACGCCTGCGACACCGCCCACTGGTTCGACCAGTCGGTCGGCGTCACGGACAGGTTCTCGGCGGAGCGCCAGAAGTTGGTGAGCGCGGAGATGCCCGCCGCCGAGGTCGGGTCGGGCTGGCCGACGACCCGTACCGCGCCGTGGATGTCGACGTCGTCCGGCGACTGGCCGAGGCCGGCGACGGTCGTGTAGTAGCCGAGCTTCGCGTTGACGTCGTAGCGGCCGGGCTTGAAGAGCACGGCGTAGCGGTCCGTGCCCATCTCGTTGTTCTCCTGCCGGGTGAAGATCTCGTCGAGCTTGGCCTGGATCTGGGGGGCAGGCGTCGACGGGTCGTACACGAAGACGTTGGGCCCGAAGTCCGGCTCCCCGCCCGGGTGCGCGGCGGCGGGGCCCGCCACGGACACCAGGCCGGTGGCGGCGAGCGCCGCCGCCGAGGCGGCCAGCGCGAGGAGACGGATTAGGGAGATGCCTCTGCGTGTACGCGAGGTCACACGCACATCCTGGTCGCGGGCTGTTCTCATCGACCTGCCTATCGAGCACGGGCGGCATGACGACGCCGAGGCACCGAGAGAGCGCTCTCTCGGTGCCGCCATGCTTACGTCAAGCCTTAAATGAAGGGTTGACGTATTTCTATCCGGTCAACGCCGCCTCGCGCTACGGCAGCGCGGCATCTTTGTCCGCCTGCCCGGAAGCGGCCCTGCGAGAGCACAGGGCACGCTCGGCCACATCGATGTTCAAAGACCCGCCGCGAGGTATCGGTGCGCGGACGCCCCAAGGTGAGCGGCCGCGGTGCCGAGCCCGGCGGGGGCGCCGAGGGGCCGTGTCGTCGCGGGTGGGTAGTTCAGCTCGGACTCGTCGTAGCGGCGGGTCTTCATGTGCCAGAGCAGGACGCCCGCCATCCAGTCCTGCAGCTCCGCCACGTATCCGTTGACTGTTTCCCGAGCCTCCCCGTCGAGGTCGAAGTCGTCGAACAGAGCTGGGATCTCGGTGGCGACGGTGTGCTCGAACTGCCGCATTCGAGACGTCATCAGGTCGTTGACGATGTCGACCGCCTGTCGCAGGTCGCAGTTGAGGAAGTCCTGCACGACCAGCACGCAGTTGTGCAGCTCGCCTTCGAACTGGATCTCCTTCTGGTAGGAGCAGAGGTCGTTGACCAGGCAGGCGTAGTCGGCGGCCGAGTCGTCCAGCCCGCGCATCGTCCGGGTGTTGTAGACCTCGGGCGGCACCGACTGGCCGTGGGCCAGCCGGGACAGGCTCATGGTGAGGTCGGAGCCGAAGGTCTTGCGGCGCATCTCGATGTAGTCGACCGGGTCGGGAACCCGGTTCTGGATGTGGTTGGCCAGCTCCCACAGCCAGCTCTCCGTCATGTCCTCGACGGCCCGGCGGAACCCGGCACGCGCGCTCTCCGACATGGGGGTCGCGGTACGGAACCACAGGTCGGCCAGGCCACGCTCGATCGGGTTGGCCGGCGGCGGGGTGGCGGAGAGGTCGAGCGGCATGAACGCCGACAGCCGCTCGTTGAACACCTTCGCGCCGAGCATGTCACGCCGGGGTCCGAACACCACCGGGAAGTAGTCGTCGGCGTAGGTCCCCCAGGTGAGCCAGAACGTCGAGATGTCCAGCTCGGGGCCGGGCGCGTCCGGGTTGATCGCCCCGGCGCAGATGGCGAAGTCGTAGCCGTCGAGCTTGCGCTCGGTCCAGATGGCCAGCCCGGGGAAGCCGGGTAGCTGCTCGAACATCCCCATCTCGCGCGCCCACTCCACCGCGTGGCGGCGGGCGCTGTCCAGGTTGGGGTTCATCCTGGCCGGGTACGGCATGTAGATCTCGGGCAGCGGCACCGCCCCCACCTTCTGCAGGGGGACGTGGAGGTGACTCCTGATCCCACCCGGGCCGGTGATGCCGGGCGCCAGCCTGATGCGCGCCGCCGAGGTGCCCAGGCCGGTGGGACCGCCGAGGAGGGCCGGGGCGACCGGGGAGGTCTGCGAGGCGCCGTTCATGTAGCGGCTGGAGCGCATGTGCCACTCATGGCCACCCGACTGCCAGTCCTGGAGCCCCTTGACGTACGCGAGGACGTCGATGCGGGACTTCAGGTCCAGGCCGTGCTCCTCGAAGAGGGCCGGCAACTCGGTGAGGGCGGTGTTCTCGAACTGGTGCAACCTGGAGGTGATCAGGTCGTTGACCGCGTCGGCCGCCTGCTGGGTGTCGTAGCCCAGGAAGCGCTCGAAGACCAGCACCCCGTTGCTGAGCTCGCCCTCGTCGCCGACCTCCCGCTCGTAGGAGAAGAGGTCGTTGCGCAGGTGCACCCCGTCGGCGAAGGTATCCCTCAGCACCCGCATCGGCCTGCTGGCGGCGACGGCGGCCGGGACCTCCGCGCCCGCGGCGTGCTCCACCAGGTTGGCCGACCAGGGGGCGCCGCCGACCTTACGCCGCATCTCGATGTACTCGATCGGGTTGGCGACGCGTCCGGCGTTGATGTTGGCGAGCTCCCAGAGGGACTCGTCGAGGAGGTTCCTGGTGCTCTCAACGAACCGGGCCCGCCAGTCGGCGGACATGGCCGGGATGGTGCGGGCCCACAGGTCGGCCAGGCCGCGCTCCACCGGGTTCTCCGGCTCGGGAGCGGGCCCGGTGGGGTGCACCGGCATGAAGGCCGCCAGCCGGTCGAGGTATTCCTTGGCCCCGGCCAGGTCACCGCTGCGCTTGAAGGCCTCCAGGAAGTGGTCGTCGAAGAAGAACACCCACACGTACCAGTCGGTGATGAGGTCGAGCTCACCGGCGGGCGCGTCGGGGTGGGTGTAGGCGCAGAGCAGGCCGTAGTCCATCGCCTCCAGCCTGTCCTCGTCCCAGATGCCGAGGTCGGGATCGAGGATGCCCATGTCGTGCGCCCAGGCCCTGGTGTGCTCGCGCGCGGTCTCCACGTGGGGGTTCAGCCTGGCCGGATACGGCAGGTAGAAGTCAGGGAGCTCGAAGGGTTGCATGTTCCGTCCTTCCGTATCCGACTTCGACGTCCTCGGGAGCGCCCTTGGGCATCGGGAGCACGGCGAATCGATGAGGCGGCCCCCCTTTCCGGAAGCCACGACAGGCAGAACGTTACGCAATGACCACGGAGAGTGAAAGGGATTATCGCGAATACGCCATGGCACGGTCAGGACATCCGGTGCCCGCCGACCGGTGCTCCCGGCGACCCGGGCGCGACGCACCGGCCGCGAGGTCACGGAGCTGGTCGGCGAACGCGAGCGCCTGCTCCGGTGTCATCCGGGGCTCGGTGCCGACGTAGAAGACCACGATGTCCCCGCTCGGGGACGTCGTGGCGGTGAACGGGAGAGACGGGTGGATAACCATGATGGGGTCATCCTTGCCTGCCCCACCGACAATTCGCAGGTCCTTTTACGCCGGCCCCCTCGTCGCGTGAACCAAATACACGTACCCGATGCCGCCGATCGACGCCCGTCAACGCCGTGAGATAAGTTGTCGTCCACATGTCAAATGAGCTGACGTGGGAAAACGGAGGCTGGCGATGGCAGGGGACGAAGCGAGCGTCACCGCCGCCGACATCGCGCGGATGGCGGGCGTCGGCCGCGCGGCCGTGAGCAACTGGCGGCGACGGCACGAGGACTTCCCCGAGCCCGTGGGCGGGACGGCGACCAGCCCGACCTTCTCACTCGGCGCCGTCGAGGCGTGGCTGCTCGCGCAGGGCAAGGTGGCCGAGCTCCCGCTACGCGAGCGCGTCTGGCAGCAGGTCCGCGCCGCCGGCGACGACCTCAGGCTCGGCGAGGTCGTCGCCGAGGCCGCCGAGCTCCTGCTCGGCCAGGGCCGGCCCCACACCGTCCCGGCCCCCGCGTGGGAGCTGATCAGGCGGTACGCCGAGGAGGAGGGCGGCCCTGGGGCCATCCGCTTCCTGCTGGACCGCTACGCCGACGTCCACTCGCGCCGCCTGGCCGAGACGCCCGCCGAGATCGCGGACTTCATGGCCCACCTGGCGGGGCCCGACGCCCAATCCGTCCTCGACCCCGCCTGCGGTCTCGGCGTCCTGCTCGCCGCGGCGGCCCCGGGGCTGCGCGCGTACGGGCAGGAGTACGACGACTCCCTCGCCCGGCTGGCGCAGTCACGCCTGGCACTGGCCGGAGCGGGTGACGAGACGCCGGCGGCCGGCCGGAAGCGGGCGGGCGGCAGGGCGGCGGGCGGTACGCCGGAGACCGGTGGCGAGGTCAGGACGGGCGACTCGCTGCGCCATGACGCCTGGCCCGACCTGACCGTCGACGCCGTGGTGTGCCATCCCCCGTTCAACGAGCGCCACTGGGGATACGACGAGCTGACGAGCGACCCGCGCTGGGAGTACGGGCTGCCGCCCAAGATGGAGTCGGAGCTGGCCTGGGTCCAGCACGCGCTCGCCCACCTGGCGCCGGGTGGCGTCGCGGTGCTGCTGATGCCCGCGATCGCCGCCAACCGCCGCTCGGGCCGCCGCATCCGCAGCAACCTGCTGCGGCGCGGGACCCTGCGGGCCGTCATCGGCCTCCCTCCGAAGGTCGCGTCGGGTGGCACCGCGCTGCCCGTGCACATCTGGGTGCTGCGCAAGCCCACCGCCGACGACCGCACCCCCTCCCGCGTCCTGATGGCCGAGGCCGACCTGGGAAACCTCGACGCGGTGGCCGAGCGGTGGCACGAGTTCCGCGCGGACCCCGACCTCGACGTCGACAGGCCGGGCGAGAGCCGGACGGTCCCGATCATCGAGCTGGTCGACGAGGACGTCGACGTCACCCCTTCCCGGTATCTCGGAACCGAGGAGCAGGTCTCCGCGGAGGGTTATCTCCTGCTCCGCGAGCGCCTGGCCGAGCGGCTCGGGCGGCTGGCCACCCTCGTCCCCGAGGCCGTCCCCGGCACCGGTCAGGAGTTGCCGTCCGTCACGCTGGCGGAACTGGAGCGGATCGGGGCGCTGGCCGTCTGGCAGGCGGGGCGCTTCGAGATCGACGGCTCGGGCGATCCGGTGCTGACCGACCGGCACGTCCTGGACGGGGGCGCGGTGGAGACGCGCACCCGCCCCGAGGGCCGGGTCAGGATCGAGCCCGGAGACGTGGTCGCCGCCATCGGGACCGGCGGCCTGGCCACCCGGGTGATCGAGGAGACCGGCCTGCTGCTCGGCCCCCGGCTCGTCCTGCTGCGCCCCGACCCCGACCGGCTGGACCCGTTCTTCCTCGCGGGCTTCGTCCGGGCGCTCTCCCCGGGTGCGACGACCGGCACCCAGTCGGGCTCCACCCGCTTCGACCCGCGCCGCGCCCAGGTGCCGCGCCTCTCGGTCGAGGAGCAGCGAAGGTACGGCGACACCTTCCGCAGGATCTTCACCTTCGAGGCCGAACTCCGGGAGCTGACCACCTCGGGCCAGACCGCCGCCACCGCCCTGACCCACGCCCTCGCCGCCGGAACCCTCGCTCCCCCATCTCCTCTGGCATGAGCGAAAACATTCAGGGCCATGCCACCAACTGGAACCAGACGGACTTTCCGTAGGGGTTGAGGGTCCAGCCCCAGTTGTGGGAGAGGTCTTCGACGATGGTGAGGCCCCTGCCGGAGGTCGCCAGGTGGTCGGTCTGTCTCATCCGGGGGACGGCCATGCAGGAGTCATAGACGTCCACGGTCATCAATTCTTTCTCCCTGGTGGTTCTGACACGGATGGCGGTCGGCTCTGGAACGTCCGGCGAGCCGTATGCGATCGCGTTGGTGACGAGTTCGGAGACCAGGAGTTCGGCGATTTCCGGGATGTCTTCCGACGTGTTCCAGTCGGTGGCAATGTCCCGGACGAATCGGCGGGCGGAGGCCACGTTTCTCGTTTCACGCGGTATCCATCTCTCCCCCAGCACGGCCAGGGAAGGGTCCAGCGTGTAGCGATATTCGATCAGTGCCGCGTACGCCTTGAGAGCCTCTTTTCCGGCCTCCCTCTCTTCTTTGGAATCCATATGGCCAGCGTGCCGCGATATGGCTACGCTTGGTAGTCGAACGGTTACCACCGACGAGCGTTGGGGATTCGCACGGCCGTTGTTGAATTCCGGCAAGGAGGGCATCGTGGTCGACCTTTACACACCTCAGGCAATATGGGGCCGGGAGCTGAAGCACTACCGGAAAGCGGCTGGGCTCACCCAGAGTCAACTGGCCGAGAAGATCCATTTCAGCGAGTCCCTGATCAGCGGGGTGGAGACCGGCCAGATCCCGGCCAGCCCGGAGTTCGCCGACGCCTGCGACGCGGTCCTCAACACGGGCGGCGCCCTCCGCCGCCTCCTCGACTGGAGAAAGGGACAAGCCCTGCCGACATGGTTCGGGAAGTGGAAGGACACGGAGCAGGAAGCCACCACTCTCCGAATATACGAACCGATGGTGATGCCCGGTCTCCTGCAAACCGAGGCTTACGCGCATGCCCTACTGGGGAATGATGCGGCGACCGCGGCCCGTCTGGCACGACAGGAAATCCTGACCCGCGAGAATCCAGCGCCTCCCACTCTTCGATGCGTGATCGACGAACTGGCCCTGCATCGGCTGGTAGGGAGCCCCGAAATCGTTCGCGAACAGCTAGAACATTTAACGGCGATCGCCGATTCCCAGATAAGCGTGCAAGTCGTACCGCGCGGATGCGTACGCACGGGCATTCTGGCGGGATTCGCGATCGCCACATTGGAAGGCGGAATCGAGGTAGCGTATCTGGACACGGCCATTCGCGGACTCACCACCAGCGATCGGGACGATGTCGCGGCAGCGGTGACCCAGTTCGAGGCCATTCGCATAGAGGCTCTACCGCTTGGCATGTCGATAGACCTCATCAAGAGAACGGCAGAGGAAAGATGGACCTGAGCAAGGCGCAATGGCGTAGGTCAAGCCTCAGCGGCAACAACGGCGGAAACTGCGTTGAGGTCGCGGAGCTCAAGGATGTCGTCGACGCCCCCGGCCACAAGGCCGAGCATCCCGAGCTGATCGCCGTACGCGACTCCAAGGACCCCGAAGGCCCCAAGCTCTTCTTCACCCCCGCCGAGTGGGACGCCTTCATCAACGGCGTGAAGGCCAACGAGTTCGACCGAAGCTAGAACACCGCCCCCGGCCGCCCCGACAACCGTCGCGGGCGGCCTTCACCTTCCATCCCCGAGGGCCAATAGATTCGATAGGAAACCCAGCGATGGAACGCTCACCTCACCGCTCATGGGTCATCGCACCACGAAGAGCAGATAGCCGGTGCGTGTCACCATGCACGCAGATGCCCCGTGTCTCTCATGATCGCTTCTGCTTCGGCCCTGTCCGCGGGATCGCCTGCCAGCCTCTCGGCTGCGACCCGGGCCAACTCCATACGGTGGAGACGCTGAGCGATGATGAGCGCTTCGCGAACGGCTTCGGTCGCCGAACGGCCATCAGAGGTCAGCTCGTTCAGAGCCTTCTCCGCCTTGGCATCGAGATCAACAGTCGACATACCCACATCTTTCACGGTACGACCAGGCGTCTCGCAGGTCTTCGGCCGAATTTCGTAACCGTTCAGATTCCCACGGCGCCCAAAGCTTGGCGTTTCCTCCCCGCCGTGAACGACGGGGCCTCCACGCTGCGATTCCCATGAGGCGCCGGCCCGAAGGGGTGCGCCGTGGCGCGGGGTGAGGCATCATCACGGTAGGCGGCAACGGGTTTGAGGCGGGTCATGGAAGGAAACCAGGCGCTGCGTCGGCATCGCACCAACCTGGAACTGGAGTGGACACGCTGGCTCCAGGGCGGGCACCCGCATGGCCACCGACAACTCAGGGCGGAGATCGTCGACTCCTGGCGCCGGTCCATCGCGACGGTGCGACCCGAGCAGGACAGCGCCCCCGAGGAAGGCGAGGCCCGCCAGCGCTGGCGGCAGTCGCCGCTGCGCGAGCCGCTGACCGCGGTCGCCGACGAGCTGCGCGGGATCGCCGAGGACGGCGGTTTCATCGCGGCGGTCACCGACGAGACGGGCACCATCATGTGGACCTGCGGCGGCCGGGTCATGCGACGGCGGGCCGAGGCGGTGAACTTCGCCCCCGGGGGCCGCTGGGACGAGCAGGCCATGGGCACCAACGCCCTCTCCCTCGCGCTGCGCACCGGCCGCCCGACCCAGGTGTTCTCGGCCGAGCACCTCGTGCGGGCCCTGCACGGGTGGGTCTGTTACTGCGCCCCGATCCGGGCCCCCGGCGGCCAGGTTCTCGGCGTGCTCGACCTGTCGAGCACCTGGGAGCGCTCGCACCCCCTGGCCATGCCCGCGCTGCACACCCTGGTCGGCGGCATCGAGAGCCGCCTGGCCGAACGGATGGGCTCTCCCTCCGCGGGTGGGCCTTCGCCTTCCATCCAGGGCTCCTTCGCCGAAGGTCCCAGCCGGAACGGCGGCTCCGGTCTGCGGCTGCGCGCCCTCGGCGGCGCCGGGCTGACCCGTGACGGCGTTCCCGTCCGGCTGCCCCCTCGCCAGCTGGAGATCCTCACCCTGCTCGCTCTCGCGGGACCGCAGGGACCCGGGATGTCCCCCGAGCGGCTGATGGACGAGCTGTACGGCGAGCGGCACGTCGCCGCGACCACCCTCAAGGCGGAGGTCTCCCACCTGCGGCGGGCGCTCTCGGGCGCGCTGGCCACCCGGCGGTACGAGCTGACCGCGCCCGTTGGCTGCGACGCCGCCGAGGTGCTCGCCGCCCTCCGCGCCGGGCGGGTGGAGGAGGCGGCGCGGCTCTACGGCGGCCCCCTGCTGCCGTGGTCCGACGCGCCGGGGATCAGGACCTGGCGCGAGCACATCGAGGTCGCGCTGCGCGAGGCCGTGCTCCGGTGGCATGGCCCGGGACCGGTGTTCCGCTTCGGCGAGCTGCACCCGTACGACCTGGAGATACACGAGCGGGCCCTGGCGGTCCTCGGGCCCGGTGACCCGCGCAGGGCGGTGGCCCTCGCCCGCCACCGCACGGCGCGGAACGACTGACCTCACCCCTCGGCCGCCCCTCGGCACCGTCGCCCGTCCGGAGGCCCCGGACGATCATCTGGCACCGCCCGCCCATGGCCCCCGTGCCGCCCCGGGCCGCCCGGGGCGGCCCCGGCACCGTCCACTCTGACGCCAACCTTTCACCAACCTCGCCCATCCATCGTTGGCTCTGTTACAGCCATGTGAAGGAGGGCGAAACCATGGTCTACGCACCACCCGGTTCCGAAGGAAGCATCGTCACCTACGCCTCCCGGTACGACAACTTCATCGGCGGCGAGTGGGTGCCCCCGGTGGACGGGGCCTACTTCGACAACCCGAGCCCGGTCACCGGGCAGACCTTCACCAGCGTGGCCCGCTCCACAGCGGCCGACGTCGACCTGGCGCTGGACGCCGCCCACAACGCGGCCGAGGCCTGGGGCCGGACCTCACCCGCCGAACGGTCGATCATCCTCAACCGGATCGCCGACCGTATCGAGGAGAACCTGGAGCGGCTCGCCGTCGCCGAGACCTGGGAGAACGGCAAGCCGGTACGCGAGACGCTCGCCGCGGACCTGCCGCTGGCCGTCGACCACTTCCGCTACTTCGCCGGGGTCGTCCGCGCCCAGGAGGGCGGGATCAGCCAGCTGGACGAGGACACCGTCGCCTACCACTTCCACGAGCCGCTGGGCGTGGTGGGCCAGATCATCCCGTGGAACTTCCCCATCCTGATGGCGGTGTGGAAGCTCGCCCCCGCCCTGGCCGCGGGCAACTGCGTCGTCCTCAAGCCCGCCGAGCAGACCCCCACCAGCATCCTGCTGGTGATGGAGCTGATCGCCGACCTGCTCCCGCCCGGTGTGATCAACGTCGTCAACGGGTTCGGCGCGGAGGCGGGCCGGCCGCTGGCCTCCAGCCCGCGCGTGGCCAAGGTGGCCTTCACCGGCGAGACCACGACCGGGCGGCTGATCATGCAGTACGCCTCGGAGAACATCATCCCGGTGACGCTGGAGCTCGGCGGCAAGAGCCCCAACATCTTCCTTCCCGACGTCACGGCCTCCGACGACGACTTCCTGGACAAGGCCATCGAGGGTTTCGTGATGTTCGCCCTGAACCAGGGTGAGGTGTGCACCTGTCCCTCGCGGGCCCTGATCCACGCGTCCATCTACGACGAGTTCATGAGCAGGGCACTCGACCGCACCAGGGCCATCGTCGGCGGCGACCCGCTGGACCCGGCCACCATGATCGGCGCGCAGGCGAGCAACGACCAGTACGAGAAGATCCTGTCCTACATCGACATCGGGCTGAAGGAGGGGGCCGAGCTGCTCACCGGCGGCGGCCCGCGCACGGTTCCCGGCCTGGAGGGCGGCTACTACATCGAGCCGACGATCTTCAAGGGCACCAACGACATGCGCGTCTTCCAGGAGGAGATCTTCGGGCCGGTCGTCTCGGTGACGACCTTCGACTCGGAGGACGAGGCCCTGAAGATCGCCAACGACACCCTGTACGGCCTGGGCGCCGGAGTGTGGACCCGCGACATGAACACCGCCTACCGGTTCGGCCGGGCGATCAAGGCCGGGCGGGTGTGGACCAACTGCTACCACGCCTATCCGGCGCACGCCGCGTTCGGCGGCTACAAGCAGTCGGGCATCGGCCGCGAGAACCACAGGGTCATGCTGGACCACTACCAGCAGACCAAGAACCTGCTGGTCAGCTACTCGCCCAAGAGACTGGGCTTCTTCTGATGCCGACCGGCCCCACCGGTGAGCCGCGCCCGCTCCGAGTGGAGCGGGTGCGGCTCAGCCCCGCCGCCGAGGAACTGCTGACCGTGCTCCACGAACGGCACGGCCCGTTGATGTTCCACCAGTCGGGCGGCTGCTGCGACGGCAGCTCGCCCATGTGCTACCCCCGGGGCGAGTTCCGGGTCGGCGGCGCGGACCTGCTGCTGGGCGTGCTGGCCCTGGACACCCCGTTCTGGATCAGCGCCTCCCAGTACGCCTACTGGCGGCACACCCACCTCACGGTGGACGTGGTCCCCGGCCGCGGCGGAGGATTCTCCCTTGAGGCCCCGGAGGGGGTGCGTTTCCTCATCCGCTCCCGGCTGTTCACCGACGAGGAGGCCGAGCGGATCCGCAAGGAGCCTCCCCCACCGAGCGGGGCCGCCGGCGACACGGGGGATGGGCAACATCAAATAGAGTCACAGCGGGAGTACGATGCACGGAAATGAAGTGTCGGCGGCGATCGTCTGACACCGGGCGAAGCGTGAGCGGAGGTCGCCGATGGGCAGATGGTCGTCGTCGCCGGACCAGGCCGGGGTGGCACAGGCGAAGCCGGGCCAGGCGGGGTCAAGCTGGGCGAGGGAACGGTTCGGCGAGCGTGCCGAGGTCGTACGGCGGCAGCTGGCCGCCTCGCTGCTTGAGGCGATGGGCAACGCGCAGGACGCGCAGAGCTCCGCGCACAGCGACAAGCGGTACACCTACGGCTTCACCATGATGGCCAGGCGCTACGAGGCGCTTGCCGAGGGACTGCGTGACGAGCCGGGCTTCCGGCTGGTCAGGCCGCATGGCTCGGCGCACCACCTGGTGGTGCTCGGCGGAAACCTGCTGCTGCCGTTCCGCTACGCCGAGGACGACCGCACGCCGATCTCCGAGGCCCGGATCAGCGACGGCCGCATCTCCTCACTGGTCCGTGAGCTGTTCGACCGGTTCGGCCCGGCGACCTCCTACCGTCAGGAGGAACTGGACCTGGCGCTCGACGGGGGAAGTGCCCAGGAGGAGCTGGACCTGTCCGCGGGGGCGGACGGTCCGGCCACGGTCCGCCCCGCGCTCACCGGGCTGCCCGACGAGACCCGGCTGGTCCCGGTCGCCTACGCGGGCAACGCGCAGGCCGGCCTGCTGCGGCTCTACTGGGGCGAGGCGGAGCTCGTCGACGAGTTCGGCAGGATCCGCTGGCTGCACCACGAGCCGATCCCGCTGCCGGCCGCCTCCACAGGTCCCCTCAGCGGCCTGTGGGCGACGGAGCCCGGTGCCGCGTCGCGTTTCGACGGCGGTCTCCTGCCCGACCTCGCGCTGAGCACGCGGTCTTCAGCCGAGCGGAAGAATGGCAAGATCTTCCCCGTAGGCAGTGAGGCACCAGAGGAAACCGCGGTCACCGGCGACAATGAGCAACCGTAACCAGACCCCCCCGTCCGGCGTCGCCGAGGGCGGCCCGAGCCCGCAGGCCGTCACCGACGCGTTCGACCAGGCGCGGCTGACCCAGGCGCGGCAGCTGGCGGGGATGACGAAGAAGGACCTGGCCGAGCGGATCGGCGTCACCCCCGCGGCGGTGGGGCAGTACGAGACGGGCATGACCCGTCCACGCCCCGAGCTCGTGCCCCGTCTGGCCGACGTGCTCGGTGTGCCACCGGCGTTCTTCCTGCTCGGCCGCCCGCACGGCAAGCTGGACGGGTCCATGGCGCACTTCAGGAGCCTGCGCTCCACCCGTGCCCACCAGCGCGCCAAGGCCGCGGCCTTCGTCGAGCAGGTCTGGGAGCTGGCCCACGCTCTGGAGAAGCAGGTCAGGCTGCCGGACGTGGCCCTTCCCGGTTTCTCCGGCGGCGAGGTCCACTCCGGTGTCGAGTTGCCCCGCGACCCCGTCCAGGCCGCCCGCGCCCTGCGGCGGCTCTGGCGGCTGGGCACCGGCCCGCTGTCGCACGTCGTCCGGCACATGGAGGCGCAGGGGATCGTCGTGGTCCTCCCTCCGCCGGACGAGGACGCCACCACGGTGGACGCCTTCTCCACCTCCCAGCTGCCGCGCCCGATCGTGGTGCTGACCGCCAACCGGTTCGACGACATCCACCGCTACCGCTTCACCGCCGCCCACGAGCTGGGCCATCTGGTGCTGCACGGTGACACGGCCTCGGGAGACAGCCAGCAGGAGCGCGAGGCCGACGTCTTCGCCGCCGAGTTCCTCACCCCGCGCGACAGCATCCTGCCCGAGCTGCCCGGCCGCCTCGACCTGCGCAGGCTGGTCGAGCTCAAGCGCACCTGGGGCGTGTCCGTCGACTCCCTGCTGTACCGCTGCCGCGAGGTCGGGCTGATCTCCGACTCGGCGGCGAGCCGCGCCTACCAGCGGCTCAGGACGCTCCGCGACCAGCCGGGCTTCGCCGCCGAGCCGATCAGCGGCTACCCCGGCGAGCGGCCCGTGCTGCTGCGCCAGGCCTTCGACCTGGCCGTCGGCGAGACCGGCCTCACCATGGAGCGGCTCGCCGCCCAGCTGGCCTGGCCGGTCTCCCGGGTGCGTGAGCTGCTCGACCTGCCCGACCAGCGTCCGGCGTTGCGCCTCGTACCCGACGTGTCCGCGGCAGGCGGCCCTACTCGTCCTCGACGCGCTCCCTGATCCATTCCATGCCGTCCTGCCAGGAGGCGAACGCCTGGAGATAGCGGCCGTCGCGGGCGTGGAAGGCGTGATACCGGAAGTCCCCGTCGCTGCCCGTACGGATCAGGTCGTAGACGTCACCCTTGGAGCGGTACCACACGCACTCGCCGTCAGCGGGACGCGAGGACGAGGCATAGGCGAACTCACGCGTGATGGACATGTGACGGATGCTACGGATCGACGAATCCGCAGGCAATGCCGTATCCATTTCATTCAGGGATAAAGTTCGCCCTTCCGGATGGCTGACGCACCCGGTATCCGGGCGGTACGGCGGCCTCGGCCCGTGCCAGGCGGGCATTCCTGACACGGGCCGAGCCCCGGCCGTCACCCGGCGGGCGGTGTGGGGGTGGGGCTCACCCGGTGGTCGGTCAGGTGCAGGTCGCCTCCGAGCGTCTCGCGCAGCTCGTCCAGGACCTGCCTGGCGCCGAGCACGGTCCACAACTCCCCGACGAGATGAGGGTTGTACTCCGGCGCCTGGTCCATCCACTGGTCCTTGCCGTGCTGGGTGACGAAGGTGCTGATGAAGAACCGGCCGACGGGGGTCTTACAGGCTCCGGTACGGATGTCGACCGCGTCGACCTGGATCCTGACCTTGCAGCCGACCTTCTCGGCGAGTTGCTCGACCGTGGGCGGCGGCCCCGCGGGGACCACGTTGCCCGCCGCGGCGACGGGGGCTCCCGCGGGCCGGTCCGCGCTGCAGGCGAGGGAGAACGACAGGGCGAGGATCGCCGCGGCGATCACGCGGGCGTTCCTGGCGACACCGGACTGGCACGAATGTGTCAACATCCTGGAGATACGCCTGTCCACCCCGATAAGTTCACCGCCCGCCCGCATCCTGGAGGTCAGCCGACGGGCCAGGCACGGCAAGGAGGCACCCGGCCACGTCCTCGCCGTCAGTCGAGGACATCGGGCTCCTGCTCGAAGACCAGATCGGCGAGGAGCCGGAAGTTGTGCCGGGCCATGTTGGCATTGCCGAACTGGCGGTGTGCCAGCACGGCCTCCTCGTCGTAGCCGTATCTGGCGAAGATCCGGAAGGCGGCCGCCAGCTGCCGCTTGCGGTGCAGCCGTTCCTCGGCGATCGAGCCGGCCCCCTCCGCCAGCGGGGGAAGGTCGAGCTCCTCGGCGGCTCGCGCACCGGCGTCACGGCTCTCGGCACTGGTCTTCATCGGTCCTGCCCTTCGTGTCATACGCCCGGAGTACGCCACCCCGCGACGCAATCAACCTAAAAGGCAATATAAGTTGCCTTAGAGGCAAATAGAAGTGCGCCCTCGCACCCGAAGGTCCAGGTGGGAGGTTGCCCGTTGAGCAACGGCCGGTTGCCTCTGAGGCGTGTAACGTGCGCGTCATGGAGAACGGGTCCGACATCGACCTGCTGGTCGCCCAGCGGTTGAGAGAGCTGCGCTCGCTGCGCGGCATCACACTGAACGCGCTCGCCGAGCAGACCGGGCTGTCCGCTCCGTACCTGTCGCGTCTGGAGAAGGGGGAACGCCAGCCCTCCATCGGCACCCTGCTACAGCTGGCCAGGGTCTATGGCGTATCGGTCGGCGAACTGGTCGAGGAGCGCGGCGGCGACGGCTATTATCTGCTGCGTTCCGCCGACGCGACGGTGCACCGCGGTCCGGACGGGCTGTACACCGTGCTCAGCGGCCCGCACTCGACCGTATCCGTGCTGCGCGTGGAGATTCCCCCCGGCAGGCACTCGAAAGACGCCCGGCACTCGGGCGAGGAGTGGTTGCACGTGCTGTCGGGCAGCGCCCGGCTCGCCCTGGACGGCGAGCCCATCACCCTGAACGAGGGCGACGCCGTCCAGTTCGACTCCGGACGCACGCACAGCCTGGCCAACGACGGCGAGGACACGGCCACCGTGCTGATCGTGTCGACCTCGGCGACCACTCCCGCGCACCACCCGACGCCGCCCTCACGCCGGGCCGCTACACCAGTGACAGCAACTCGGCGGTCAGCCGCCCGGGATCTGTGACCATCACCATGTGACCGCAGCCGTCGAGGGTGACCAACCGGAAACCCCGCTGGGCCGCCCCGGCGGCGATGCCGTCGAACAGCGGCTGGCCCGCACAGTGAAGGTAGGTGACCGGAACCGAGGAGAGCACCTTCTCGCTGCCGGGCCCGACGGGCTCCTCGTGCGTCAGCAGCGACTGCGGGGTCGACTTGGCCGCGAGCCACCGCTGATCGGCCGGATCGGACACGCCCAGCGCCGCGAAGTCCATCGGCGCGACCGCCCACGGCGGCACCCCGTCCGACGGCACGAGCATCTCACGCAGCCAGGGCAGCATGTCGAAGGCGGACTGGCCACTCCACGGCGCGAACGCGTCGACGTAGACGACCTGGGCGATCCGGTCGGTGACCGCACTCACGCCGGTGACCACCATCCCGCCGTAACTGTGCCCGACCAGCACGGCGTCGCCGACGTCCTCCCACTCCAGCAGCCGGGCGATGTCCTGGACGTGGGTACCCAGGCCCACCTCGGGCCCCGCCAGATGGTGACGGTCTCCGAGGCCGGTGAGACTGGGTGCGAGCACGCGGTGCCCGGCCGCCTCCAGCGCCGGGCGCACCCGCCCCCAGATCCAGCCACCACCCCAGGAACCGTGTACGAGCACGAATGTCGCCATGGTGCGTACCCTCCTTCCGCGCCCAGCTATGACGCCGGTCACCGTGATGCACAGCATCACCGAACGCTCTTCGGGACGTCAACCTTTCAGGCAATAGAAATTGCCTGAAAGGCATCATGTCGGGAGCGCGGCGATGACCTCCCGGAGGCCCACGTTGAGACCCACCCCGCCGGTGGGGAAGTGCGTGTGCGCAGCATCTCCGGCTCCCCGAACACGCATCCAGCTCTGACGCGGGTGTTCGGCCACCTCTCGGACGGCACGTTCGAGGAGCGCCACGACTTCGGCCTCGACCTGATCGTCAGGTCTCTGCGGCCGTCCTGACGGGCCGCGCCCCCGCGCGAAGGACCACCGCTCCCGGATGAGGAGCATGGCGACCCGCGCGGGAGCGGGACGGTACGGGGCGCCGGTCAGGGAACCCGGCCGACGGCTCCCACCGTGATGGCGCCGGCTCCCGGCGGGATGACGACGTCGCTGGGGTCGGGCCGCCAGTCGTAGACGGGCACCAGACCGGGTTCGAGGATCTCCAGCCCGTCGAACAGTTCGCGGATCTGGGTGAGGGTGCGGGGGAAGACACCGCCCGCGGTGGTCGTGCCGTAGACACCACGGCCCTGGCGGACCTGCTCCTCGCTGAGGTCGCCGGAGGTGACGTGGGAGATCACCACGTGGCTGCCCGAGGCCAGCCGCCGCCCGAAGGAGGTGGCGATGTCGGCGGCCTCCTTGTCATCCGCGACGAAGTGCAGGATGGAGACCATGAGGACGGCGACCGGCTGGTCGAAGTCGATGCGCTCGCGGACCTCGGGGTGATCCAGGATCGCATCCGGCTCCCGCAGGTCCCCGGAGATCACGGTGGTCTGCGGGTTGTCGGCGAGCAGCGCGCGGGCGTGCACGAGCACGATGGGATCGTTGTCGACGTAGACGATCCGGGAGTCGGGCGCCTCGCGCAGGACGACCTGGTGCACGTTCTCCTGCGTCGGCAGGCCGGTGCCGATGTCGATGAACTGGCGGACCCCCGCGGCGGCGAGATGCCGCACGGTGCGCCCGAGGAAGGCGCGGTTTGAACGCGCCACGTCCTTCACGTTGGGGACAAACTCCACGATCCTGTCACCGGCCGCCCGGTCGGAGGCGAAGTTGTCCTTGCCTCCCAGGTAGTAGTCGTACATACGGGCCACACTCGGGACCGTGGGGTCGATTCCCGCTGGGGCCTGCTCGCGCTCAGTCATATCCTCGCCTTCACCACTCTTTCCCGGCATGCTAGACGAGCAGCGGGCATTTCAGATCATGAAACGACATATCATCTGATCGACAATTAGGACGGCCCCAAACTCTCGGGCAGCGCATCCCCCCGGAACCCACCGGCGAACGGCCCTCCCGGATCAGCCCGAGAGCTCCTCGCGAAGGTCCTCCAGGAACCTCCGGCTCTCGGCGAGGGAGTACGCCTGGATGCACAGGCGGTCCATGACCTGCATGTAGTGGTCGGTCTCGTCGAGCTTGTCCAGGTAGAGGGCGCTGGTGAGCTGTTCCATGTAGACCACGTCGGGCAGGTCCCGCTCGGGGAAGCGCAGGATGGAGAACGGACCGCCCGCCGCGGCGTGGCCGCCCCGGTCGAACGGCATGATCTGCAGCCTGACGTTGGGCAGCTCGACGGCTTCGAGCAGGTGGTCTATCTGGGCGCGCAGCACCTGGGGCCCGCCGATGGGCCGCCGCAGCACGGCCTCGTCCATCACCGCCCAGAGCGTCGGAGCGCCCGGCCTGGTCAGCCGCTGCTGACGGGCCATACGGAGCGAGACCCGGCGGTCGACCTCGCTCGCCGAGGCGCCGCCGTGCACGAGCATGATGACGGCCCGCGCGTATTCGGGGCTCTGCAGGAGGCCGGGGATGAACTGCACCTCGTAGGTCCGGACCGTCGAGGCCGCCTCTTCGAGCCCGACGTAGACCTCGAACCAGTTGGGGAGCAGGTCGCCGTACTTGTGCCACCAGCCGGGCGCGTTGGCCTGACGGGCCAGTGTCAGCAGCGGGGCCCTTTCCTCGGTATCGGTCACCCCGTACATCGTCAGCAGATCCGCGACATCGCGTTCCTTGAAACCGACTCGCCCGAGCTCCAGCCGGCTGATCTTGGCGTGGGAGGCGCGAATGGCATAGCCGGCCTGCTCGCGGGTGATGTTCTTGGCGACGCGCAGCCTCCGCAGCTGGGCACCGAGGAGAATGCGCAGGATGGTGGGGCCGCCACCCCCCGCGTAGGTGAGAACACCGCTCTGCGCGCCGCCGTCCTCGGCGGTCTGTCCGGCCATATCGGCTCCCTGTCGCACCTTCCTACGGTGCCACAGTTTCACATATACGGTGCGAATCTCACAGTCCCGCTTGGCACGTACTTGCGCACGCACTTGCAATCGCGTGTGCATACATCGACAAATATTTCATAAGAGCTCATTTTTCGACTCAGTACCCGTGCCCGAAATCTCGCCGAGGCCACCGGCCCGAGGCGAGGTCGCAGGTGTCGTCGTGCGGGACACCCCGGCCGGCCGCGGTACGGCGGGACAGCATGCCGCGCACGATGTCGCACAGCTCGCTCGTCTCCCTCGGCGACAGCACCCGGCTGAGGCGGCGCTCGACCACTCCCCCGTTCAACGGTCCCGGCGCCTTCGTCACGTTGAGGTAGCCGGACAGGAACGCGATCCGGAACAGCTTCTCCTGCGAGGGCGACTCGGCGGGGACGCGGCCCGTCTCGCCGTCCCGGGGCACCTCCAGCCCACCGAGCAGCAGGTGCGCGGCGGCCCGTTGCAGGGCCAGCCCGTACGTGCGCACGGCCCCGTCGGGGGAGAAGGCGACGATCGAGCGCCCGACGGCCTCGGCCGAGCCGGGCGACAGGTCGGCGATGCCGGTCTCCTCGCCGAGGCGGGTGTAGACGCGCACGACCTGCTCCCCCACGTACCCGGGCTGGAGGTGCTGGGAGAGCGTGACCGTCACCGTGGACCCGTCGGGGTTGTGCACCTCGGCGATGTCGGCCGCGTGGGTGACGTAGGTGGTGGAGTGCGCACGCTCGCACCATGGAGGGCACGGAGTCTCGATGTGGGAGCGAGAAGTCCCGACAGAGGCAGT
Organism: Streptosporangium sp. NPDC002544; assembly: GCF_040295965.1. Classification (NCBI taxonomy): domain Bacteria; kingdom Bacillati; phylum Actinomycetota; class Actinomycetes; order Streptosporangiales; family Streptosporangiaceae; genus Streptosporangium; species Streptosporangium sp. NPDC002544. The sequence goes on along the minus strand of NZ_JBEOWJ010000015.1, from coordinate 81,308 downwards.
GAGGTCGTCCATCCCGATCCTTCCAGCGTGGAGATCCGCGTCATCGACGGCGTGCGGGCGCGACGGCGGATCGCGCCCGGCCACGAGCCGGGGACCGCCGCTCGGGTCCGTGCTCGTGCCGGTCGGTTTCGAGGTCGCTTTCACCCACAGGTACGCGGGGCCGGCGCGCCGGGTTCAGCCCGGCCCAGGTGATCGGCACGACCTGCCGGCCCGCGAGGGACTCGGCCTGCTCTCCCTCTCGGCGGGCGAAACCATCCGCTGAACCGACCGGCGGACCTTAACCTGCTTTTAGGGTTGGCGCAGCGTGGCGCTAATGGGGCACCCGGCAAGCTCGGGGACATGCGAAACACTACGAAACTCACCATCGCCGCCACCGGACTCCTCGCCGTCATCGCCGGAGGTGGCGCGGTCGCCTCCGCCGGAACCACGACGCCCACCCCGGCCCCCAGCGGCACGGCGACGACTCCCGCGCCGGTGAATCCGACGCCCGACGCCGAGAGCACCCCCGCGCCCGGCGAGGCGGAGGCCGAGATCTCGCGGGACGAGGCCGTCAGGATCGCTCAGGAGAAGGTGCCCGGCGCCAAGCTCGTCAAGGTCGAGTTCGACGGCGACGAGACTCCCGCCAACTGGGAGGTCGAGCTCCGCGAAGGCGATGTCGAGCACGACTTCGACGTCGACGCCGCCACCGGCGCGATCCTGGAGCAGGACCGGGAGGCCGTGGACGACGACACCGACGACAGCGCCTCCGACGGCAGGGACGACCACGGCAACCGGGATGACAGGGACGACAGGGACGACAGGGACGACCACGAAGACCGGGACGACCACGGCGACCGGGATCACCACGACGACCGGGACGACCACCACGACCGGGACGATGACTGACCACCTGACCGGCGTGAGGAGCCCGTGACGCCCCTGTGCCACGGGCTCCCCTGCCGAACCGGCTACTCCTCCCCGGACCGCGGGGCGCGGTCCCCGGCACCCCGCACGACCTCCTCGGCGGCACCTTCCCGGACGTACCCCCTGCCCGTGAGAACGGCCGCGGAGGACGCGGCCGTCAGCGCCGCCGCACCCGGTAGGCCAGCGCCGCGAAGGCGGTGACCCCCAGGAGCCCCGCGACCAGATACGAGGGCCGCCACCAGGAGCCGCCCTCCACGACCGCCACGGTGGTCACATCGCCGGGTGCACCCCCCGCGGGCGCCGCCGCCGGGGTGGCGACGGGCGTGGCGGAAGCGCTGGAGGCGGCATCGCCCAGAGGGACGGCCGGCGGCCGGATCGCCCCCCAGTGCTCCTGCGGCGGCTGGGCGGCGATCGACTGCCTGAACTCACTGGGAACCGGGGCGATCTCCAGCCCTCCCGGCACGGTGAGGGTGCCGATCCGGTAGGGCGCGAACCAGCCCTGGACGGCCTCCACCTCCCACGTTCCCTCGGGCAGCGAGATCGCGGTGGCGTAGTGGGCGGGCTCCTTCAACTCCACTCCGACAAACTTGAGGCTTTTCTTCCCGTCGGTGAACTTCAGCGCGACCTCGCCCAGGTCTTCGCCCAGGTACGGGTGGGTGCCGTGCTGGAGCAGCCAGAAGCCGAGCGTGTACGTCGTGTCCGGGTCCGTCTTCGTGGGAACCGGGTCCATCACGGTGATCGCCCAGCCTCCGGCCCGCGCCGGTGCGGCCAGGGCCAGCAGAGGGACGATGAACGCCAGGAGGATAAGGATTCGTCTCATGCGGGAGGTACACCGGCCGGGCCGGTCAGGTTCCCGTCACCGGGCGGGTGCGAGGCCGGATCGGCGGGCACGGCGAGACGGCCACGGCCGGGAGTCGAGGCCGAAAGCAGGGGTATGGACAGCAGATGAGCCTTCAGGAAGAACTGCGGCAGGTCGAAGAGGATCTGGAGAGACTGCGTAACGAGGTCGCCGAGATACGCAGGCAGGTCGGAGAGCTCGGCCCCACCGACTCCGTCGAACGATCAATGATGATCAACCAGGCCGACGAGCAGGAGATCCTCGTCAGCGAGCTCGACGCCAGGCGCGAAGACCTCCTCAAGCGCCTCGGCAAGGAGTGAACGGGACCACCGGCACCAAGAGGCCCCTACCTGCGGTTCGTCACATTCGGTTATCTATGATTTCCCAGGGTAACCATAACAGCGAACCACCATCAGGGGGATGAAATGATCAGTACGCTTCACAAAATGGGCGTGAAGTCCAACGCGATGTACATCGCCGGAATCGCCTCGGTCGGCCTGTCCTTCGCGGCGTGGCTGGCATCGAATTCGGCGGAGAAGGCAGGCATCGACCGGGCGGACCGGTGGGGGATCTTCATCGGTGAGTGGGCACCCACCTTCTTCGGGATGGGGATCGCGCTGCGCATGGAGGAGGCCCGCGACGAGATGCGGCCACAGGAGCAGGAGATGCTCCACGGCACGTACGCCGAGGGCAGAATGCCCTCGCGCGCGGGTGTCTAGGCCCTGTCTCGCGGATCCTGCTCTGGCGAGGATCGGTCAGGTGGCGCCTCGCGAGGCGGAGAAGGGAGCCGCGGCGGGCCGCGGTGACCGACGGCAACGCGGCGAGGCGCCACCTGACCGTGCCGTTGGATGATCGAAGGCGGGGCGTGTCCACCGGGACGCACCCCGCCTTCGTGCCCGGCCCGCATTCCCGCTCCGCCCGCCGGAAGGCGGGTCACGGCGCTGTGACCAGGGCCGGATGTCTCGGGTCGTCGACGCGGACGACCATGTCGGCGACCCGCGCCGGCGCGACCTCCGCCTCGTAGCGCGCGTAGGCGGGCAGCGTCCAGCGCTCCTCGTCCGGGGTGCGCCGGGCGAGCGCGCCCGGCGAGAGCCTCAGGTGCACGGTCAGGTCGAACGGCAGCCCCCTGCCCAGCAGCAGCGGACCGGCCAGCAGCAGCACCCCACCTGGGGGGACGGTGACATAGGGCGCGCGGGTGGCCCGATCGATCGTGCTGTCCCACAGCGTGGGCAGCACCTTCCCCGACCGGCCGGGAGCGAGCGGCCCCAGAACCTCGCGGACCAGCCCTTTGTAGTCGAACCAGTCGGTGTAGAAGGAGTCAGGATCGGTCCTGCCGTACTCGAAACGGAGCGAGGCCGGGCGCAGGAAGTCGGCGGAGAGGACACGGAGCACCTCCCGGCCGCGGAGCCGGAGCGGGTCGACCAGCTCGTCGGCGAGATCCCCGGGCCGCGCCGCCGGCGCTCCGTCGAGCGCGACGCGCACCCAGGAGTCGCGGGGCTCCGCGTCCACCCGGTCCGCTACTTCCTCCACCAGCGACGACGGGGAGATCGGCATTATGTCCACTCCACCATCCTGGCCGACACCCGACCTGTCTCCGACCGTGGATCGGCCGACCGCCATGCTCGGGTCAAGGTCGGACGTGATGCCGATCAAAAGTCGGTCTGCCCGGGTTGTCCCGCCGCTACGGGCGGTAACGATCCATATGGGATCGACGGTTCGGCCGTGACTGAGCGTCGGCCTCCCGGTCGCGTCACGTCCCTGTCGGCGCGACCCGGTAGTTGGCGTGATCTTCACGTCTTTCCGCAACCGAGATCACGGCACGTTACGCACGGAGACAGTGATGTCAGGAGGATTTCAGTGATCAAGCGCGGTAAGCCGACCAAGAACGGCCAGGTCAAGCTGACTTTCACCATAGCGGAGGGCCCGGCCAGGGGAGGGGTTTCACTGGTCGGCGACTTCAACGGCTGGGACCCCTACGCCCACCCCATGCAACGCAAGGAGAACGGCACCTACCAGGTAAGCCTGACCGTCCCCGCACGGCAGCCCATCCGTTTCCGCTATCTCGCGGACGGCGGCGTGTGGTTCGACGACGCCGACGCCGATCACCACGACGAGCACGGCGGCCGGATCAACCCGGTGGACGTCCAGGAAGCGCCGGAGGGAATCACCTCGGCGCCCAGCGTCGGCAAGCCGATGCGGCAGACGCTCACGGCGGGGCCGCCGGTCACGAACTCGGTATCCGCCTCGTAAGGTCTGGCAACCACGCATGAAACGGAGTCCCGTTCGCGGGACATGCCGTTGCGCCGTCTCCGCGATCATCGGGGCGACCTGCCCCTTCCCGTCCCCGCGAGGGCGTGAAAAGGCAGGCTGCCCCGCCCGCGGACGGTGACCGGGTTCTCACTGATGACCGCCGAGCACGCCGAGGGTGTCGCGGGCGAGTTGAAGCTCCTCTCTCGGACGGATCCCCAGCACGGGCACGGGTACGCCGGGTGCGCTGACCATCCCGTCGACGTCGAGGTCTGTGCGGACGGGCGGCTCGATCCCGAGCAGCGCGAGCCCGCGGCAGACGGCTTCGCGGACCTCCGGCTGATCCCAGCCGATCTCCCCGGTGAAGACGAGCGCGTCCAGCCGGTCCAGGCTCGTCGCGGCCGCGGCGATCTCCCGGCTCACCCGGTACGCGAACACCTCCAGGGCCAGGGCCGCGGCGGGGGCGCCGGAGGCGACCAGTTCCCGGGTGTCGCCCGACTCCCCGTCCGAGAGTCCGAGCAGTCCCGACCGGTGTTCCAGGCCGTCGCGCAGCTCGTCGAGCGTGAGCCGGGAACCGGACAGCAGCCAGAGCAGCATGCCGGGGTCGACGCTCCCCGAACGCGTGCTCATCGGCACCCCCTCCAGCGGGGTGAACCCCATCGAGGTGTCCACGCTGCGGCCCTCGCGGACCGCGCACACCGAGGAGCCCCCGCCGAGATGGGTCAGGACGACCTGGAGTGCGCGAACGGGCCGGTCAAGCAGTTCCGCGGCCCGCCCCAGCGCCCAGGCGTAGGACAGACCGTGGAAGCCGTAGCGGCGCAGGCCGTACCGGCTCCTCCACCGCGCGGGCAGCGCGTAGGTGACGGCGCGGTCCGGAAGCGCGGCGTGGAAGGCGGTGTCGGGGCAGAGCACGTGCGGAAGGCCGGGCAGCCGGCGCCGGGCGGCCTCGACGAGTGCGAGCGCGGGCGGCACGTGCAGCGGGGCAAGGTCCGCGTACTCTCCTACCGCGTCCAGCACGTCGTCATCGACGACCGTCGGCTTCCGTACGGCCTCACCGCCGTGTACCAGCCGGTGGCCGACCGCGGCGAGGTCGCCGTCCGGGACGTCGGCGATGAAGTCCCCGATCGTCCGCTCCGCCGACCCGGGATCGGGACTCCGCTCGCTGTGCTCGGTGCGCAGGACCTCGCCGTCGCGGACGAGGTGAAGCTGGAGGCTCGATGATCCCGCGTTGACCGTGAGCACTGCCAGGCCTGTGGTTCCCATTTTCCGGGCCTGCCCGGAGGCGGAACGGGCAAACGGCGTCTCCCCGAGCGGGTCCGCTTCGCGTCGGGCGCCGTCCCGACATCCGGCGGTTCACGGTCACCCGTTGAACTGTCACAAGCCACGGGCGTACGGTGGTGCCGATGGCACCAGTCCTTGCACGGCTCCCGACAGGGCGCTGTCTCCAACTGCCGTAGACAGCGGGGCGATATGACTCGGCTTTCCGTCACCGTGGACGCGCGTCCGCAGTTCTCCGTAGTGACCCTGATCGGCGATCTGGACAAATCATCGGCTCCCCTGCTTGAGGAGAGGCTCGCGGAGTTCATGAGGCGGGGCCATGTCTGCCTGGTCGTCGACACGACGGAGCTGGAATTCTGCGATTCCACGGGCATCTGGGTGCTGCTGACGAGCCTGCGGCGCGCCTACGAGCGGAAGGGCTGGCTGCGCCTCGTCGGCGTGCACGGATTCCTCGGCCGCCTGCTCGATCTGACCAAACTGCGAGACGCGTTTCCCATCGCCTCCACGGTCGAGGAGTCGGTGCGCGAACTCTCCGGTGAGAGCGTCATCGCCTCACGTTGATTCCCGGCGGCCCTCCGGCGATCGGCCCCGCGGCGGGATCGTGAGCCGGACCGCGGACACGGCTGCCGGACACGCCCGCTCCCCGAGGAGAGCGGGCGGGCGGATCAGCCGCGGGAGACCAGGCGGACGAACTCCTCGAACGAGAAGCGGCCGTCGCCGTCGGAGTCGCCGTCCCGGTTCAGCGACCCGATGGCCTCCGCGGGCAGGTCGGGGAAGTGCCCGCTGAACTCCGCCTCCGTGATGAATCCGTCACCGTCGGCGTCGATGGCCGCGAACGCCTGCCTGAGTTCCGCCAACCGCTCCCCCGTGGGCTCTGTCGACATGGTGACCCGCCTCTCTCAACGACCCGCACTTCGATCAGCAGCCAACTTACGGGAGGAGCCACCCGCACAGCTACACCGCGATATATGTCATGTTTTATTACTAAAAATCCGCTTTGCTGGCGCGGTCCCCCGTACCCCGCGCCTACCGCACCCGAGAGCCCGACGTGACCCGCGACTACACCTCTGACCTGCGGCGACAGGCAGTCTCCGGGTAACGCCCGCCTTTGATCGTCAGTAGACTGCAAGCATGATTCGCCCCGCAACACCGGATGACATTCCGACGATCATCGACATGATCCACGGCCTCGCGGAGTACGAGAAGGCGCCGGATCAGGTCAAGAACACCCCGGACCTGCTCCGTGAGGCGCTCTTCGGCCCCTCCCCCAGCGTGTTCTGCCACATGGCCACCGACGGGGACAGCACCACGGGGTTCGCGATCTGGTTCGTCTCCTACTCGACCTGGACCGGCACGCACGGGGTCTACCTCGAAGATCTCTTCGTCCGCCCCGAGCACCGGCGTGGCGGGTACGGCAGGGAACTGCTCACCGAACTGGCCCGCATCTGCGTGGAGCGCGGCTACGACCGGTTCGAGTGGTCGGTGCTCGACTGGAACGCCCCCGCCATCGACTTCTACCGGTCGCTCGGCGCGGAACCACAGGACGAGTGGGAGAGGTACCGGCTCGCGGGCCCCGCGCTCGAGAAGCTCGCCGCGACGGAGAGAAAGCAGTAGTCACACCGGGTCCGCCCTCGCCGCCAAGACCGGCCGGAACACCGTTCCGGCCGGTCTTGGCGTTTTCCGCATGGCATTCCCCGCACCATCCGGAAGCCCTCGCGCGAAAACCGCACCGGAACACGCTCAGGCTGTGAACCTTTCATCTCGCAAAACCGCCCTCCACCCCTCCGACCTGCTGCGACAGCCTGTCATCGGATAACGGGAAAGGCACTCCATTTACACCCCTGGACCGACGACCTAGAGTCCGTCTCGCGTGAGCGCCTCACCGCCATTGATCAACTACTCGTCATCCCTCGAAAGGGAGGGTAATTCTGTGAGTAAATGGCGAAGTATGGCTGTCGCCAGTGTGGCCACATTAATGACCGCACTGCTCGCCGTCGTCCTCATTCCCCAGTCGGCCTCGGCGCACGGCGCCATGATGACGCCTGGCAGCCGGACCTTTTTCTGCTGGCAGGACGGCCTCTCCCCGCAGGGGAACATCGTCCCCATCAACCCGGCCTGCTCGGCGGCGGTGGCCCAGAGCGGAGCCAACTCGCTCTACAACTGGTTCAGCGTGCTGCGGTCCGACGGTGCCGGGCGGACCCAGGGGTTCATCCCGGACGGTCAGGCGTGCAGCGGCGGCAACCCCGGCTACAGCGGGTACGACCTGCCGAGCGCCGACTGGCCGGTGACGCACCTGACCTCGGGCGCGTCGATCCAGTTCAAGTACAACAAGTGGGCCGCCCACCCCGGCTGGTTCTACCTCTACATCACCAAGGACGGCTGGAACCCCAACCGGGCACTGACCTGGGGTGACCTGGAGAGCACGCCCTTCCACACGGCCGACCACCCGCAGAGCGTCGGCTCACCGGGTACCAACGACGCCCACTACTACTGGAACGCCACGCTGCCCTCGAACAAGACGGGCCGCCACATCATCTACTCGGTGTGGAAGCGCTCCGACTCGGCCGAGACGTTCTACAACTGCTCCGACGTGGTCTTCGACGGTGGCAACGGCGAGGTGACCGGCGTGGGCCGGCCGGGCACCAACCCGACCCCCAGCCCGACACCGACCGTGACGCCGACCGTGACGCCGACGCCCGGCCCCGGCGGGTCGTGCAGCGCCTCCTACAAGACCATCAACTCCTGGTCGGGCGGCTTCCAGGCCGAGGTGACCGTGAGCAACCCGGGTTCCGCCGCCATCAACGGCTGGACCGCGAAGTGGACGCTCGGCAGCGGCAGTGCCATAAACAGCCTGTGGAACGGCACGTACACCACATCGGGGTCCGCGGTCACGGCCAAGAACGCCGACTGGAACCGGACGATAGCGGCCGGAGGCTCGACCACCTTCGGGTTCACCGCCTCGGGCACCAGCGGCTCCCCGACCGTCACCTGTACCAGCCCATAACGGGACGTGGTCCCGCCGGTGCCCGACGGGCGCCGGCGGGACCACGCGCGTTTCCCCGTCTCACCCCGCCATGTCCGTACCGGGCCCGTGTCCTCGCGGAAGGGATTCCCGTGCCGCCCACCACGAAGATCGCGCAACTGCTGGGTCTCGTCTCGCTCGGCGCGGCGGTGGCCCTGATCGCGGTGGCCTGCGCAGGCCGGGCACCGGAGGGCGGGCACACCGCGGCGCACCTCCCCTCCCCGCTCCCCCCTCAGACCACCTCGGCGCCACCGCCTTCCCCGGCCGTCCAGCGAGACACCTCGGCCGCGCTCCCGGCCGCGGCGAAGTGCCGGGCGACGGTCACCCTGGTGGAGTCGTGGCCCGGCGGCTACCGGGGCGCCGCGACGATCACCAACGACGGTGAGCAGCCGCTGGGCGGCTGGTACATCCAGTGGATGCTGCCGCAGGGGGCGACCCTCACCCAGGCGTGGAACGGCACCCACATGCAGAGCGGCCCCGTCGCGATGATCCACGCCTTGGGCGACAGGCCGCCGCTGCGGCCGGGAGCGACCGCCACCGACATCGGCTTCGTGGGAGCCGCCGCCACCCCCCCGACCTTCACCGAGATCACCTGCGGTTAGCGGCACCCCGGGGCGGGCGCCCGTTCCCGGTCGGCTGAGGCCGAACGCGTCCGCGAGCGTCCCCACCCGGTCCTCGAACCGGTGGCGATCGGCTCCTTCGCCATGCCCCTCGCGCTGGGCGGCGGTGCGCGGATCACCGGCGGCGGGCTCCACCTCAGCGGCACCGGCACCGCGGCGTGCCGGGGGTCCGTGTGACCTCACCCTGGAGCTCCGCGCGCGGCTGGACAGCGACGTGGTGCGCGGTTCTTTTCCGGCTCCCGCGTGATTCCCGCCTCCGGCTCTCCGACCCGCCGGGGAGGTGAGGCGGTAGCTTGGGACCGCCATCAAGAAGGAAGAGAGATCGTGACCACGTCTATTCATCAGCGGATCGCCGAAGAGCTGGGTGTGCGCGAGCGACAGGTGCAGGCGGCGGTGGACCTGCTCGACGGCGGCGCCACCGTGCCGTTCATCGCCCGCTACCGCAAGGAAGCCACCGAGATGCTCGACGACACGCAGCTGCGCACTCTGGAGGAGAGGCTGCGCTATCTGCGAGAGCTGGAGGAGCGGCGCACCGCGATCCTGGAATCGATCGAAGGCCAGGGCAAGCTCGACGACGCCCTGCGGGCACAGATCATGGCGGCCGATTCCAAGGCCCGCCTGGAGGACATCTACCTTCCCTACAAGCCCAAGCGGCGGACCAAGGCGCAGATCGCCAGGGAGGCGGGGCTCGAACCGCTCGCCGACGGCCTGCTGGCGGACCCGTCGGTCGACCCGCGGGCCGCGGCGGAGGCGTTCGTCGGCGAGGGGGTGGCCGACGCCGCCGCCGCGCTTGACGGTGCCCGCGCGATCCTGGTCGAGCGGTTCGGCGAGGACGCCGACCTGGTCGGCGAGCTGCGCGAGCGGATGTGGACGAAGGGGCGCCTGGTCGCCGCGGTCCGCGAGGGCAAGGAGGCGGAGGGCGCCAAGTTCTCCGACTACTTCGACTTCGCCGAGCCGTTCACCAAGCTGCCCTCGCACCGGATCCTGGCGATGTTCCGGGGGGAGAAGGAGGAGGTCCTCACCCTCACCCTGGAGCCGGAGCCGGAGCCCACCGGCACCTACGAGGGCCGCGTCGCGCACCGCTTCGGCATCGCCGACCAGGGCAGGCCCGCCGACGCGTGGCTGGCCGACACGGTCCGCTGGGCCTGGCGCACCCGCATCCTCGTCCACCTCGGCATCGACCTGCGGACGCGCATGTGGCAGGCCGCCGAGGAGGAGGCGGTCCGGGTGTTCGCCGCGAACCTGCGCGACCTGCTGCTCGCCGCGCCCGCGGGGAGCCGCGCGACCATGGGGCTGGACCCGGGGCTGCGCACCGGCGTGAAGGTCGCGGTGGTCGACGCGACCGGCAAGGTGCTGGCCACCGACACGATCTACCCCCACGAACCGCGCCGCCAGTGGGACCAGTCGCTGGCCACCCTCGCCACGCTGGCGAAGAAGTACGGCGTGGAACTCGTCTCCATCGGCAACGGCACCGCCTCGCGCGAGACCGACAAGCTCGCGGGCGAGCTGGTGAAGCTGGTCCCCGGGCTGACCAAGGTCGTGGTGTCGGAGGCCGGGGCCTCGGTCTACTCCGCCTCGGCGTTCGCCTCGCAGGAGCTGCCCGGCATGGACGTGTCGCTGCGCGGCGCCGTGTCGATCGCCCGGCGGCTCCAGGACCCGCTGGCCGAACTGGTCAAGATCGACCCCAAGTCGATCGGCGTCGGCCAGTACCAGCACGACCTCGCCGAGACCAAGCTCTCCCGCTCCCTCGACGCGGTGGTGGAGGACTGCGTGAACGCGGTCGGCGTCGACGTCAACACCGCATCGGCACCGCTGCTCACCCGGGTGTCGGGCATCGGCTCCGGGCTCGCCGAGAACATCGTCCAGCACCGCGACGCCAACGGCCCGTTCCGTTCCCGCAAGGCGCTGAAGGACGTGGCCAGGCTCGGCCCGAAGGCCTTCGAGCAGTGCGCGGGCTTCCTGCGCATCCGCGGCGGCGACGACCCGCTCGACACCTCCAGCGTGCACCCGGAGTCCTACCCGGTGGTGCGGCGCATCCTGCAGAGCACCGGCGGTGACATCACCACCCTGATCGGCAACGGTACGGTGCTGCGGGCCCTGCGCCCGGCGGAGTTCGTGGACGACACCTTCGGGCTGCCGACCGTCACCGACATCCTCTCCGAGTTGGAGAAGCCGGGCCGTGACCCGCGCCCGGCCTTCAAGACGGCGACCTTCAAGGAGGGCGTGGAGAAGCTCTCCGACCTCACCCCCGGCATGCTGCTGGAGGGCGTGGTCACCAACGTGGCGGCCTTCGGCGCCTTCGTCGACGTCGGCGTGCACCAGGACGGCCTGGTGCACGTGTCGGCGCTGTCGCACAACTTCGTCAAGGACCCGCGCGAGGTGGTCAAGCCCGGTGACATCGTCAGGGTGAAGGTGCTCGACGTCGACATCCCCCGCAAGCGCATCTCGCTCACCCTGCGCCTGGACGACGACGTCAAGCCGTCCGGCCCGCGAGGACCGCGCGACCAGCGCGACCAGCAGGGCGGTGGCGGTGGCGGTCAGCGCCAGGGCGACGGCGGCAGGCAAGGCGGCGGGCAGGGACGCGGCGACCGGCAGCGGCAGGACCGCGGGGGCCGGCAGCGTAACGCGCCGAGCGGCGCGATGGCCGACGCCCTGCGCCGCGCCGGGCTCGACGGCTCCGGCGGTCGCCCCTGATCCGTACCGGATGATCCGGACGGCGGGTGAGAAGCCCTCGGCGCCGGCGGCTTCCGGGCAGGAGGCCGCCGGTGCCGCACGGGACCCCGACGGGGACAGGCCCGGTGGCCTCCGCGAACGGGCCGCCGACGCCGCACGATCCCCGCGCGCGCCGTCAGCGGATCGCGGGCGTTCTGACGGACCCCTCTGACAGGGACCACCCCCTGGAACGGTCCCATCCGCAGGTCGCCGCCTCGCGCCTCCGCACAGATCACAGCGTTTCGCACGGGCGGGCGAATCGGACTGTGCGACTTTTTTTACCTCTTGTATTGACTGGAGAACGAAGTCTGACCTAAGGTCCCGGGCAAGCGAGACCTTGCCTTGAAGGGACCCCCCATGACTCGCTCTCTCCAACGCGGGGCGTTGGCGGATGCGAGGCGCGCCGACCGCTCCCCTTCCGGGCAAGATCTCGCCTCCCCCTGCCGTATCCGTCGCGGCAGGACCTCAGGGCACGCCGAGCGGCGCGCCGCCACACGTCAGGCCCACCGGGTCACGTACGGCCATTCGCAAAAGCACGCTCGTCATGTCCGGCCCCCCGCACGCCCCCCAAGACGGAAGGAAATCCGCGTATGGCCGCCAGACAGTCGCCTCCCCGGCGCCGTCGCACGCCGCTCCCGACCACCCTCGGCGGGATGCTCACCGTCGTCGCCCTCGCCCTCGCCGGTGTGACGGTCGCGTCACCGGCCGCCGCCGCCACCGGGCAGATCACCGGCATCGGCGGCAAGTGCGTCGACGTCGCCGGCGCCAGCAGCGCCAACGGCACCGCGATCCAGCTCTACGACTGCAACGGCACCGCCGCCCAGCAGTGGACCCGTAACGGCGACGGCACCATCAGGGCGCTGGGCAAGTGCCTGGACGTCACCGCCGCCGGCACCGCCAACGGAACGCAGATCCAGCTCTACGACTGCAACGGCACCGCGGCCCAGCAGTGGACCTACAGCGCCGCGAACGACCTGGTGAACCCCGCCGCCAACAAGTGCCTGGACGCCACCGGTCAGTCCAGCGCCAACGGCACCCGCCTGCAGATCTGGGAGTGCAGCGGCAACGCCAACCAGAAGTGGACCGCCCCGAGCGACGGCGGTCCCCCTCCCACGACTCCCCCGGGCAAGATGGCCGGAGCTCCGTACCTCTACATGGGCTGGGGCAACCCGCCGAACCCGGCGACGGTCATGAGTGCCACCGGCGTGAAGTCCTTCACCATGGCGTTCATCCTGTCCGGCGGCGGCTGCACCCCGCGCTGGGACGGCTCCAGGCCGCTGACCGGCGGCGCCGACCAGACCGCGATCAACCAGATCAAGGCCGCGGGCGGCAGCGTCCAGGTCTCCTTCGGCGGCTGGTCGGGCAACAAGCTCGGCCCGAACTGCTCCACCCCGGCCGCCTACGCGGGAGCGGTGCAGCAGGTCATCAACGCGGTCGGCCCGGCGGTCGTCGACTTCGACATCGAGAACAGCGACGAGTTCGAGAACTACACCGTCCAGGACCGCATCCTCAACGGCCTGAAGATCGTCAAGCAGAACAACCCCAACGTCAAGATCGCCGTCACCTTCGGCACCGGGACCGGCGGCCCGAGCGCGGCCGGTATCCGCCTGATCAACCAGGCCAAGGCACTGGCCGTGCCGATCGACAACTACACGATCATGCCGTTCAACTTCGGCGCCTCGAACATCTACAACGCCACGGTCAGTTCCTCCGAGGGCCTGAAGAACGCGCTGAAGGCGGCCAACGGCTGGACCGACGCGCAGGCGTACGCCCGGATGGGCATCTCCGGCATGAACGGCCTGTCCGACCAGAACGAGCTGACCACGGTGGCGGCCTGGACCCAGATCCGCGACTGGGCCAAGTCCAAGGGCCTGACCCGTCTCGCCTACTGGGCGGTCAACCGCGACCGCCCCTGCCCCGGCGGCAACGCGAGCTCCGAGTGCAGCGGCATCGCCCAGCCCAACTGGGAGTTCACCCGCGTCACGGCCGGCTTCTGAGCCCCGACCGGTCCGCCCCGACCGGGAACCGGTGACTTTCCGGTCACCGTCCGGTACGGGGCCACCGGACCATGCCATCTCCCCTCCAGCGGACATCGGCTCGAAAGGAAGTACCGATGATCTCCACCAGCCCGCCCCCCTGCCCACGCCGCACGCGAACCCCGCTCGCGCGAATCGGCGGCCTCCTCGCGGCGATGCTCCTCACCTCCGCCGCCCTCGCCCCCTCCGCCGCGGGCGCCCAGACCGCCACCGTCCAGACCACCGCCCAGACCACCGCCGCCCAGGTCGCCGCGGCTCCCGGCCCCCTCGTCTGGTCCGACGAGTTCAACGCCGCCGCGGGCACCGGCCCCGACGCCGCCAAGTGGCGCCGCGAGGTCGGTGGCGGCGGCTTCGGGAACAACGAGCGGCAGTACTACACGGTCGGCAACGAGAACATCGCCCACGACGGCGCCGGCAACCTGGTCATCACCGCGCGCAAGGGCAACCCCGCCGGGTACGGCTGCTGGTACGGCTCCTGCGAGTACACCTCAGGGAAGCTGACCACCGCCGCGACCTTCACCCGCGCCTACGGCCGCTTCGAGGCGCGGATGAAGCTTCCCCGCGGCAAGGGCATGTGGCCGGCGTTCTGGATGCTGGGTGACAACATCGGATCGGTCGGCTGGCCCGCGAGCGGCGAGATCGACATCATGGAGAACGTCGGCAGCGTGCCGGGACAGGTGCTCGGCAGCCTGCACGGCCCCGGCTACTCGGGGGGCAGCCCGCTGAGCGGCAGCTACACCCTCCCCGGCGGTCAGGCCTTCGCCGACGCCTTCCACACCTTCACCATCGACTGGGAGCCCGGCTCGGTGACCTGGTACGTCGACGGCATCCAGTACTCCAGGAAGACCTCCGCCGACACCCGGGGCAACCCCTGGGTCTACAACCACCCGTTCTTCATGATCCTCAACCTGGCCGTCGGCGGCAACTGGCCCGGCTCGCCCGACGCCTCCACGACCTTCCCCCAGCAGCTGACCATCGACTACGTCCGCGTCTACGCCCAGGGCGGCGGCAACGGCGGCCGTACCGGGCAGATCACCGGCATCGGCGGCAAGTGCGTCGACGTCGCCGGCGCCAACAGCGCCAACGGCACCGCCGTCCAGCTCTACGACTGCAACGGCACCGCCGCCCAGCAGTGGACCCTCGGCACCGACGGCACCATCCGCGCCCTCGGCAAGTGCATGGACGTCACCGCCGCCGGCACCGCCAACGGAACGCAGATCCAGCTCTACGACTGCAACGGCACCGCGGCCCAGCAGTGGACCTACAGCGGGACCCGCGACATCGTGAACCCCGCCTCCAACAAGTGCCTGGACGCCACCGGCCAGTCCAGCGCCAACGGCACCCGCCTGCAGATCTGGGAGTGCAGCGGCAACGCCAACCAGAAGTGGACCGCCCCGGCGGCCTGACCACCCCCGTCATGGGCCGAGCGGTCTCGGCCCATGACGGGCTCCCGGCCGGGGAGCCGGCTTCGCCGCACGGTCAGAGCAGGCGCCTGATGTCGCCGTAGGCCCGGTAGAAACCGCCCCGCTCGGAGAAGCGGACGCCCTCGACGAGATAGCGTGCCCCGGCCTCGCGCACGCCCTTGGGGAACTGCACGTTCCGCCGCGTGTCGTAGCCCTCGCTGACCACCCGTACCCGGAGCCGCTCGCCCTCGCGGAAGCACTCCACCACCACGCCCTCGCCGGTGTGCGAGACCGTGTCGAGCACCACGGTCTCCAGCGCGGTGGTGGGCTCCACCACCGTCAGCCCGGCGGACGCCTTGACGTCGACAGACTCGGGGACGCTGCCCCCCTGGGCCGCCCTGATCGCCTCCTCGGCCACGTCGATGCAGGCCAGGGTGCCGTCGGTGGTCACGATGTAGAGGCGGTCGTCGAGATACTGCATGGAGAAGGCGGAGCCGCAACCGGTGGCCAGCTTCCACAGGCGCTCGCCGCCCTGGTCGAAGCAGTAGATCGAGGAGTGATTGTCACCGGCGAAGACGTAGCGGCCTTCGGGGGCGGTGGCGCAGGAGAAGACCGTGGCGTCACAGCGGTAGACCGCCTGGCTGACGCCGTCCGACTTGCGCAGCCGGTGCACGGCGCCGCGCGAGGTGCCCGCGTAGACCGAACCGGCCTCCTGCCAGCCGAACAGCACCGCGCCGTTGATGGGCGTCTCCCACACCGGTGCCCCGTCCGCGGCGTCATATCGGGCCACCCCGGTGGAGTGTCCGTGGTAGACGGCCTCGTCGTCGCAGCGGACCATCCAGGCCGAGTCGCCCCTGCCCTTGCGCGCCCACTGGAACTCGTCCTCGTGGTCGATCGTGGTGATCCGCCCAGCGCGGTCGGAGACGCCCAGCACACCGTCGTGGATGTCCAGCCAGTAGATGTCGACATCCTCGGCGATCTCGTACGCGACCCTCGGAACCTTGCCGCCGAGGTCGTAGACCTTGCCGTCGTCGGCGCCCGCGTAGATCCAGAAATCGTCGCCGACGATGCACTTGACCCCGTCGGGGAGCCGGAAACGGCCGGTGACGGTGCCGCCGTGGGTGACGGTGTAGACGTCACCGCGCTGGTTGCCGACCCAGCAGCGCTCGGAGTCGACGAAGATGCCGAACGCCGCCGCACCGCTGGCGAAGCGCCAGAGCACCGGTGCCTGGGTGGCGGTGGAACGGGCGCTCTCCACGCTGCGCCTGGTGACCGCGCGGCGCTGGCGCACCCCCTGCACAGCGGGGGCGTAACCCCTGCGGATCTTCTCGTTGATCTTCTTCGCGGCGGCCGCCTCGGCCTTCGCCACGCTGGCGAAGGCCGACGCCTTGGACTGACCGGACTCGCCGATGCGGCCGTACCTGATCGTCACCTGGGTCCCGTCGAGCACCACCTCGTAGAACTTGTGCGAGCTCCCGCCGTCCTCGGACAGCTCCAGGTACGTGCTCCGCGCGGTCATGCTCCACCCTCTCCGTTGATCGACGCTTCCGGAGCGTAGGGCAGCCGTACGACAAATAATGAAAAGTCAGGAAAAGGAGCGGCGAGGGTTACCGATCGGCAGCCGGACCCGTCCGTGTTTCGCGCGCTCCGGCCTCCCCCGGACCGGGAGTAGGTCACCCCGGATCGCGAGGGTGTCAGCCACGAGCGGCCGCTGGGAGCGGGCGGCGGGTACGGCCCCTGGTTCCGGCCATCAGGCCCAGCATGGCCAGCACCGCCACCTCGAAGCCCACCACCAGCCGCTGCGTCACCCCGGCGGGAATGTCCTCGCCCGCCAGGTCCACGCCGACCATCCGCACCACGTACGGGAGGACCACCAGGACCAGCACGCCCAGGGAGGCCAGACTGAGCAGCCGGATCGTGCGGGCGTACGGACCGGCCGCGTGCCGCCTGGCCAGGAGCAGTCCGGCGACCGGCATCGTCAGGAAGGCCACGAACGCCGCGTACCTGTGGATGCCACCGGACATCGACAGCGGCACGCCCGGCTCGTCGGTGGGGAAGGCGCCGATCAGCAACATGCACAGGCCCCAGATTCCGACCAGCAGGGCCGCCGCGCGGTCCTCGCCCCGCCGGGCCAGCATGGCCCCGATGATCGTCGCGGCGGCGGCGAAGAGCGTGAGCGACAGGGGAAGCAACCAGCCGTCCGCCTCGAACGCGTACTCGCTGATCACCGTGTGCACCGGGTCGAGACCGGTGACCACGTGCAGCCCGAGCATCGTGGCCGCCCCGGCGCCGATCGCCGCGTAACCGCCAAAGATCATCGCAGATCCTGTGAACGCCTGACTTCCCATGCCTCAACGATGGCGACGATCAAGATTCCGGAATATCGGAGAGAGCCCCCTGACGTCCCTGAACGGTCCCGTAAGGATCTCGGGGCCAGATGGTGCCGTCCTCCCGGGGACGGTCCCCGCGCCACCTCCCTGACCTGCGCGAAGATCCGCGATGGTAGGGCGGCCCTCATCAGGGTCGCCCTCGGGGTGAGGCCTGCTTCCCGCGGGCACGCCGCCCGTCGAGAAGCGGTCACGCACCGACCGGCGCGCGGGCCGGGTTCCACTCCTCGTCGCTCATCCGGATCATCGCCACGCCCACGGCGCCGAAGACGACCAGCAGGAGAAGCGGGCCCGAGTAGCCGAGCAGCGGGTTCCACAGCCGCGCGCCGACCAGCCAGACCACCAGCCCGACGAACACGCCGGCCGGGAACCACCACCCGGCCCGCCCCGCGCGGGCGTACGCCACGGCCACCAGGACCAGGCCGAGGAAGGAGCCGACCATGCCCGGGATCTGCCAGGCGACGATCAGCGCGGGCTGGGCGGCGTCCTGCAGGATCTTCGTCGCCGTCTCCACGGGGAGCTGCTGGTAGAGCACGATGTCGAAGAAGTCGGAGATCATCAGCGAGGAGAAGTTGATCAGACCGAGCACGGTGACCACCCCGGCCAGGTGGGCGAGGACGACCCCTCTGCGCCGGACGAGGTGAACCATGCCGATCACGCCGGGCACCCAGAGCACCCAGGCGTAGTGCAGGAGCGTCGCACTGACCCCGGTGGCCCCGGGGTTGTCGGCATAGCCGAGGGTGTCCTCGACTCCGAACTCCAGGGGATCGACGATCATGCCCAGCAGCAGGCAGAGGGGGGCGAGGATCAGGCTGACGCCCGCGGCCCCGCGACGGAACGCGTCAGGATTGGCAAGAGTGAACATGGCTCGAAAACTACGTACCGTGCCCCTCACCGTCATCAAGGCCTGCCTTGACCCGCAATCCCCCCGAAGACGGATGTCAACCTCCCTTCCCGCCCCTTAGCCTCACGTCATGCCGCACCCCCCTCCTCCCCGCGTCATGAGCCGCCGTTTCCCGCCCACCGCCGTCGACTGGCTGATCGCGGCGGTCATGGCCGTGTTCGGGCTCGCCGAGGAGCTCAGCGGGCGCACGTCGGCCTTCGACCACGAGCAGTCCCCGTTGTGGCTGGTCGCGGTGATGGCCGCGGCGGCCCTGGTGCTCGTACGGCGCCGTGCCCCGTTCACGGTCCTGACCGTCTACTCGCTGGCGAGCGCGGTGAGCTTCGCGTACTTCGGCGACCTCGCCGCCGCCTGGCAGTTCTACACCCAGCTCATCCTGCTGTTCACCCTGGTCAGCGAGACTTCCCCGCGAGACCCCAAGACCGTGTTCGGGCTCGTGGTCACCGGACTCTTCATCGGGTCGATGATGCTGGCCGTCGACCACCCCTTCGGCCCGGGGGACATGGCGGTGGCCGCGGTGATGGCCTCGATCGCCGGCGGCACGGGCTTCGCCGTGTGGCGGCACCGGCAGGTCGCGGTCCAGGCGCGAGAACGCGGCGAGTTGCTCGCCCGCAAGGCCGTGGCCGAGGAGCGCACCCGGATCGCCCGCGAGCTGCACGACGTGGTCGCCCACAGCGTCAGCGTCATGGTCATGCAGGCCGGCGCGGCCAGGCTGATGCTCCGCCCCGACCAGTTGGTCGAGCGCGAGACGCTGACCGTGGTGGAGGAGGCCGGCCGCGAGGCGGTCGAGGAGCTCCGCCGCATGCTCGGCCTGCTGCGCACCGACTCCGGCGAGGACGGGCTGGCCCCGCAGCCCAGCCTGGCCCGGCTGGAGGACCTGGTGGAGCAGGTACGCGCCGCCGGGCTGGAGGTAGAGCTGACCGTGCAGGGCGAGGCCCGGCCGCTCCCGGCCGGGCTGGAGCTGTCGGCCTACCGGATCATCCAGGAGGCGCTGACCAACACGCTCAAGCACGCGGGCCCGGCACGCGTCACGGTCACCGTCTCCCACCTGCCGCGTACGCTCAGCCTGGAGATCGTCGACGACGGCCCCAGAAACGGCCACACCGGCCCCCAGGGCGCCGGGCACGGCCTGATCGGCATGCGGGAGCGGGTCGCGCTCTTCCACGGGCGGCTCGCCACCGGGCCGCTGCGAGACGGCGGTTACGGCGTCAGTGCCTCGTTCCCGCTGGCGGTGCGGGCCACCGGGGAGGAACCCGCCGGTTGAGCGGGAGACCGTGAAGGAGAGCCGAATGACCATCACCGTCGTACTGGCCGACGACCAGGCCATGATCCGCCGCGGGCTCCGGCTCATCATCGGCACCCAGCCGGACATCCGGGTGATCGGCGAGGCCGCGGACGGGCGCGAGGCCGTGGAGACAGCCAGGCGTCTCGGGCCCGACCTGGTGCTGCTCGACATCGCGATGCCCCGCATGTCCGGCATCGCCGCGGCCCGCGAGCTCCTGGCCGACCAGGACCCGCCCAAGGTCCTCATCCTGACGACGTACGACACCGACGAGAACCTCGACGAGGCCCTGCGCACGGGGGTGAGCGGCTTCCTGCTCAAGACCTCGCCGCCCGAGCAGCTGTTCACCGCGATCCGCACGGCGGCGCGCGGCCTGGGCACCCTGGACCCCGCCGTCACCGCCCGGGTCATGGCGGGCTATGTGGGCACCTCTCCCCTCCCGCCGACCGTCACCCAGCGGGAGCGGGAGGTCCTCACCCTGATCGGCCGCGGCCTGAACAACTCGGAGATCGCCGCCACCCTCTTCGTCGCCGAGTCCACGGTCGGCACCCACATCAACCGTCTGCTGGCCAAACTCGCCCTGCGCGACCGCGCCGAGGCGGTCAGGTACGCCTACGAGCACGGTCTGGTCCGCCCCGGCGAACGCTGAGCTCAGTAGGCGAAGAACACCGTCTCGCCGTCACCCTGGAGGCGGACGTCGAACCGGTGGGACCGCTCCCCCTCCGGCGTCGCGACGAGCGTGCTCCGGCGCGACGGGTCCACCTCTGCGGGGAACCGCGCCTCCGCGCTGAGATAGACCCGGGTCCAGACCGGCTTGAGCAGGCCGCGCGCGAAGATCAGCAGGGGGATGTAGCCGTCGGGCCTGGCCGTGCGGAAGCGGTAGGAGCCGTCGGCCCCGGTCTCGCAACGACCGAACAGCCCCGGCTGACAGATCTCCAGCAGCGCGTCGGCCACCGGCTCACCCGCACCGTCCAGCACCCGGCCACGCAGCTCGATCGCGTCCGGATGGTCCTTGGGCACGACGAGGGGCCCCTCGGCGTACGGCAGCGCGTACCCGAAGAACGGGCCCACGGTCTGCGACGGGGTCTGCGACATCACTCCTCCTCAAACGGGGTCGCGCCCAGCACGACGTCCCAGCGGTAGCCGAGCGCCCACTCGGGCTCGGTGACATCCAGGTCGAAGGCGGAGATGAGCCGTTCGCGGTCCTTGGGCTCCGGGACCGACTGGAAGATCGGGTCGTAGGCGAACAGCGGATCGCCGGGGAAGTACATCTGGGTGATCAGACGCTGGCTGAAGGCGGTGCCGAACACCGAGAAGTGGATGTGCGCCGGGCGCCAGGCGTTGGGGTGGTTACGCCAGGGGTAGGACCCCGGCTTGATCGTGACGAACCGGTAGCGGCCCTCGGCGTCGGTCAGGCAGCGGCCGAACCCGGTGAAGTTGGGATCGAGCGGGGCCGGGTGCTGATCCACCGGATGGGCGTACCTGCCGGTGGCGTTCGCCTGCCAGACCTCCAGCAGCGTGTTCGGCACCGCCCGGCCCCGGCTGTCGAGGACCCGGCCCGTGACGATGATGCGCTCGCCGATCGGCTCGCCCGCGTGCTGCCTGGTCAGGTCGTGGTCCAGCGGCCCGACCGGCCGGTGGCCGTAGACCGGGTCGAGCAGCTCCGCCGCCTCGGGATCGAGGGCGGGTCGCACCGGCGGGTACGAGGGGGCGCGGAGCAGGGTGCTGAGATAGCCGGGGGTGAGGTGGTGCGGGTGCGGATCTGTGCGGGTCACGGGCGGGCTCCGAAATCGAAGGGCAGGCCGACGTAGTTCTCCGCGAGCGTGGTCGCGGCGGCCTCTGAGGAGGTGACGTAGTCGAGATGTGAGGTCTGCAGGCGCCGCCCGTAGGGGTCGTCGGCGTCGAAGGTGTGCAGCAGCGTGGTCATCCACCAGGAGAAGTGCTGGGCGCGCCAGACCCGCTTCAGGCAGCTGTCGGAGTAGGCGTCCAGCAGGTCGCTGGAACCCGTCGCGTAGAACTCGGCCAGGGCCGCGGTCAGCAGCCGGACGTCCGCGACCGCCAGGTTGAGCCCCTTGGCTCCGGTGGGCGGCACGATGTGGGCGGCGTCCCCGGCGAGGTAGAGGTTGCCGTGGCGCATGGGCTCGGCGACGAACGAGCGCATCGCCGACATGTCCCTGGAGATGATCGGCCCCTCGGCCAGCGTGAACCCGGGGACCGTCTCCAGGCGTGCCCGCAGCTCGGCCCAGATCCGCTCGTCCGGCCAGTCGTCGAGCGAGGCGTCCGGGGGAACCTGGAGGTAGAAGCGGCTGATCTCCTCAGAACGCATGCTGTGCAGCGCGAAGCCCCGCTCGGTATGGGAGTAGATCAGCTCCTTGGCCGACGGAGGGACCCGCGCGAGGATGCCGAGCCAGGCGAAGGGATAGTCCCGTTGGAAGACCGTCAGGACACCCTCGGGGATCGACCGCCGCGAGACGCCGTGGAAGCCGTCGCACCCGGCGATGACGTCACAGTCGAGGCGTTCCCCCTGGAAGGTGAGGTAGGGGTTCCTCTCCAACGAGTGCAGGGCGACGTCCGGGACGTCGAAGAGAATCTTCCCTCCGTCGGCCAGTCTGCGGGCGACCAGGTCCTTGACGACCTCCTGCTGGCCGTAGACGGTGATGGCCCGGCCGGGAACGAGCTCCTCGAAGGGTATGCGGTGCCCGGCCCCGCCGTACCGCAGCTCGATGCCGTGGTGCGGCAGCCCCTCGGCGCGCATCCGGTCGCCGACGCCCGCCTCGCTGAGCACGTCCACCGTGCCCTGCTCCAGCACCCCGGCCCGCACCCGCTGCTCGATGTAGTGCCTGCTCCGTGCCTCAAGGACCACCGAGTCGATGCCCCGCAGGTGGAGCAGATGGGAGAGGAGCAGCCCGGCGGGGCCCGCTCCGATGATCCCGACCTGAGTTCGCATGCGTCGAGCATTCCGCACCGTCCACCCCCGCACGCGTCACTCTTCCGTTCAGCGGAAATCTTTCAGCGCTGGAGGGCGGCGAGATCTCGGGAGAGCGCCCCGGCCGCGGTCCGCACGGCGGATGCCAGCCGGCGCGGGTCGGCGCTGTGCCGCCAGGCCACCAGTGACAGCGCCGCCACCACCCGGCCGCCCGCCCCCCGTACCGGCACCGCGACCGAGCAGGTGCCCACCGACATCTCCTCCTGCGTGCAGGCGACCCCGGTCCGGCGGACCTCCTCCAGCTCGGTACGGAGCCGCGTGGGGTCCACCACCGTGTTGGGCGCGTGCGGGGTGAGCTCCCCGGCGAGCACCCGCTCCACCGTCTCCGGGTCCGCGAAGGCCAGCAGGACCTTGCCGACCCCGGTCGCGTGCAGCGGCAGCCCTCCGGCCACCCGCGAGACGATCGGCACGGAGGTGGGCCCGCGCAGTCGCTCCACGTACAGCGCCCGGTCGCCGCGGAGCACCGCGAGCTGCACGTTCTCGCGGGTCGCGGCGTAGAGGTCCTCCATGTACGGCAGGGCGAGCTCACGCAGCTCCCGCGGTTCCGCCGCCTGGGCACCGATCTGCCACAGGAGCATCCCGACCCGGTAGGAGCCGTCGGGGAGCCGCTCCACGAAGCCGCCCGCCACCAGCTCCCCGACCAGCCGGTGGCCGGTGGCGGGAGGCAGCTCGGCCCGGCGGCAGATCTCGGTGAGCGTCAGCCTCACGTCTCCCGGCAGGAACGCGCCGAGGATCGCCATCACCTTCCCGGTGACCGTGGGCGCTCTCACGCGTCCCGCTTCGGCCGCCGAGGCCTAGGAGGCGGAACCCAGGCGGGCGGCCAGGATCCCGGCGCGGGCGAGCTGCACCTCGCGAGCCTTCTTCGCGGCGTAGCCCAGCATCGGCCTGACCCAGGCGTGCACCACGAGGATGTCTTCAACCTCGGTTCCCCCGTCCTTCTCGCTGAGAGTGAACCGGTACTCCAGACGCACCCCGCCGGGACTGTCGACCTCGCCCTCGACGGTCCGCGGCGTGTTCCGCAACGTCACCTTGATCATGTTGTCGTACTTGACGACGCCGAGGAACTTGAAGCGTTCCACCGAGGTGTAGCGGGTCTCGGCCTCCCCCTGCTCGATGTCCTTGACCGCGACCACCATGGGCGAGAGCCCAATGTAGCTCTGCGGCTGGCTCAGGTGGGCACGGAGCGCCTCCGGAGTGTTACGGACATGAAAAGTATTACGAAGCGTGACCTTTGGCATGCTCTGTCCCCGCTTGAAGATCTTTATTGAGAGACACTAGCGGGTTCCGCCATGTACCAGCGAGCATGTTGTTCACCTCGGGTGAGGGAATCGAGCCTGCGAGGCAACTCGCGCCGGGAGAAGGGGTCCGCGGCGGCGTTGCGGATGTGGATGCCCACCGCGTAGATGTCCCTGACCTCCATGAGAGTGGAGTATCCCGGCCAGGAACGCAGATCGCTGCCGTACGCGTCGGCGAACGCGTCCACGTCGGCGGCGGTCAGTCCGAAGCGCCGCTGGCCGTGGTAGGTGTGGACCAGGTCCCACTCACGGGGGCCGACCGCGACGCCGTCCCAGTCGCAGAGCACCACATGGCCGTCCGTGCAACGCAGCAGGTTGTCGATCCAGGCGTCACCGTGCAGCAGCACGGGCTCGTCGTCCACGCCGAGGTCCAGCCAGCGCTCCGTCAGCTCCGCGATGCGGTCGCGCAGCCAGGCCCGCTGGCAGGGGGTGAGCTCTTCGGAGCGGTCCACGGCGCGGCGCACCTCGCACAGCGGGTCGACGAACCGCCGCAGAGCCATCGGCGGCACCGGCAGCAGGTGCAGGCTGCGCAGGATCTCACCCAGCTCCGTGGTGGTGGGGCGGCCGCTGGCCGGCACGTAGTGCCAGAACGTGACGACCCTGCCCTCGTGCACCACGGGCTGCTCGGAGATCTCATCGGCCGGGCGCACCGCGGGGAACCCCTGCTCGGCGAGCCAGCGGGCCACCGCGAGAACCAGCGGCAGCCGGGTCAGCGCGTTGGGCGCGGTGGCGATCCTGACCACGATCTCGCTACGCAGCTTGAAGACGGCGTTGCTGCGCACCCGCAGCAACTCCGCGTCCCGGTGATCGATGCCGAGATCCTCGCAGACCTCCCGCAGGACGGTGAAGGCCTCCTCGGCGAGCGACCCCATCAGCTGACCGGAGCCGCGCCGGTGACCAGGTCGTTCAGGCGGCGCACCGCCGCCGCCCTGTGCCTGGTCTGCGGCACCTCCGACAGCAGCGCCCTCGCGCGGTTGAGCACGATGGAGGTGCGGTGCTCCTGCGGGACCTGAAGCAGTGCCTTCTCCGCCAGATGGCAGGCGTCGTCGATCTTGCCGTCGCGGACCAGGTGCGCCGCCTGGTCGAGCAGGATCAGCACCGGGTCGATGGCGTACGGTTCCGAAGGGCTGGTGGGCCCCGGCTTCCAGTCGACATCCTCCCCCAGCTCGATCAGGGTGCCGATCCGGTAGAACTGCAGCCGCCGCTCGGAGAAGCGGAAGGCCAGGTGGTCGTGGCCCTCGGGAGGCATCCTGGCGAAGATCCGCTCCGCCTCGGCCAGCGCGACCCTGGCCGCCTTGTGCTCGCCCATCCGGGCCAGTGCCCGCGCCTCGGCCGCCGCGCCGAGCGCCGCCGGGGAACTGGGCGCGCTCCCCGCGAGCATCCTGGCCTCGCGCGCCAGCCGCACGGTCTCGGCCAGGTCTCCGTAGTAGTACGGCAGCATCGCCTGCTGTGCCCGGACGAGGGCGCGCAACCGCACGTCACCCATGTCGTCGGAGGCGTTGCGCGCGGTGCCGTACCAGGCGTGGGCCTGGCGGGTGTCGCCGAGCTTCATCAGCGCGTCGGCCGACAGCAGCGCCAGCATGACCGTGGCGTTGAGCAGGCGGCGCTGGGCCATCGCGGGCTGACGGGTCAGGGAGAGCGTCCTGACGTCCGACAGCTCCAGCATGAGCCGGTAGAGCATCGGCACCGGCGCGCTGCTGATGTACTCGCGCCGGTAACGCAGCACCTGCTCGTCGAGCCGGTCGAGCTGCTCCTCGGAGACGGTGGAGATGGCGAGCGTACGGTCCAGGTCCTGACGGGTCCGCTCCACCTCGGCCAGTAGCCGGCCCGTCATCACGGACCGCGAGCCGAGCAGAGCGTGGTGGAACAGCGCCCGTCGCTCGATGTCGTCTTCGGACCGTTCCCGCTCCTCGGCCTGGTAGGGCGAGCGTCCCTCGCCGCCGGAGACGACCACGACCTTGGCGCCTCCGCCGTCCTCGCAGTAATCTCCGGCCAGGCCCAACCTGACGGCGTTCGCGCGGTACAGTCGGGCCAGCAGATCGATGGTCTGCGGGCGCGGTCTGGCCCGGTTGTTCTCCCAGGCGTTGAGCAGGTCGATGCTGGCCCGCGCCTCGCCCAGGTCCTGGCGCTCACAGAGCTCCTCCAGCTCCTGAACGGACTGCCTGGCCGACCATCCCCTGGCCAGGCGGTGTGCCTTGAGCAGGCTCACCCCGCAGCAGCCGTGGATGGCCTGCGCGGTCTGCCAGTGGGTCCACTGCCTGGACGCCGCCTGCTCGCGCCAGCGTCGCGCACATGCGGGCGAGTGCTCACCTCGGGCCACGGCGTCCCTCTCCCGGTCGCTGTTTACACAACATTAACAAGGGCGCACCACAGCGTAAACGCGTCCGTGCACCGGATTCCCTTTATTCGCGGTTTCTCCACGGAACATCCATGACTTTCCGGTCTATTCCACTGATCCCGAGGGGGTTTGCGGAAGGACCGATTGCCTCAAGTGCCACGAAACCGCACTCTGCAAAGAGGCAAGTCACGAGTGTCCGCCAGGAGTGATCCGGATGATGGCAGAACGCGGCGAGGCCGTCGACCACCTGCGTCGGCTGGCAGCCCAGTTGGAGGCACACGCCTTCCAGGTACGCCTGAGGTCGGCAGCGGGGCTTTATCCAAGGCTCCATGTGATCAACCCGATGGCCCCCGCCAGGAGCGAGGACGTACTGGCCGCCCATGAGGACGACGGCGAGTGGTGGTTCTGGTTGTCCTGGGCCGGTCGCATCGGCCACGCGGAGGACGTCGCCACGGCCGCGGAGCGTGTGGCCAGTGTTCTTCATGTGATACGGAGATAGGTGATTCTTGGGGCTGACATGGGTAACACCCGGTGATCCAGCCCAGAATGGAGCGGCATCGTGAAAAGGATCCTGGTCGTGCAACGCCCCCGTCCCCCCCGCAGGCCGGTACCGCTCGACCTGCGCAGTCCCTCTGGTCGTACGCTCCCTTTCTGACCGTCGGCAAAGAGACCTTCCCCGTTCCCTCAGGGGGAGGTCGGGGCGACCGGCCTTCCGCCCCGGACGGGCTTGCAAGGGGCTTTCAAGCGTTCTGCAGGCGGTTCGGTAGACCTTATACGCATGAACAGCGCCCCTTTCGCCTTCAGTGTCAGTGTGGTCGTTCCCGCTATGAACGAGGCTGAGAACCTCCCCCACGTCTTCGCGACCCTGCCGTCCTGGATCGACGAGGTGATCCTGGTCGACGGCAACTCCATCGACGACACGGTGGCCGTGGCCAAGGCCCTCCGGCCCGGACTGCGTGTCGTCAGGCAGACCGGCAAAGGCAAGGGCAACGCTCTCACCGAGGGTTTCGCCGCCGCGACCGGTGACATCATCGTCATGATCGACGCCGACGGATCGACCGACGGCAAGGAGATCCACGCCTTCGTGACCGCGCTGGTCGAGGGCGCCGACTTCGCCAAGGGCTCGCGCTGCGCCCCCGGCGGAGGATCCGACGACATCAGCCCGATCCGCTCGCTCGGCAACACGGTGCTGACCAAGATGACCAACCGGCTGTACGGCACCCGCTACACCGACCTGTGCTACGGCTACAACGCCTTCTGGGCCCGCCACCTGGACGTGCTCGACCTCGACTGCGACGGCTTCGAGATCGAGACGCTGATGAACATCCGCGCCGCCCAGGCCGGACTCGTCATCCGCGAGGTCCCCAGCCACGAGCGCAGCCGGATCCACGGCGCCAGCAACCTGCACGCCGTCCGCGACGGCCTTCGGGTGCTCCGCACCATCCTCCGCGAGCGCGAGGGCCGCGTCGGCAGCGCCCGGCTCCACCGGGAACAGGTCGCCGCCTGACCCCCTCGGCCGGCGAGATCGCACGAAGGCCCTCGGACGATCCCCCGGTACCCGTAGAGCATCTTCGAGATCTTCAACATGGCCGCGTCGTCCTGACCGAACCGCAACGCGTTGAGCAGGTCGGTCCACAGCCTTTCGAGGCGAGGACTTCCGAGAACGGGGCCCAGTGCGCAACGTACGGCCGGCTCAGCACTTCCGAGAACGGCGACCGGACGGCAACGCCGTCGGCCTGCCGGGCCCGTGAATTCGTTCGACCGCCGGGCCGGCGGCTGCCACGATGAACCTGATGTTCCGAGCGTAGTAGCACATCGATTCCGCCAAGGGGATGGTCGCCGACCACCCCCCAGTCATCGATGTGCGAAACCAAGGACTCATCATGCAAATTCACGAATACGCGAGCTTTGACGCCATCGGCCTCCGTGACCTGATCAAGGCGGGCGAGGTCACCGCCACAGAGGTCGAAGCCGTCGCCCGAGAGGCCATCGCGATCGCGGACGCCGAGCTGAACGGGCTGGCGCTCCCCCCGTTCGATCCCGCGCTCGGCCACGTTGTGGACGGCCCCCTGGCCGGGGTGCCGTTCCTGATCAAAGACCACGGACCGGTGGCCGAGGGCGTGCCGTTCTTCCTCGGCAGCCGGGCACTGCCGGGCATCCCCGCCCAGCGCGACACCGACCTGATGACCCGCTTCAGGGCCGCCGGGCTGGTCACGCTCGGCCTCACCACCGTGCCGGAGATGGTGCTCAGCTTCTCCACCGAATCCCTCAGGTACGGGCCCACCCGCAACCCCTGGGATCGTGATCGCGGCGTCGGCGGATCGAGCGGCGGCGCCGCAGCCCTGGTCGCGGCCGGTGCCGTCCCGCTCGCGCATGCCAGCGACGGCGCCGGGTCCATCCGGGTTCCCGCGTCCTGCTGCGGGCTGGTCGGGCTCAAGCCGAGCCGGGGCCGGGTCCCGTGCGGTCCCGGCATGGGCGAGCCGATGCTCGGCATGGCGTACGAGTTCGGGCTCACCCGCACCGTCCGCGACGCCGCCCACCTGCTTGACGCCGTACACGGGCCTGGCGTCGGCGACAAGTACACCGCGCCTCCCCCGAGCGGCCGGTACGCCGGCGAGTTGGGCGTTGACCCCGGCTCACTGCGGGTGGCGGTGACCACCGAGGCCTGGTCGGGGGCGGAAGTGGACGGCGAGGTGGCCGCGGCGGCCGTCCAGGTCGGGCACATGCTGGAACGGCTGGGCCATGCTGTCACCTTCGGCCGTCCCGAGCTCGACTGGGACGATGTGCTGGCGAGCGCGATGGCCGAAGGCGTCGCGATCGCCTCGATGTTGCTGCGAGCGCCCCGGCAACCCGACCCCGACCACTTGGAGGCGGTCTCCCGGCAGTTGATACGAGTGGCCGGCGCATACACGGCGATGGACATGATGAACGCCTTCGACGCGCAGAACCGAGTGACCCGATCGGTGGCCATGTTCCTCACCGGGCACGACCTGCTGATCACCCCGACGCTGGGACGCCTGCCCGCGCCCCACGGCACCCTGCGCTACAACGACCCCGGTCACACTTTCGCCACGTGGCTGGACTCGCTGTTCGACTACGGGCCGTTCACGATGGTCTTCAACGCCTCCGGCCACCCGGCGATCAGCCTGCCACTCTGCCAGAGCGAGAACGGGTTGCCGATCGGCGTCCAGCTCATCGCCCCGTACGGCCGCGAGGACCTGCTGTTCCAGATCTCCTCCCAGCTGGAACAGGTCATGCCCTGGCACCGGCGAACCCCCGCCTTCTTCGTCGGGAGGAGTTGACCGGCGGCGCGGCCGTCGCTCCTGATCGGAAGCTCCTTCAACCGCCGGCTGTCCGGCGCCGGAATCCGTTCCAGCGGACCGGCGAGCGCGAGTTCCGAGTAGATGTCCAGGACGCGGCGGCGGGCGACCCGACCGGCCGGCGAGCCGGTGCACGGAGCCGCGGCGGCAGGCCGGTCTCAGGCAGGACGCGCGCCCTGGCAGACGGGCGCTCCCGCACGGACCTTCCCCCGGCCTTCGGGCCGGGGGAAGGTCCGTGCTCCGCAGGACGCACCCGCCTCGCTCTTCCTCAAGGTCCCCGCCCGAGGTCGGCCGGCGAGCGTCAGATGTCCCGCTCCCCGTTGAGCACGCGTGTCACCCACTCCAGCGACCCCGTGCTGAGTGCTTCGTCCGCGAGGCGTTTGGCGGACGGCGTCTTCAGCGCGGCGAGAGAGCTGTCGATCCACGGCTGCACGTTCTGATGCCCCTGCTCGCGGTACTCGATCGCCTGGATCAGGCACTCCAGCTTGTCCGCGTCGCGGGCGCAGACGGCTTCGAGGCTGGTCTTCTCCTCGTACTCACCGACCGCGCCGCTCACCATCTCCGCCACGGGCCCGGGGAGACCGCGCACCTGGTCGGCGGTGACATCCTCGTTCTGTGCCGCCTTCAGGTAGGGCTTGGCGAGGTAGGGAATGTCGGTGACCCGCGTCTCCTGCGTGTCGTGGAACAGGCTCATGAAGGCCGCGCGCTCGGGGTTGCCGCCTTCCAACGCGGTGATCACGCTTGCGATGATCGCCGTCCGGAAGGAGTGGTCGGCGATGCTTTCCGGGTCCCGTACTCCCGCGACCAGCCAGCCCGTGCGCCTGTAGCGCTTGAGCAGCCCGATCTCGTATAGCAGGCCGGCCAGCCTCGACGGTTCCTCGGCCATGGAAGCCCCCTCTCCCCCTCGGTGGATCACACTCGGAGCGTAGATGATCGCCTCCGACTCCTGCCGGGACCGCGGCGACACGGTGGCCTCGTCCAGCGTACGGACAACCGCGTCCCCGAGGGCATCGGCCGCTCAGGGGTCCGGTGCCGAGGGACGCGGCACGATCGGCGTTCACAGCGTGTGCGCCACCACATCCGCGTAGGGATCGGTGAAGTCCAGCTTGCCGATCAGATGCTCGGGAAGCACGGTCCCACGCCAGGTGTCCAGACTCGGTTCGACCATCAACCGCCCGACCATACGGCGGCGGTGAAACGCTCCAGAACGCTTCGACCACTGCGACATTCGAGCTAGCAGACATTTTCATACGACACCTCTGGAAGATATTGCGCCCATTCCTCGGCAGTGAGGGATCGCCCGGCGATGGCGCACAGAGAGGAGAACGGGTCGGCGGGCGTTGCCACCTCCCAGAGCCGGACGGTCTTGTCCACGCCTGTGGTGGCGAGAACGGTCCCGTCGGGACTGAAGACCACAGCGTTCACGATGTCGGTGTGGCCGGTGAGGGGTTGGCCGATCTGTCGGCGAGTGGCCACGTCCCACAGGCGGACGGTCCCGTCGTCACCCGCGGTAGCGAGAACGGTCCCGTCGGGGCTGAAGGCCACCGCGCGTACGACGTCGGTGTGACCGGTGAGAGGCTGACCGACCTGCTTACGGGTGGCCACGTCCCACAGCCGGACGGCGTTGTCGTCACCCGCGGTGGCGAGGGTCGTACCGCGAGGGCTCAAGGCCAGTGTGAGCGCTGCGAAGTTACGGCCGGCAAGCGGTTGGCCGATCTGGCGGTGAGTGACTCCGCTCCAGAGGCGGATGGTGTTGTCGTTACCGACGGTTGCCAGAGTTGTGCCATCGGAGCTGAAAACCGTCGCGTTCACGGTTCTGGTGTGACCGGTGAGGGGTTGACCGACCTGCTTACGGGTGGCCACATCCCACAGCCGGACGGCGTTGTCGTCACCCGCGGCGGCGAGGGTCGCACCGTTGGGGCTGAAGGCCACCGCGCTCACGAAGCCGGGACCGATGGAGAGTTCGCCGACCTGGCGGTGAGTGTCCCCGTCCCAGATTCGGACGCTCTTGTCGTCGCTTGCGGTGACCAGAGTCGCGCCGTCGGGGCTGAACGCCATCGCGCTCACGAATTCGGTGTGGCCGGTGAGGGGTCGGCCGATCTGGCGGTGAGTCTCCCTGTCCCAGAGCCGGACAGCACTCTTGTCGTCCCTTGAGATGGCCAGAGTCGTGCCGTCGGGACTGAAAGCCACCGCACGTGCGAAGTCGGGGCCGGTAAAAGACCGGCCGATCTGGCGGTGGGTGGCCACATCCCAGAGCCAGACGGTCTCGCCGCGACCTGTGGTGGCGAGGGTCGCACCGTTGGGGCTGAAGGCCACCGCGGCGTTCGCGGAATCGGTGTGGCCGCTGAGGGGCTGGCCGAGCTGCTCGCCGGTGGCCACGTCCCACAGGCGGGCGGTGTCATCGTCGCTCACCGTGGCGAGGATGCTTCCGCCGGGGCCGAAGGCCACAGCGTGCACAGTCCTGGTGTGGCCGGTGAGAGGCTGACCGACCTGCCTGCCAGTGGCCGCGTCCCAGAGCCGAGCGGTCCTGTCGTCGCTCGCGGTGGCGAGAACGGTCCCGTCGGGACTGAAAGCCACCGCGTTCACGAAATCGGTGTGACCGGTGAGGGGGCGGCCGACCTGCCGGCGAGTGGCCACGTCCCACAGCCGGACGGTCTTATCCAAGCCACCGGTGGCGAGAACAGTCCCATCGGGACTGAAAGCCACCGCGTTCACGGAATTGTTGTGACCGGTGAGAGACCGACCGACCTGCCTGCCAGTGGCCACGTCCCACAGCCGGACGGTCTTGTCCAAGCCGCCGGTGGCGAGAACGGTCCCATCAGGACTGAAAGCCACCACGTTCACGCCTTCGGTGTGACCGGTGAGAGACCCGACCTGCCTGCCAGTGGCCACATTCCACAGCCGGACGGTCTTATCCAGGCCACCGGTGGCGAGAACGGTCCCATCAGGACTGAAAGCCACCGCACGTACGATGTCGGTGTGGCCGGTGAGAGGCTGACCGACCTGCCGACGAGTGGCCACGTCCCACAGCCGAGCGGTCCCGTCGTCACTCGCGGTGGCGAGAACGGTCCCATCGGGACTGAAAGCCACCGCGTTCACGGAATTGGTGTGGCCGACCAGTTCTTCTCGTGCCGGGTCGGCGAGAATGTCGAGCATGATGTGGCGGGCTTCGGGAGTGGGAGCAAAATGCCGTGATGTGACAGCAAGCAATTGGGCTATCTTGGGATCGGCTGTTCTGAGTTCTGCGCTCTGCAGCGCAAGTTGGCGAGACAGAGCCACCCTGGCCTGCTTCTCCGCCTTGGTCCGCTCCCCCTCGGCTATCGACCGCTGAACGTCGGCGTTGTTGGCCGCGTTGACAGCGGCACCAGCTCCCGCCAATGCCCCGATCAGCAGAATCACCAGGCTGATCACAGCCAGACGGCGTTGCCTGACGCCACGGGTCACGGCGCGGGTACTGGCCTCAAGAAAAGTGCGTTCCAGCCGGGTCAGCGTCAGCTGGCGACGACCGGCGGCCGCCCATCGCTGGACGGTCTCCAGGCGATTGCCGCGAAGCAGGTCCCCGTCTTTGCGTTCGTGCTCTTCCCAGTGTCGGGCCGCGGTGGTCAGCCCGTCCAGGATCGCCAGTCCGTCCCGATCGGCATCCACCCATCGGCGCAGCCGCGGCCAGGCGCGTAACACCGCCGGACGCAACAGGCTGATCTCCTCTTCGCGAGTGGAGATCAGGTAGGAGAACGTCTCCAGGATGCGTTGGACCGCGGCTCGCTCTGGCTCTGGCCGCTCCTGCAGCAGGTCGGCCGTCGATGCCGGGCGGGCGGTCTCCACGTTGTCCTCGCCGATGACCACCAGCCGCAGGAAGACATCTGGCACCAGCTCCCGCTCGGCGCTGCTCAACGCCTTGTACGCCTGTTCGGCCAACATGCCAAGCCCCGGATCCGCCCCCTCGGGTGCTCGGATCCCACGCGCCCGCGCACTGCCCGCGCTGAGCAGCCCAGCGGCACCGGCTCCGCTGCCGCTCACCAACGCCAGCAGCAACTCCCGCGCCGACGGCCGTGCGTCGGGATCCTTCGCCAGTGCCGCGGCCACCAAGGCCCTCATCGAAGCCGGCAACGCACTCAGATCCGGCTCCAGCGACAGCACCCGATGCATCGTCGCGCCCAGGCTTTCGGCCCGGAAGGCGTCCTGACCGGTGACGGCGAACAGCATGATGGCACCCCAGGCGAAAACATCCGCCGCCGCCTCGGCATGCCTTCCGGTGAACACCTCCGGGGCTATGTACGGCGGCGTGCCCGCGACCACTCCGGCCGAGCTCAGCGACATCTCCTCGGTCCGCGCTATGCCGAAGTCGATGACCCGCGGCCCGTCAGCCGCCAGTAGCACGTTGTCCGGCTTCAGGTCCCGGTGAACGACCCCGGCATCGTGCACAGCGGTGAGTGCTGTGGCGATCGCGGTGGCCAGCCGGTGCAGATCGTCTCCTGTGAACCGGCGTCCGCTCCGCACCACCTGGCGCAGGCTCGCCCCCTCGATGTACTCGCTGACGATGTATGGCTTGTCCCCGTTCGCATCGGCATCGAGCACGCGAGCCGTACAGAAAGACGCCACCCGCTGAGCCGCGGTGACTTCGCGCTGGAAGCGGTCCCGCAACCCGGGATCGTTGGAGGCGTGCAGCACCTTGAGCGCGACCCGTGCGCCCTGTTCGTCATAGGCTTCATAGACGACACCCTGACCCCCCTCGCCGAGCCGTCCGGCCAGCCAGTACTGCCCGATTCGCTGTGGATCTCTCGCTGTTAACGCGCCCATCCGATCACTCCGTCGCTGTGAGTCGCCGACCGGTTGGACGCGCCAGGAATTCCGAATGTTCTGAAGCGCGAACGCGATAAATGGCTGGCTTCGTTCTGCACTGACTTCGTATGGTCAACGAACATTCAATGCTCTTCACCATGGCGCGGGGAAGGTCACGAGACGCGATGCTGGATCTACTGCTCGATCTGGAGACCCAGGATCCCGACGATGTGCTGACCCTGTGCCTGGTCGCGACCCATCCGGCGGTACGACTGCGCGCCGTCACCGTCACCCCCGGGTCAGCGGCCCAGGTAGGGCTGGTCCGGCACGTGCTCAGACTGGTCGGCCGAGACGACGTCCCGGTGGGCGCCAGTGATCCCGGCACCGGCAAGGACCATGTGTCCGCCTTCCATCACCGCTGGCTCGGCGCTCCCGTGCCGGCTCTGCCGGACGCCCCGCCCGGCGCCCTGATCGCCCGGACCCTGGAGCGCCACCCCCGGGCCACGCTTCTCACCGGCGGGCCGCTGCACAACCTCCGGCGGTTCCTCGACGAGCAGGCGGGGGTGAGGCTGAGCCGGTGGGTGGCCCAGGGCGGGTTCGCCGGTGACAACATCGTGCCGCCCGAGCACCGGCTGCCGAAGTTCGACGGCCGTACCGCGTGCCCGACGTTCAATTTCAACGGCGCCCCCGAGGCGGCCCGGCTCGCGCTGTCGTCCGGTGACCGGATCGCCCGGCGCGAACTGGTGTCCAAGAACGTCACCCACGGAGTTCGCTACGACCGGGAGTTCCACGAGCGGCTGCGGCCGTACCGGGACCGCGCGGCCGGACTCGCCCTGGTGTTCTCGGGCATGGAGCACTACCTGCGCAAGAAGCCGGGGGGAAAGCTGCTGCACGACCCCACCGCGGCCTGCGTGGCCATCGACCACGCCATCGCCGGCTGGGCGGAGGTCGAGATGGTCCGGGAGGAGGGCGGCGCGTGGGGCGCGCGGCCGGCCGCCGGCAGCCAGACGTTCATCACGACCGCGATCGATCGCGAGCGGCTCTTCGAGACCTTTGTCGGCGAGGGCACCGTTTGATCTCGCACGGTGGTCGCGCGTCGTGCGGAACCTCGCCTCAGGCCGCTTCCAGCGCCTCGGCCACGGAAGGGAACATCTCGAACACCTGGGTCAGACCGGCCAGGTTGAGCCGCCGGGCGAGGTTGCCCTGAACTCCGGTGAGGATGACCCGCACTCCCTCGCTCAGGCCGTGGTGGCGAACCTGGAGCAACTCGCCGATCCCCGAGGAGTCACAGAAGGTCAGGGCCGACAGGTCGAGGATGAGAAGCTGCGAGGGCAGGGCACTCCACGCCCTTCCCATCTCCTCCCGCAGCACCGGCGTGTGGTAGTGATCGAGCTCCCCACTCGCCCGCACGACGAGCGCGGTGCCGTGCAACCCCGAGGTGGCGGTGAAAGCAGGCTCCGCCTCATTTCCCACGAACATGACCAACCTTCTGACCTACCTTGTCCCAAGCAACACAACTGTCTCATACGGTGTGAACCACCCCGGTGGGCCACGGAGCACGCCGGCCTCACCGGTCGTTCACATCGTTCCGGGGAACACCTTCATCGCCTCCTCAACCGTACGGCGGGTGTCGAACAGCTCTGCTACTCCGAGGCGGCTCAGCCGGTTCCTCATCGCGGCGGAGAGGCCGACGAGGACGAGCGAGCCCGTCAGACGGCGGACGCGGGTGAGGGCGTACATCAGTACGCCGTACCCGGTGGAGTCACAGAAGGTGACCTCGGTGAGGTCGATCACCAGGCGCGGGTGATCGGTCGCCCGCAGGGCGACGTCGGCCTGCTCCCTCAACAGGGGTGAGGACCCGTAGTCCAGCGCCCCCGCCGCGTACAGGGTTGTGAAGTGACGGTGCCTGTCGGTTCGGATCTGGAATCCCGCACCGCCTTCGCCCCTCGACATCGGTATCCCCTCCTGACTATGTGCCAGGTGCCCCCGAACAGGCGGTTCCAATCCTGGCGGGCACGGCCCACCGGTGGTGATACAGGGAACTCGGACCCGGCGACCTGTGGATCGGCGGCGTCGACGCCGACCACCCGGGGCAGGTGCTCATCCGGCACTTCGACGGCACCGCCTGGTCACCCGAGCACGGTCCGCTGTTCCGCGCCTACACCGCCACCCAGCAGTACGACGAGACCGACGACGTCGGCGACACCGGTCTGGTCCGGGTGCCGGGCACCGGCACGCTGTGGGCGGTGGGCTCGGTCGGCATCGGCGACGACGAGAGGGCCTTCGTGCTCCGCCGCTGAGCCTCCCCGCACGGCCACAAGGTCTCCGGCTTGGAACAGACGGGGTCCCTGCCGGAAACATACCCTCCGTACTCTGCGGACATAGCGCCCCCAACCCCTCAAACGCCACCAACGACACAGCCGGGACCCCGGGGACGATACCTCCACCCCCGAGCGGTCCGCGCTCGGCGAAAAAATCCGCGAAAAAAGTCAGTCAGCTGGCGTAGTCTCTCTCAAACTCCAACAAGGAGGGAGTACGACATGAAAAAGGTCTTAATCCTCCAAAAGCCTCGGCCACCCCGGAAACCCGCCCCCCTCGACCTCCGCACCCCCTCAGGACGAGCGCTGCCCTTCTGACAGGAAGAGCCGGTTGACGAACCAGAGGATCATCCCGATCGCGAGCAGGACCCCCGCTCGGATGTAGACGTCCGCCCCCCTGCCGGTGACCGGCAGCGCCAGGACGAGACAGACCAGCGCCCCCAGGGCGGGCATCCAGCTCGGCGCCCGGAAGTGCTCGTGGTCCACGCGCTCCCTGCGCAAGACCAGCACGGCCATATTGACGATCATGAAGACGCAGAGCAGTAGAAGCACCGTGGTGTCGGCCAGGTTGCCCACGTCGCCGGTGGCGACCAGCACCGCCGCGACCCCCACGGTGAAGACGATGGCCACCCACGGGGTGGATCTCGTCGAGTGGACCGACGCGAAGATTCGCGGCACGATCCCCTCCCGCGCCATGCCGTAGACCAGGCGCGAGGCCATGAGCATGTTGATCAACGCGGTGTTGCCCACCGCGAGCAGCGCGATCAGAGCGAACAACTTGGGCGGGAACGCCAGTCCGGCGACCTTGACCACTTCGAGCAACGGGCCGGACGAGGTGGTCAACGTCCTGGTGTCGACCAGCATGGTCGCCGTGAACGCGACCCCCAGGTAGATGATCGCCGCGGCGGCCAGGCCGCCGAAGAGCGCCCTGGGAAAGTCCCGCTGCGGGTTCTTGGCCTCCTCGGCGAGGTTGACCGAGTCCTCGAAACCGAGCAGCGCGTAGAAGGCGAGTGCCGTGCCTCCCAGAACGCCGAGGAAGGCGCCGTTGACCGGGTGGAACTCCAGGGCCCGGGACGGCTCGCCGTCACCGGACAGCAGGGCGTAGATCCCGATCGCGATGATGACCAGCAGGCCGAACGCCTCGATGATCGTCAGCACCACGTTGACCTTGATGGACTCGGAGATGCCGGCGAAGTTCACCAGGGTGACCAGGCCGAGGAAGATGAACGCGCCGACGACGACCGGCAGCGTGACGAACTCCGCGAGGTAGTTGCCGCCGAAGGCCCGTGCGGCGGCACTCGCCGAGGTGATCCCGCTCATCATCACCGCGAACGCCACGATAAAAGTGACAAAGGGGATATTGAACGCTTTGTTCACATAAAGCGCAGCACCCGCGGCCTGCGGATATTTACCGACGAGTTCGGCGTAGGCGGTCGCCGTCAGTGCCGCCAGCAGGAAGGCGACGAGGAAGGGCAGCCACAGGGCTCCCCCGACATAGCCCGCGACCTTCCCGACCAGCGCGTAGATCCCCGCGCCAAGGATGTCGCCCACCACGAACAGAAGCAGGACCCTGCGCCCGATGACCCGCTTGAGCGAGCGCTGACCGGAACCGGATTCGACGATCACCTCAGCCATACCCCGCTCTTACCCACCGCGAGGGCGAAATCACACCAGGTCACTTGAGTCACTTCTGTAAGCGCCGTGAAAGTGGCGCGCAAGTCTCTATGCTTACCGTCTCACCTGTCACGAAATGCAATGAAAGGCAGAAATGTTCCGCGCCCTTTCCTCCCGCCGTATCGCTGTCGCCGTCGCGGGAGCCGCTCTCATATCGATGACCGCCGCTTGCGGCGGCTCGTCCGGCAACGACGCGATCTGCACCGAGGCCGCCTGGACGAAGATCTTCACGGACTACACCACCTCCGCCACGGCGGGCGCCGGTGACGTCAACAAGTTGAACGACGCCACCGCCAAGCTCGCCGCCGACCTCAAGGCGCTGGCCGGCACGGCCGACGGCGATGTGGCCACCGCGCTCACCGACCTGGCCACGTCGTTCGAGTCGATCAAGATCGACCCGAACGACCCAACGGCCGCCGCTACGGCCGTCACGTCATTCGGGTCGAAGATGCAGGAGGCGACCACCAAGCTCGCCGCCGCCTGTTCGTAACCGGACCCGTGCCTCCTGGCGACAGGAGGCACTCCCGGTACGGCCGCCGCTCCGCCTGCGGGGGGCAGTGCGGCGCGGCGGCCGTACCGAACATCTCCCGAGGCCCCTGCCACCGCACGGCAGGGGCCTCGCCCGTTTCACCCCGCCCCGGCCCCCACCCGCGCGGGCCCGGGGCGGGGAAGCGCCGGCCCGAGGCGGCGGGGTGCTCCCCCGCCCGCACCGGGCCGGACCCGTCAGGCCCCGCGGGCGCGGGCCTGCTCGTAGCAGCGTTCGAAGCCTTCGAGCACCGCGGGCCAGGAACTGCGGACGGGCTCGGTCTCCCGGTTGTTCGCCGCGATCGCCTGGCGCAGCTCACGGTCGCGCACCAGTCTGGCCACCGACGCGACCAGGTCGTCGAAGCTCCGCCCGAGCAACCCCTCCTTGCCCTGCCGGACGAAGTCGGCCACCCCGCTCTGCGCACGCGCCACCACCGGCACCCCCGCCGACCTGGCCTCCAGCGCCGCCAGCCCGAAGGACTCGCGGGGCGCGGGAGCGACGAACACGTCCGTCGCGGCGAGCAGCTCGCGGATCTGGTCGCGGCTGTAGCGGCCGGGAAGCGAGACCCAGCCGGTCATCCCGTTGGCCCTCAGATAGCGCTCCATCCGCGATCGGGCCGGGCCGTCCCCGACGATCGTGGCCCGCATCGGCGTCTCCCGAGGCACCAGGGCACGGGCCTCCCGCAGGAGCCGCAGCAGCCGGACCGGCTGCTTGCGGGGCGCCAGCCGCCCCACCGCGACGACATGCACCGGGTCGGACCGTACGGAATCCATGGAAACGGACTCCACTGCAGGGGGTACGGTGCGCCAGCCGGAGACGTCCAGGCCGTTGGAGACCACGTGCACCGGCACGCCGGGACCGGCCACCGCGCGGATCGGCAGGGCGGCCGCCTCGCTCACCGCGGTGCCCACCAGTCCCCAGCGGTGCCATCCGAACAGCAGCCGCAGCCCTCGGTAGAGCGCCCTGGTGACCGGGTCCCACATGCTGTGCACCGTGACGACCAGGGGCACCCCCGCCCGCGTCGCCGCCCGCACGCCCATCCAGGCGAACGGCGAGACCGCGCCGGTGTGCACGTGCACCACCTCGGGGCGCCGCGCTTTCACCAGACGGAGCAGGTGTCCCACCCCGAACGGGTGGACCGGCAGGTCGAAGGGGAGTCCCGCGACGATCCTGTGCACTCCGGGAAGGGGTTCCCCCGGGGTGGCGGTCGCCACCTCGACATGGTGACCGGCCTCCCGCTGCATCCGGATCAGATCGGCGACCTGCACCTCGATCCCACCCAGGCGCGGCAGGTAACAGTCACTGATGTGGAGGATCCTCACGATGCCAGCGTAGACCCGCGTGAGATCATGCCTGCGTGCCCCCGAGGGCACATCCAGCCCTCGCGAACGGAGTCAGCCTGATCAGCAACGTCAAGACAGCGGTGTTCTTTCATGCCCATCCCGACGACGAGGCCCTGCTGACCGCGGGCACCATGGCGATGCTCGCCGCCGAGGGACACCGGGTGGTGCTCGTCGTGGCGACCTCGGGTGAGCGAGGCCAGGCCGACCTCGAACCCGGTGAGGCACTGGGTGCCGCCCGGATGGCCGAGTTGTACGCGTCGGCGGCCGCGCTCGGCTGTGCCCGGGTGGTGAACCTCGGCTACGGGGACTCCGGGCTGGCTCCCGACGGCGGGATCGCCGACGACAGGCCGGACAACGCCTTCATCGACGCCGACACGGAGGAGGCCGCCCGGCGGCTGGCCGCCATCCTCACCGAGGAGAAGGCCGACCTGCTGACGACCTACGATCCTGCGGGGGGCTACGGGCACCCCGACCACGTCCAGGTGCACCGGGTCGGCGGCCGGGCCGCCGAGATCGCGAAAACCCCGATCGTGCTGGAGGCCACGGTCAACCGTGACCCCCTGCTGCGGGGGCTGCGGCTCGTCCGGAGGTTCTACCCGCAGCTCGACATCCGTGCCTTCGAGCGGGCCTACTCCCCCGGCGAGGTGATCACCCACCGGGTCGGCGTGCGGCGCTTCGCCCGCCAGAAACGGGCGAGCATGGCCGCCCACGCCTCCCAGGCCACCGGCGCCGACACCCGCACGCTCGGAGTCATGCTCAAGATCCCCCAACCCCTCTACCGGCTGGTCTTCGGCACCGAGTGGTACGTCAGGCGGGACGTCCCCCTGGGCTCCCGCCTGAGGCATCCGTTCGAAATTCCTCCCCGAGGATGAGTCCGGAAGCGGCACACTGGGGCGGGGGTGTTACGTGAAGAGCAGATTGCTCCAGGTTGGGTTGTCGGTCGCGTCGCTGGCGCTGGCCGCCACACTTGTGATCTTCCTGCCCCAGATAGTGGCGGCCCTGACGGGCAAGCACGTCTCCTGGTCACAGATCGGCGCCCAGTTCGCCGGGCTGGGTCTCGGAGAGGTCGCGCTGATGACCGGCGTCTGGCTGCTCAGCCTGCTGGCCTACACGTTCGTACTGACCGCCTCCCTGCCCGGCCTGACCCACCTGCAGGCCCTGACGTTGAACGCGGGCGGCAGCGCGGTGAGCAACCTGCTCCCCTTCGGCGGCGCGGCCGGAGTGGCGATGACGTTCGCGATGACCAAGGGCTGGGGCTTTCCCGTCCGGGCCGTCATGGTCTCCACGCTGACCAGCGGCATCTGGAACACCCTGTTCCGGTTCCTGCTGCCCGCGGTGGGAATCGTGGCCCTGCTGTTCAGCGGGCAGCCGCTCAGCCCCGCGGTGACCAGTGCCGGCTGGGCGGGCGCGACGTCCATCCTGGCGCTGGTCGCCGTGGTGACCGTCGCGCTCTACTGGGACCGTGCCGCGGGCGTCCTGGGCCGGGTCCTCGACGCCCTCGCCCGCCTGCTCCCCCCTCGGATCCGCCCCGGCCGCCATACCGCCTCCGCGGCGCTGGCCAAGCTGCGGGCCGACACCTCCGAGATCGTGCGGAACCGCTGGGCAGGGCTGACCCTGGCCATGATCTTCTTCCTCGGTTTCCAGTGGCTGATCCTGGTCGTCTGCCTGCACGCGACCGGCGCCTACCCGGGTCTGGCCCAGTCGATCGCCGCCTTCGCCCTGTCCCGGGTGCTGACCACGGCTTTGGTGACCCCCAGCGGTACGGGGATAATGGAGGCGGGAACCATCGGCGCGCTGGTCTTCTTCGGTGCGCCGCTGGACTCCGCCACCGCCGCCGCACTGCTTTTCGGGTTCTGGACCTACACTGTCGAAATCCCCTTCGGTGGACTGGCGCTCGGCGCGTGGTCGTTCCTGCGCCGGCGTGAGAACGCCGCACCGGCCCCTGAAAAGGAGTCGATCGGCCGCTAGATTGGGAAATACCTTGTGTGCGATTGGAAGGCCCACATAGCGTGGCGGCTGACATGGTGGCGTTCCGAGTTCTCGGCCCGGTCGAGGCGCATTCCGGTGAGGACCAGCTCGACCTGGGCGGGCTCCGTCAACGTGCGGTCCTGGCGCGCCTGCTCGTCGCGCGCGGGCAGGTCGTTCCCGTCGACTCCCTGCTGTACGACCTGTGGGACGACGACGCGGCCAAGGGCGCGCAGTCGGGCCTTCAGGTCTACATCTCCCGGCTGCGCAGGGTGCTGGAGCCCGGCCGGCCACGCGGAGGTCCCAACCGGCTGCTGGTGACCGTGGCCTCGGGCTACGCGCTGCGCGCCGCCCCCGAGCAGGTCGACGCGCTCCGCTTCGAGACGCTGGTCCGCACCGCCGGAGAGCACCTGGAGGGCGACGACCCCGCCTCCGCGCGGCCCCGCCTGGAGAAGGCCCTGGGTCTGTGGCGCGGCACCCCGTACTCCGACTTCGCCGACCAGCCGTGGGCCGAGGCCGAGGTCAACCGGCTCGCCGAGCTGCGTCTGGTGGCCCGTGAGCGGTACGCCGACAGCGGCCTGCGGATGGGCATGCCCGCGGAGGCGGTGCCCGACCTGGAGGCGCTGACCACCGAGCACCCGCTCCGTGAGGAGGGCTGGCGGCTGCTGGCCCTGGGCCTGTACCGCTGCGGGCGGCAGGGCGAAGCGCTGGCGGCGCTGCGCAGGGCGCGCACGATCCTCTCCGAGGAGCTCGGAATCGACCCCGGCCCGGCGCTGCGCAAGCTGGAGTCCGACATCCTGTCCCAGGACCCGGGCCTGCAGCTCGCCGCCCCGCCGCCGGCCAGGCAGCGCCAGCAGGTGACCGCCGACACCTGGCCGCCCCGGCCCACGGTGGCCCAGGTGGAGCTTCCCCCGCTGGAGCCCGAGCCGTTCGTCGGCCGCGACGCGGAGCTGAGCAGGCTGACCACCGCCGCGGCCAGGACCGGCCGTTTCACGGTCGCGATCATCAGCGGTGACGCGGGCGCGGGCAAGACCACCCTGGTCCGCCAGCTCAACAGGCGGCTGTCCGAC
The DNA here is from genome assembly GCF_040295965.1 of Streptosporangium sp. NPDC002544. Classification (NCBI taxonomy): domain Bacteria; kingdom Bacillati; phylum Actinomycetota; class Actinomycetes; order Streptosporangiales; family Streptosporangiaceae; genus Streptosporangium; species Streptosporangium sp. NPDC002544. The sequence goes on along the minus strand of NZ_JBEOWJ010000015.1, from coordinate 38,065 downwards.
GACGGGTGGGGCATCTCCTCCGGGGCCTGCCCCGACAGCAGTGCCACCCCCCCTGGCTGGGCCTGGGTCGAGATCCTGCGCACCCTGGTGAGCGCTGCCGGTCCGGGCGAGTACGCCGCGCTGCTGGCCCCGCTGCTGGACGACGCGGCCCCCGAGCCCGACGACGACCAGGCCTCCGGCGGATTCCGGCTGCACCGGGCGGTGGGCGGCTACCTCGCCGCCGTCGCCAAGGAGACGCCGATCCTGCTGACCCTGGAGGACCTGCACTGGGCCGACGACCAGACGCTGGCGCTGCTCCGCGCGCTGCCGAGCCTGCTGGCCACCAGCCGGGTGCTGCTGGTGGTGACCTGCCGCGACAGCGAGCTGAGTGACCAGCAGGCCGACGTGCTGGCCGCGCTGGCCAGGCTCGGTCCCGTCCGGGTCGGTCTCACCGGACTCGACACCAAGGCGGTGGCCGAGCTGGTCCGGGCGACCTGCGTGCGCGAGGTCGACGAGGACGCGGTCAACAGCATCGTCGAGCGCACCGGCGGCAACCCCTTCTTCGTCCGCGAGACGGTGCGCCTGCTCGACGCCGAAGCGGTGAGCGACCGCGCGACGGCCGCCGAAGTGATCTCCGGAGTGCCGTCGGGCGTCCGTGACGTGCTGCGGAGGCGGATCTCCCGGCTGCCCGCGGCCGCCCAGCAGATCCTGCTGCAGGCCGCGGTGATCGGCCGCGATGTCGACGTGGACGTGCTGGTCGACGTCTCCGGCGACGAGGACGCCGTGGTCGACGCGGTGGAGGCGGCGCTGCTCGCCGGGCTGGTCACCGAACCGGGCCCCAGCATGCTCCGATTCGACCACGACCTGGTCCGCGACACGCTCTACTCCGACGCCTCCCGCCTGCGCCGCTCCCGGATGCACGCCGCGGTGGCCGCGGTGATCGAGCGCAGGAATCCCGGTGACGTGGCCGCGCTGGCCCACCACTACGACTCGGCGGGCACCAGCGAGACCGCCATCAAGGCCGTGCACTACGCCCAGCTCGCCGCCGAGCAGGCCGAGCGCCGCTTCGCCCACCGCGAGGCCGCCACCCTGTGGGAGCAGGCCATCGCCGCCTTCGACAGGTCGGGCATCACCCACACCCCCGACAGCACCAGGGAGCGCCTGCTGCTGACCCTGCGGCTGATCAAGGCATTGGCGCTCTGCGGCGACATGGCCGCGGCCCGCAGGCGGCGGCGTGAGGCGATGGACGCCGCACTGCCGCTGGGCAACCTGGAGCTCACCGCCCGGGTGGCCGCCTCGCTGGCGGTGCCGCACAAGGGCATGGCCCGCGACTTCACCCGTACCGCCTGGGAGATCGTCGACGTCGCCGAGCAGGCGCTGGTCGAGTTGCCCGCCGGTGAGCAGTCGCTGCGGGCGAGCCTGCTGGCCACGCTCGCCCTGGAGCTGGAGGGGTCGGCCACTCCCCGGGGCGAGCAGGCCTCGCTGGAGGCCGAGGAACTGGCCAGGCGGTCCGGCGACCCCGCCCTGCTCGCGACCGCGCTGAGCGGGCGGCTGCGCCAGTCGTACGGCATCACGCCGGTGGGCGAGCGCGAGGTCATCGGCAGGGAACTGCTGGAGGTCGGCAGGGCGACCGGGCAGATCTCGGTGCAGGCACTGGCCCACCTCGTGCTGATGGAGTGCGCGGCCGCCTCGGGCGCGTTCGCCGAGGCCGACGCGCACGTGGCCGCCACCGAGAAGCTGGCCAGGCAGTACGGCCTGCCCGCGCCGGCCGCCGTGGTCGCCTGGTACGCCGGGCAGCGCCTGATGATCGCCGGTGACTTCGCCGGGGCGGAGCGCGCCTACCGCGACGCCGCCCGGCTGACCGCCAGGGCCGGCATGCTGGAGGGCCGCCAGGACCTGCCGCTGATCACCACGTTCTGCCTGAACCTGGTCAACGGGCAGGCCGCCGAGATGGTCGAGCCGCTGGCCGAGGCGCACCAGCGCGGGGCCAAATGGACACTCGACGCCTACGCGGTGGCCCTCGCCTCCGCGGGCCACCATCGCGACGCGAGGGCCGTCATCGCGGTGAAGACGCCGGTGCGCCCGGACTTCCTCTACGAGCTGGCGATGATCTGGCGGGCCCTGGCGGGCATGCTGCTGGACGACCGGGAGCGGATGATCGAGGCGTACGACACGCTGAAGCCGTTCGCCGACCGGATCGCGGGCGCCGGCACCGGCGTGGTGGCACTCTGGCCGGTCGCCCTGACCCTGGGCGACCTGGCGTTGCGGCTGGGCTTCACCGACGCGGTGCGGCCACACTACGAGAACGCCCTCGCGGTGGCCGAGCGGGTCGGCGTGAGCCGGTGGGTGGAGGCGGCGCGGCGCTCCCTCGGCGGCTGACACGACTCAGCAGGCGACCCTGAACTTCTCGCTGCGCAGCGGGGCGTCCCCGGAGACCGAGAGCACGGCGCGGTACCAGCCGGGGTTGTTGACGATCCTGGGCTGCCACTCGACGGTCTGGGTCTCGCCGGTGAAACCGGAGCCGGTGCCCAGATAGGCGTACCAGCGGTGGGTCTTCGAGCTCCAGCGCTCCAGGCGCCAGCCGTAGGAGACGGCGGCCCGGGGGTCGTCGTTGCCGACCACGCCCTGGACCCGGTAGGGCCTGTCGCAGGGACCGAACGCGTCGAGCTCGCTGACGGTGACCTCACCGGCCACCGGGGCCTGCTCCGCGGTGGCCGGCACCGACTGCGAGGAGAGCACCACGGTCCGCGCCGGTGCCCGCGTCGCCGTACCGGCCGTGCTCTCCGTACCGGCCGAGGTCCGGGCACCGGTGCCGTAAGCGGTCTCCACCCCCAGGTAGGCTCCGGTAAAGGCAAGGGTGGCGACGAGCAGCTTGGCGACACTCGCGGTTCCACTCGCCACCACCGGCGCCACACTGCTACGCGAACCCATCACAGACACCTTCCTTTGTTACTCCCAGGTGTATGCCAGGGTGGTTGCTCTGGAGTTGACGTCCGCTTGCAGTCTGCGTGCCTGAGGGGGCTCCGCCATAACGGATGAGGTAAGCCTGCCCTAATATCGAGTCAAGCAGGCGGAGCAACCGTGGCGGTGACGTTCAGAGTGCGATCTGTTGTGGCGGGTATCCCTGACCCGACTTCCGCGTCCTTCCTGGGCATGCCCCTGTGGCTCTGGGTGATCGTCGGCGGCGTGGCCCTGTTCGGCGCGTTCCAGGTCTACTACTGGGTCGGCCACGTCCTGGGCTCCAGGCTCTACACCTCCCGGCTGGGCACCAAGATCGGCCAGGAGAACATCCTGCGGGTCGAGAAGGTCGTCAGGAAGTGGGGCGCGCTCGCCGTCTACGCCTGCTTCTGGGTGCCCGGGCTGCGCCACACGCTGCCCTGGGTGGCCGGGGTGCTGCGGATCTCCTATCCCTGGTACGTCGTGGCCAGCGCGCTCGGCTGCCTGACCTGGGTGCCGGTGACGTCCTTCGGCCTGTACTCGGTGATCTGGGGCTGGCTGGAGCTGGTCGCGCGGTCGCCGCTCCTGGCGGTCCTGGTGGCGGTGGCGGCGGTCGCGGTGATCGCCTGGTTCGTCCGCCGGCGCCGGCGCCGAGTCGCCCGCAGCGAGGCGGACAGCCAGGTCGCCGCTCCCTGACCCTCCCCCGGGCCGTTTGACGTGCGGCACCCGAGAGCCGCCTCTCCCGGTCTCACCCACCCGACGCCGATGTCAACTTTTCCATAGCCAAACAGCCAACTTCCGCATATCGACGGTGGCCTCTGCCAGCATGGCTCGCATGCATCACGGGGGAATCCGCCTCATCACCCGCGCGGCGCTGGTCGCCACGGCCACCCTGGTCACCGCGTCTCCGACGCCGGCCCTGGCCACCGGCCCCCCGGTATCCGCCCTGACCACCGGAGGCGTCGCGCCCGCCTGGCAGGGGCGTGCCTCCGTGCCCTCGGTGCCGGGACGGGCCGCGTACCTGTACGACACGGGCACCGGAGCGGTCCACCTGAGCAAGCAGGCCGGCAAGCGGATGCCGGTGGCCAGCCTGACCAAGGTCATGACGGCGTACGTCGTGCTCAGGGAGGCGAGGCTGGACGACACCGTCACGATCCAGGCGGCGGATGTGCAGCACGCGGCCTCGAACGGCGCGACCCACGCCTCCCTGCGCGCCGGGGAGCGGTTGACCGTCAGGGACCTGCTTTACGCGGTCATGCTCCCCTCGGCCGCGGACGCCTCCCACGCCCTGGCCCGGGTCTACGGGCCGGGCAACGCGAGGTTCGTGGCGAAGATGAACGCCACCGCCCGCTCCATGGGCCTGGTCGACACCGCCTACGCCAGTGCCGACGGCCTGCCGAGGCCCGCCCCCGGCCATTCCACGGCCCTGGACCAGGCGAAGCTGGCCGACATCGCGCTGCGCGACCCGGTGCTGCGGACCATAGCCTCCAGCAGGCGCCACGTGGTGGCCAAGTCCAAGGTCCATCGGGCGCACTCCTGGACCAACTCCAACAAGCTGCTCGGCAAGACGCCCGGGGTCCTGGGCCTCAAGACCGGCTACACCAGCGCCGCCGGATACTGCCTGTCGTTCGCCGCCGACCGCGACGGCCACCGCCTCATCGGCGTCATCCTCGGCGAGTCCAGCGCCGACCGGCGCTTCCAGACCGCGACACGGCTCCTGGACTGGGCGAGCGAGCAGACGCCGCCCGAGCTGTGATCAGGCGGTACGAACCACACCTGCCTGGCCGCCCCCTGGAGCATCATCGACCTGACGAAACGCATGCGTATCGGCAACATCCGGCAATGACCTTTCTCGGGGATGACGAGACCGCGGCCATCGGACCATCCAGAATCGTCCGGCTGCTGGGAGAAGGGGGCATGGGCCGGGTCTACCTCGCCACCTCGGCCGGCGGGAGGTCCGTGGCGGTGAAGCCGGAAGAGGATCGCCGACAAGAATGCGACAAAACCACATTAAATTACATATTGCCACAATTACCCCCTAAGTAAGTCACCGGGTTAGCGGACGGCCTTCTCGGGCACCGCCTCTCCGGGCGCGACCGCGCGGAGAGCGGCCTCCGCCGTTCCCAAGATCTTCCGAATGGACCAATGGCCACGCGTCCGACATTTCTTCCCGCACACGCGCCTGGGGCAATACCCTGATAAGAGCTGAAGCGCATGACATTGGTGCCCTGGAGACGCGCCCGGAGGGAAGACGTGCCGAAGTCAAGGCTGCGCGATCGGGAGTATTCCTCGTGGGGGGGCACAGGGTGGGGAGGCGCATCCAGGCGTTCCCGTGCCGAAGCTCGAAGACGACAGCGACCAAAGTCAATAGTGGGCTTTGCGACATGGCCCTTTGAATTCGTCTGGATTCGAAAGAGGTGGTCTGCCATCGCATCGAGTCGTCCATCGCGACGGAGGCAGCTGGCGCGATGGATCATATTTTTCTACGCCACCAACGTGCTCTGGAACACGTGGGAGGTCTACCAGGGCAACCCGCAGGGCTTCATGCCGTATCTCCGCGGCGAACAGGACCTCCTGCCGCTCCTCTATCTCCCGCCGCCCCTACTCAAGGCGAACCTGTCCTCGTGGGTAGACCTGTCGTTTCTGGCCGTGCTGCTTCTGATCCTGTTCTGGGCGATCGGCCCGCACGGCCCGCTGAAGGTGACGATTTATCTTCTCGTCGTATTCGGCATAGCGCTGATAGCACCGATCAGCCGCGGATCCACCCGCGCCGCGATCGTCTCGGCGTGGACCTGGTGGATTCAGACGGCATGGCCGTGGCTCGTCAAGGCCGCCCTGAGCCCCTGGACGACAGCGGTTCTCGGCCTGCTGCTGGCGGTCGCTTGCCTCATGGCCTTCCTTTTCACCGGTTACCAGGTTCTCCGGATGGCCAGAAAACTGATCACCGACGAGATGGACCTGCTGGACGCGACGCGGTTCCTTGCCTTTGTTCTCGGGGGCGCGATCGCTCTCGGCGTTATCTCGGAGATAGCCGCGTGGTCCGTTCAGCTCATGCGAAACAGCCACGCCTTCCCCGGCTGGTCGCCCTTCCTGTGGACCGTCTTCATCGCGACCCTGGCCGCCACCACCGCCGTCACCCTGGACATGACATCGGAGATCCGGCTTCCCACCCCCGAGAAAACCGAGCCCGCGGCTTCTCTCCGTGAACCCGGCGAGGAAGACCCCTGGCCATGACCAGGGGCCGCCGAGCCCGCACGGTGAGGCCGGCGGTGCGGGGCGGCTTCCACTACCTTCGCGCCTCTCCCGCGGAGGCACCGCGCATCAACCCGTGGCACGCGATCGCGGCGGCGGCCACCACGTTGAGCGAGTCCACGCCCGCGGCCATCGCGGTGGAGCTCATCGGGATGCACACCCGCTCGTCGGCCTCCCGCAACCAGCGCGAGGACAGCCCGTCCCCCTCCGACCCGAGCAGCAACGCCACCCGGTCACTCATCTCGGCGGTGTCCATGGGTGTGGCGCCCTGATCCGGGGTCAACGCCAGCGTCCGGTATCCCGCCGCTCGGATCTCCTCCAGTCCTTCGTACCAGTTGTCCATGCGGGCGTAGGGGATCGCGAAAACCGCGCCCATCGACACCTTGACCGCTCTCCGGTAGAGAGGGTCGGCACAACGCGGCGAGAGGACGATCGCGTCGACCCCGAGGGCGGCGGCACACCGGAAGATCGCGCCGACGTTCCCATGATCGACCAGGTCCTCCAGGACCAGGATGCGCCGGGGCCGGGCGCCGGGCAGCCGTCCGGGATCACGACCGGCGCCCCGCTCCGGGGCCCCTCTCTCCGGGGAGGAGGCGCGGCCGGACAGGACCTCTCCGGTAGCCGGCAGGGGAAGACGTTCCATCGCGGCGAGGGCGCCTCGGTGGACCTGGAAGCCGGTGACACCCTCCATGACCGCGTCGTCCACGATGTGGACCCGGCCTTCGAGGGTGTCGAGGAGGTCGGCGAGAGGCTCGGCCCAGCGGGGGGTGAGCAGCACGGAGCGCACGGGGTAGCCCGCCGCGACGGCGCGTCGGATGACCTTCTCCCCCTCGGCTATGAAGAGGCCGTGCTCGGCCTCCAGGCTCTTGCGCAGCTCGACGTCGCGCAGATCGGCGTAGTCGGCCAACTGGTCGGCCAGGTGGGGGTCGATGGCTTCAGGCACCCTCGAATACTGCCATGACCCGCCTGAGCTGCCATATCAGCGCGTGGACGAGGAGCATGGCGGAACAGCCGACGACCACTCCCGCGCCCAGCCTCGTCACGAGTTCGGCCATGCCATGTGGCGGGAAGGCGATGGGCCAGGCGATCGCGCCCAGCAGGATGGACAGGGCGGTGGCCAGGAACACGGCCATCCGCCCGCGGGCGGGGATGATCAGCCGCTCGGGAACCGGCCGGGGCTCCATCCTGGACAGGCCGCGCCAGGCCCACCAGAGCACGACCGCCAGGCCGACCACCGTGGAGGTGTACTGCAGCAGGCGGAACAGCGGAAGCACGTCCGCCACCCGGGTGTCCAGCCAGCTCCAGCCCCACATGGCGGAGCTGTAGGAGTGGGTGAAGGAGTCCCAGAGCTTGTGGGTGAGGGCGCCCACCGCGCCTCCGGCGATCACGGCGGGCAGCCGCCGCACCCCGTACATGCCGGGGGTCAGGGCCGCGGCGCGTCCGGCGAGGCCGGGGGGCAGGAGCGCGGTCAGCGGGTCGCGAAGCACCAGATGGAAGACCGCCAGCAGCACGACGACGGCGAACGGGTCGATCGTGAGGACGCCCTTGTAGGAGTGCCAGATCATGTAGTCGGGCAGGAACGGGAAGAAGATCGGCAGATCGGGCACCATGGCCCCCAGGGCGAGCGCCCAGGGATCGAGCAGGCGGCGCATCCGCTCCGAGGAGATCAGCGGCAGCACCGCGGCCACATGACTGGGCGTGAACGGCACGGGTTTCCCTCCGACGATCCACTGGGGCAGGTCCATCCTGTGACACGAACACAGCGCGCGGGCACGCCGCCGTACGGTCGAGGCTTGCTCCAGGGAGGCGAGAGACCGTCTCCCTGGGGAGCGGCGGAGACGGCACTGTGGGGAGCTTTGCCGCTTCCCGGCATTCCTACACTCTGTGACGACTAGATTACCGAACGCCGTTGATCGGGGATTCGGGGGTTGTCGTGACCGACCAGATTGTGCTGGCGCCCAGCGTCGAGTGGCTGCGCGACGCCCGCAGGGCCCGCCTGCTCTCCATGGCCACCCTCCTCTGGCTGGGCGCGGAGAGCGTGCTCGGCATCGCCGCGGGGCTGGGAGCGCACTCCGTCGCCCTCATCGGCTGGGGCACGTCGGCTCTGGTGGAGGCGGCGGCCAGCCTGATCGTGGTCTGGCGGTTCACCGGTTCGAGGACCGGTTCCGCACACGCCGAGGAGCGGGCACGCAAGGCGGTGGCGGTCAGCTTCTGGCTGCTGGCCCCCTACCTGGTGCTGCATGTGGCGCACGACCTGGACGCGGGCCACCGGCCCCTGCCGAGCCTGCTCGGGATCGCTGTGACGGCGACCAGCGCGATCGGCATGCCGTTTCTGGGGGTGGCCAAGCGGCGGCTGGCCGTCCGGTTGCGCTCGGCGGCGACCGCCGGCGAGGGGACGCAGAACCTGATGTGCGCGCTGCTCGCCACGGGGGTGCTGGCCGGACTGGCACTGAACACCGCCGGGTGGTGGTGGGTGGATCCCGCCATGGCGGTACTGCTGGCGGCGGTGGCGGTGCGGGAGGGACGCAGGGCATGGCACGGGCACTCCTGCCGGCACTGACCACGCGCCTCCCCCACCGGCGGACGAGCACTCCCGGCACCGGCGGCCACCGGCGCGCAGAGTGTCACTGTAAACACATATGGTGATAACAGCACCAAAAGGGGTGTTTTGCCACAGTAACCGTTCCAAGTACAGTTCCGTGAATATTGCGGACAACCTCCCGATAGGGTGACCCGCTAGCTTCCTGACATCGACATCGAAGAGGGAACCGTGGGACGTCACCGTACGGATGAACTCGAGGACGGCTACAGCTCCTACAGGGAGGCGCAGCCCAGGCGGAGGCGTGGGGGACGCGGCAAGGTGCTGGTCCCGCTGGCCGGTTCCGTCGCCCTCGCGGTGCTGCTCGGTGTGGCCGCGTTCGTGGTCATCAACCGCGACCGCGGGTGCGCGGGTGACGCGCTGCCGCTGCGGATCACCGCCTCGCCGGACATCCAGCCCGCCCTGTCCCAGATCGCCGAGCGCTTCAACAAGGCGGCCCACGAGGTCGAGGGCAGGTGCACCAGCGTCGCGGTGACCAAGGGCGCCTCGGCGACCGTGGCCTCCTCCCTGGGCGGGGTCGGCGGCAAGGCCGCCCCGATGGACCTGTGGATTCCGGACTCGGGGCTGTGGGTGGCGAACCTGCGGGCGAGGAACCAGGATGTGCCGGAGGCGGGCGCGTCCATCGCGCACTCCCCCATCGTCATGGTGGCCTCGGGTTCGGTGATACCGAACCTGAAGAAGAGCTTCGGCGAGGCCAGCTGGGGTGGCATGATCAGCGCCGCCAACGTGGCCAACGTCGACGGTCCCGGCCGCAAGGTGCGCGTGCTGGTGCTGGACCCCTCGCTCAACGCCGCCGGGCTCGGCGCGCTCCTGGCCGCCGCCGGAGTGGCCACGGCCTCGGGCACGGGCGAGGAGCAGTTGGTCGGCGCGCTCAAGAACCTGTCGGGATCGACCTCGACGGTCCGCGACCAGGACGCGCTGCTGTCCAGCCTCGGCGTCAAGGGCAGCAAGGCCCCGCTGGGCATCGCCTCGGAGCAGGGTGTCTGGGCGTTCAACAAGGTCAAGAAGCCCGAGGTTCCCGCCGTGCCGCTCTATCCGGCCGAGGGGACCATCAACCTCGACTACCCGGTGGTGATCACCGCCAAGGACGCCGCCGTACGCAAGGCCGCCGAGGCGTTCCAGAGGGAACTCGCCAGCGAGCCCTCCAGGAAGACCCTGCAGGACCAGGGCTTCCGCACCCCGGACGGCAAGGGCGGAAAGGCGATCTCCGGCTCCGCGGGCTTCCAGGCCAAGGCGCCGCAGGCGATCGAGCCGCCCGACGGCAAGACCGTCGCGAGGATGTCGCAGACCTGGTCCCGGATCAAGCTGGGCACCAGGCTGGTCACCCTGCTGGACGTCTCGGGGACCATGGCCCTGCCGGTGCCGGGCACCGGCATGACCCGGATGCAGGCGATCAGCAGGATCGCCGTCGAGGGCATGAAGCTCTTTCCCGCCAAGAGCGAGCTGGGACTGTGGGAGTTCTCCACGCACCTCGACGGCCAGGGGGTCGACTACCGCGAGACGGTCCCGGTCGGCCCGCTCACCGAGGACATGAACGGCGTGCTGCGCAGGGACGTGATCAACCAGAAGCTGATCGGCGCCCAGGCCAAGGCGACCGGCGACACCGGGCTCAACGACACCCTCGCCGCCGCCTACCAGCAGATGACCGACGAGTACCAGAGCGACAAGATCAACACGGTGCTGATCCTCACCGACGGGGCGGGCAACGACGACCCGGACGGGGGGATCAGCAACCAGCAGATCCTGAAGCGGCTGAGGGAGCAGTTCAACCCGGAGAAGCCGGTCAGCGTCCTGATCATCGCGTTCGGCCCCGACGCCCCCAAGGGCAAGCGCCAGATGGACGCCCTGGCCAAGGCGACCGGCGGTGACGCGTACATCGCCAAGGACGTCCTGGAGGTCAGGAAGTTCTTCCTGGAGGGCATGAAGCGCCGGCTCTGCGCGCCCAACTGCTGACCCTCCATCGCGTACGGCTGGTGTCACATTGGCACCAGCCGTACCAATTTCCCCAGGTCATACCAGGTCGGCATGATATTGACCCATCTGGTCAACCGGTTGCGGGGAGGTGACGTCCTACGCGTGTGGGGCCTGGAACGGGCGAGTGGTGAAGCCCGTGAACGAGCCCGTCCCGCGGGGAGGAATGTCCGTGCCCGGATGGCCGACCGTCGGCCGAACCGACGATCAACAACTCGTTGAGACGCTGCGGCGCGCCGACACGACGGCGCCCGCGAGCCTCTACGACTCCTACGCCGAGCGTCTCCACGACTATGCCCACTCGCTGCTGGGCGACCGCGAGCACGCCGCAGGCGCCGTACACGACGCCCTGGTTACGGCCCAGGGCCACGTGGACCGCCTGCGCGACCCCGGCCGTCTGCGCGCGTGGCTGTACGCCCTGGTACGGGTCCGATGCGCGGGCGCGGAGCAGCGCGGCGGCCCGCGGGGCACGGCACCGCCTCCCGACGTCCACGACGACCCGGGCGAGCGGGAGCTGGCCACCCTGGTCCACGAGGCGATGGCGGAGCTGGGCGGGCAGGAACGCGAGGTGCTGGAGCTTTCGCTCCGTCACGACCTCGGCGGCGGTGAGGTCGGCGCGGTGCTCGGACTGACCTCCAGGCAGGTGACGGCGAGGCTCTGCCGGGCCCGCGACCACCTGGAGAACGCGGCGGCCGCCGTGGTGCTCGCCAAGGTCGGCCGGGCGCACTGCCCCGACCTGTCGGCGATGGTCGACTCGTGGGAGGGCCCCCTCACCACGATCCTGCGCAGGCGGTTGTCGGCCCACATCGGCCGCTGCGAGGTATGCGTGGAGCGCAGGGACCGGCATGTCTCGGCCGGGCGGCTGCTGGACCTGGTGCCGTTGGCCTACCCGCCGCTCTCGCTGCGCCGCCGGGTGATCGAGACCTGCCTGAACCCGGAACTGAGCGAGGAGCGCGCCTCCATCGTCGCCCGGGGCGACCACTTCGACAGGACCGGTTTCCCAGCGGAGGGGCAGCGGCCACCGGGCCGCCGGCGGGCGGGGAGGAACCGGCGGGCGCGCGACGAGGGGAGCCATGGGACCGGGCAGGCGGCGTCTCCCACGGGGAGCGCCGCGGGCGCCCGGTCCCGGCGCGCGGCGACGCCGCCGGATGGTGAGGGGCGGCGTACGGAGGTGCTGCCGGCGCAGCGGCGGAGGCAGCGGAGGCGCAGGGGGCCCGTGCTGCTGCTGGCGGCGGTGTGCGTGCTGGCGGCCACCGGGGCGGTGGTCGTGGTGGGCGGGCAGGACCTGGCCGGCGGGGCGTTGGGGAACGCCCAGGCCGCACCGGGCACGGAGCCCGCGCTGATCACGCTGGAGCCCGGCCCGGAGCCGACGCCCGACCTGCCGCCGGAGGAGTCGGAGACAGCGGACCCGGAGACGGAGAGCGCGCCGACCCCCACTCCGCGAAGGACCCAGGAGACCGGGATGCCCGCCCCCACCCCCACCGCGGCGCGTCCGGCGCCGACCCGCAGGTCCTCGGCGGGACCGTCCCGCGCCACCCGCGCCACCACCCCGCCTCCCGCGGCCGGGCGGCTGACCGTCTCGTGCCCGTCGGACATCGGAGAGGGCGCCGGGCAGATTCAGCTCGCGGCCCGCAACGCCACGCTCTCCTGGTCGGCGACCACCTCCGGCGGGCTCGACGTGCATCCCGCCCGGGGGCGGCTGAAGGCGGGGGCGAGGGCCGTGATCTGGGTCACAGCCAGGGATCCCTCGGAGAGCGGCGCGGGACGGGTCGCGTTCAGGTCCGCCGGGGGCAACACCGGATGCGCGATTTCCTGGGAGAACCCGGAGGCGGACGCCTCCGCGCCTCCCCCGGACCCGGCCCCCGACCCGACCCCGACCCCCTCCACCGGGGCGAGCTCCGAGGGGGAGATCGGCTGATTCCCGCATCTCGTTTTACCTAACACCGAGACTTCTCCCAGGAATCCGGTAAACCATGGACTGGTGCCGAGCGTCGGCATTGACGTCCATGCTGAGTGATTGATCACATGAAGGCGCGATCAGTCACGTCATTACCAACCGGGAGTTTCGGAGATGTCGATCAACCGCAGAGTGCTCAAATGGGCGCTCACCTTCGCATGTGTCGCGGGGGCCGTGATCGCCTTGGTGGACATCGACACCCCGTTACGCCTGGTTCTCACCCCCCTGTTCCTGTTGGCGGTCCCAGGCATCGCAGTGGTAGGACTGTTGCGTGATCGTGACCCTCTTGCGGCACTATCAGTGGGGGCAGCGGCAAGCCTGGTTGTGAACGTTCTCTTGGCCGCTGCCATGCTCACTTTTGACGCGTGGTCGCCTCGTGCCGGAGTTGCGACGATCGCGGTGCTCGGCGGTTTCATATACGTACTACGCGTGTTGTATCGGGGGAGCGGGAGCTTGCAGACCGAACAGGGGGTCAGGTCAAGGTGAACATCGTCATCGTTCGCCCGGGAGACCTCGGGGAGTCCGAGATCTCACGATGGCGGGAGTTACAGGTAGCGGACCCGTCGCTGGACAACCCCTTCCTCTCCGTGGAGTTCGCGCTCGCCATGGGGCGCCTGCGCGACTACGTCCGCGTCGCGGTCATCCAGGACGACGGCAAGATCGTGGGATTCTTCCCCTACGAACGGCACAGCTTCGGGATCGGCAAGCCGCTCGGCGGCTTCCTGACCACCTGCCACGGACTGATCTCGGTTCCCGGGCTCGACCTGGATGTCCGCACCCTGCTGCGCGCCTGCAGGCTCTCGGTCTTCGACTTCGACCACCTGGTCCCCGGCCAGCCGACGTTCGCGGCGTACGAGTCCGACGTGCGACCGGCGCCGGTGATGGACCTCAGCGTGGGTTTCGAGGCCTACATCGAGCAGGTGAAGGCCAACTCGCCGAAGAACCTCAAGACCGTCCGCTACAAGGAGCGCAAGCTCGGCCGCGAGCAGGGCGAGATCCGCTTCGAGTGGGACTCGTCCGACCTCGGCACGCTCCGCACGCTCACCAACTGGAAGTCCGACCAGTACCGCAGGACGGGCCGCGTCGACCGCTTCGCCCAGCCGTGGATCGTCCAGTTGCTCGACGAGATGCACGCCGAGAAGTCCGAGAGTTTCGCGGGTGTCCTGACCATGGTCTACGCCGGAGACAGGCCCGTCGCCGGGCACTTCGGCCTCCGTACCGCGACGACCCTGGTGGGCTGGTTTCCCGCCTACGACACCGAGTTCGCGCGCTACTCCCCCGGCATCATGCACCACCTGCACATGGCCGAGCACGCCGCCGGCTCAGGGCTGCAGCAGGTCGACATGGGCAAGGGCGGGCGCGAGTACAAGAGCTGGCTGAAGAGCGGTGACCTCTTCGTCGCGGAAGGCCGCGTCTCGCGTCCCTCCCCCGCGGCCGCCGTCCACTGGATCGGCCGTACCCCGGTCAACAAAGCACGAACGATCGTTACGGATCGCCCGCATTTGTACAGGCTTGCTGACCGTGTGCTGAAGGGGTTCGGCCGTATGCGCTCCCCCGCGCAGAACCAATCAAGCACTCCGGTCGTCAAGGAACCATGGGGAGTGGGTTAGACCGCTCCCGTCATCGCACCCCATTCGCCAGGACCCTCGCATGCATCCCTCATCGCATTCGCCATTTCCCCCGATCGTTTCGATCGTCTATGGCCCCGGGTCCGTCCGCCAGTCGCCCCTGACGACAGACCGCCCGGAAGGACATCCGTCATCATGAGTCCCGAAGTCGCCAAGCACTACAACAACAAGCCGCCCTTGAGGGCGGTGCCGCCCATCGAGCGGTTCACCCCCATCACCCCCAACATGGCGATCTCCCCGACTGTCAGCGTCGTCGTACCGGCCATGAACGAGGCGGAGAACCTTCCGCACGTCTTCGCGACGCTGCCGCAGTGGATCGACGAGATCGTCCTGGTGGACGGCAACTCGGTGGACGACACCGTCGCCGTGGCCAGGAAACTGCGCCCCAACATCCGCGTGGTCCGCCAGACCGGCAAGGGCAAGGGGAACGCGCTCTCGGCCGGATTCGCCGCCTGCACCGGCGACATCATCGTGATGATCGACGCCGACGGGTCCACGGACGGCCGTGAGATCATCCAGTTCGTGGGCGCGCTGGTCACCGGGGCCGACTTCGTCAAGGGCTCGCGCTACGCGTCCGGCGGCGGCAGCGACGACCTGACGTTCATCCGCAAGTTCGGCAACAAGACGCTGACCGCGCTGGTCAACAGGATGTACGGCACCAGCTACAGCGACCTGTGCTACGGCTACAACGCCTTCTGGGCCCGCCACCTGGACGTGCTCAACCTCGACTGCGACGGCTTCGAGATCGAGACCCTGATGAACGTCCGCGCCGCCAAGGCCGGGCTCAAGGTTCACGAGGTGCCCAGCCACGAGCGCTGCCGCATCCACGGCGAGAGCAACCTGCATGCCGTCCGCGACGGCATCCGGGTGTTGAAGACCATCATCCGCGAGTGGCGGAGCAACCCGGCTCCCGTGGCGCACGAGCCGGCCACCACCTCCCGCGCGGCGGACCAGGGCGCCGCGTAGCCATGAGAAGCAGTGTCGTCATCTGCGTCTACACCGAGGAACGCTGGGAGGACATCCGAGCAGCCGTCGAGTCGGTCGAGAACCAGAGCCGCCGGCCGCACGAGATCATCCTGGTCGTCGACTACAACCCGGACCTCCATCTGAGGCTGAAGAAGGAGTACCCCGGCGTCGTCGTGGTGGAGAACACTCAGGAGAAGGGGCTGTCCGGTGGCAAGAACACCGGCGCGGCGACCGCCTCCGGCGACATCGTGGCATACCTGGACGACGACGCCGTCGCGGAGCCGGGTTGGCTGGAAGCGCTGGAGGAGGGCTTCCAGGACCCGACCATCGTGGGGGTGGGCGGGCTGACCAGGCCGCTGTGGGGCACCGGGCACCGGCCCGGCTGGTATCCCTACGAGTTCGACTGGACCGTGGGCTGCAGCTATCGCGGCATGCCCACGCAGCGGGCGCGGATCCGCAATGTCATGGGCGGCAACGCGGCCTTCCGCAGGGAGGCCGTGCAGGAGGTCGGTGGGTTCCACACCGGCATCGGCCGCAGCGTGCAGGGGCGCAAGCCACGCCCGCTGGGCTGTGAGGAGACCGAGTTCTGCATCCGGCTCTCGCAACGGATGCCCGGTTCGGGGATGCTGTTCGAACCCGCCGCGGTGATCGGCCACAAGGTGCCGGCCGCGCGCGCCACCTTCGCCTACTTCCGCTCGCGGTGTTACGCGGAGGGCCTGTCCAAGGCGCTGGTCACCCAGAGTGTGGGGGCGGGCGACGGGCTGTCGAGTGAGCGGGCGCACGCGATGAAGGCGCTGCCGCTGGGCGCGTTGCGCGGGATCGGCGAGGCGCTGCGGGGTGATCTGTCCGGTCTCGGCAGGGCCGGCGCGATCGTCGTCGGCCTCGCCTGGACCACCTGGGGTTACGTCATCGGTTCCCTTCGACTGAAGCGGGTGCGTTCATGATCCGCGTACCGATCCTGATGTACCACTCGGTTTCCGACCGGCCCAACGCCGAGACGAAGCCACTGGCGGTACGGCCCTCTGCCTTCGCCGAGCAACTGGCCTACCTGAAGGAGAACCGGTTCACGCCGCTGACGGTGGCCGACCTGGTCGCCTCGCTGCACAAGAACAACGGCCGCTCCATCCCGGAGCGGCCGGTGGTGGTGACCTTCGACGACGGGTACGCCGACTTCCATAGCGAGGCGCTGCCCCTGCTCGAGCAGTACGACTTCCCCGCGACCGTCTTCCTGACCAGCGGGTGGGTCAGCGACGCGGGCAAGGACGCGGCGGGCAGGCCGCTGGACACGATGCTGTCGTGGAGCCAGGCGCGCGAGGCCGCCTCGTGCGGCATCGAGATCGGCGGGCACAGCCACAGCCATCCTCAGCTCGACCAGCTTCCGGACGACGAGCTCCGTCAGGAGCTGCGGCGCAACAAGTCCCTGCTCGAGGACAAGATCGGCTCCCTGGTCTCGACGATGGCCTACCCGTACGGCTACTCCAGCGTGCGGGTGCGGCGCGAGGTCAGGCGGGCCGGTTACTGGGCCGCCTGCGCGGTGAACAACGCCATCGCCGCCGACCGGCACGACGTGCTCGCGCTACCGCGCCTGACCGTCGCCGAGGGCACGTCGATGAGAATGTTCAGCCGGGCCGTCGAGGGAAACCAGGTCCCGCTGATCTACATGAGAGAACGGATGCTGACGAAGGGGTACGCCGTCGTCAGACGTACGAGATACGGCCTGCGCCGGGTGCGCGGCCAGGTGTGAGCGGCCGGTCCGCATCTGGGAGAGGCGTGGCCCGCGGGCCGGTGCCCTCCCGGGTGCGCCCACCCCTCTCCGCCCTCGTCTTCGCTTCCCCGAGGGAGCGAAGGCGGCGGGACAGGTGCCACCGGGCGGGAATTCGGTCGCGGTATTGCTCTTCAACGGTCTACGCAAAGCAGTCGAACATGGCGTAACTTCGTGTTCGCTCGTCGCACCTCGGTCCGCGTAGCCGCCATGATGTTAGACGTGAGGCAACGGGCAGGTAATGACGTGACGACGACACCGGCGGCGGAAACTGCCGAGGTCGGGGAGACCGATCCCACCCAGCCCGCGCCCTCGGACGGAGCGCGGGCCGGGTCCGGCGGCGAGCCTGTCGGCACGGCGCCCTCCAAGGCTCCGGAGGTTCCGGAGGAGGCGCCCGACGATGGGGTTCCCGATCACGCCGCACCGGGTGACAGCCGTGACGGCGAGGTTCCGAAGGGCGGGGTTTCCGGCGGCGAGGCCACCAAGAGTCCTCGTGACGACGGCGACAGCGCATCGGACGACACCGATGACGCCGACGACGCGCCGGGTGCGCCACCGGAGGTGATCTCCGACCAGGCTCCCGGCGGGGCTCCGGACACCTTCGACGGCGACGACTCGGAGACCACCGCCGTCATCCGGCTGCCCGCACGCCCGATCTCACCGCCCATGGCGGACGCTCCCGAGGCCGAGGACGCCTCCGGCAGCGAGATCGACACCACGACGGAGATGCGTCTGCCCTCGGCACCACTCCGCCCGACGCCGAAACCCGCGGAACCGGAACCCGAGGAGCCGGAGCCCGCGGAACCGGAACTCGCGGAACCGGTGACCGCGGAAGGCGGAACACCGGAGCGAAGGCCGTGGGAAAGGGCCGTCGCGACGTCCAGCCCGCTTCCAGGGACCCCTGAGACCGCCTCGGAGGCCATGGCGGCTCCAGCGGACCATCGGGAGTCGCAGAGCACGCAGCGGAGCCCGGAGAAGGCGGCTCCGGCCGCCGCCAGGCCGTCGCGGATGACGACGGTGATGCGGTCGGCCGCGGTGTGGCTGCCCCCGTTGCTCACGATCGAGGGTCTGATCATGTACGTGCTGGCCCTGCGCGTGGCGCCGGGCCCGCTGCGGGGCGTCGACGTGACCAAGATCGACGCCTTGGGCCTGATCTCGGCCATGCCACTGACCGCGTTCGCCGCGATCCTGCTGATGCTCGTCGCGTTCTTCGTCACGATCGCGCAGAACACCGACCGCAAGTTCCTGCTGCTCTTCCAGATCGCGGCGATCACCTTCGCCCTGCACGGGGCGTCGGCCCTGATCTCGGACGAGGCCAGGTTCCCCACGGCCTACGTGCACGCCGGCTTCGTGGAGTACATCAACCGCACCGGCGAGTCGTCCGCGATCCTCGACGCCCGCCTCGCCTGGCCCGGGTTCTTCGCACTGGTGGCGTTCGTCACCAAGGCCGCCGGGGTCACCGACCTGGCGACGATCATGCGGTGGACGCCGCTGCTGTCGAACCTGCTGTACCTGCTGCCGTTCGTGCTGATCCTGCGCCAGGTGGTCGCCACCACCCGGGCCCGTTGGTTCGCCGCCCTGCTGTTCGTCATCGTCCAGTGGATCGGCCAGGACTACTTCTCCTCCCAGGGCTTCACGTACGCGATCTACCTGGCCTTCGTGGCGATCGTGCTGCGCTGGTTCGGCAAGGTCGAGCCCCGCGACAAACCGATGCCGGCCAAGGGGCGCGTCCGGCGGCTGCTGGCCCGCCTGGACGGGCTGACCCCCGGCGAGCTACCCCACTCGACCGGCGCCTACGACCGGGTGATCATGCTGATCGTGCTGATCGGCCTGTTCGGCACCGCGACCGCCTCGCACCAGATCACGCCGTTCATGATGCTCGGCGCGCTGACCGGCCTGCTGCTGCTCCGGCGCACCTCGCTCAGCTGGGCGCTGCCGTTCTTCCTCGGCCTGATCGTGCTGTCGTGGATCAGCTACCAGACGGTCACCTTCTGGAGCGGGCACATCGACCAGCTCTTCGGCGGGCTGGGCCGGATCCTGCAGAACCTGCAGAGCAACACCGGCGACCGGATCGACGGCAGCGACCCCAGGCACGCCCTCGTCCTGATGGCCCGCCTCGGCATCTGCGGCGTCATCCTGACGCTGGCCGCCATCGGCCTGCTGCGCCGCGTGCGGCGCGGTGTCGGCGACCGCGCGGCGCTGCTTCTGCTCTGCATCCCGGTGCTGGCGCTCGGGCTGCAGAACTACGGCGGCGAGATCGGCCTGCGGATCTACCTGTTCGCACTGCCCGGCGCCTGCATCCTGGCCGCCTACGCCTTCTTCCCGAACCTTCCCGCCGGCACGGAGGACGCGCCGGAGGAGACGGTGCCGATCCGCAGGCGCAACATCCGGTTCAACCCGGAGCTGACGCGCCGGATCTCGCTGCTGCTGGCCGCCGGATGCGCCATGGCCCTGGCGATGGTCTTCCTGGTCGCCCGGTACGGCAACGAGCAGTTCGAGCGGGTCTCGGCGAGTGAGGTCGCGGCGATGCACTACATCTACGACCATGACGAACCCAGTGCCCGCGTCCTCTTCCTCTCCCCGGTGCTCGGTCCGGAGGTCACGCCCATCATTCCTTGGGGCGAACGGGACTTCGACAAGATCTCCTACGAGCAGGTGCTGGTGCACAAGGATCCGGCCCAGCTCTCCTCGGTGCTCGACAAACTCCGCGCGTCCCCGCCCAACACCTACCTGGTGGCGACCCGCGCGCAGGCCGGATATCTGCAGCTCAACCACGGCTACCCCGATGACTGGGCCCCGCGGTTCCGCGTCGCGCTGGATGCCCACAAGGACCTCAAGCGGGTGTTCAACGGCGAGGACGCCGCCGTCTACACGCTCAAGTCCTTCCCCGAGGGCACCGAGATCCCCGAGCGCGGGGTACCGCTCGGTGGCAGCGACCCGACCTCGCCGTGGACACCGGTCGGCCTGGCCGCGCTGGGTGTGACCTGGATCGCGTTGTTCGTCTACGAGGTGTTCCGCCTGGGCGGCCGCGAGAGTGGGCGGCGGACCAGAAGACGCATCCTGTTCGTCGCGGTGCCCGCGTTCGTGCTGGCCCTCGCGGTGATCGCGGAGCGCTTCATCGTCATCGGCTACCAACTTCAATAAAGGACAAAGTCACTTGGCCGGCGGCCTCCCCGCGCCATACTGAGCACCGTTTGCCGGGAGACGCCTGTCTCAGAGCCTGGTCGAAGGACGGTTGGATGTTCACAGGGGAACCCCGTGGCCTGGCGGGGACCTCCACTCAGGGCACGGGACGGCGGATCGCGGCGGTCGACGCGCTGCGCGGTTTCGCGCTGCTGGGCATCGTGGTGGTCAACATCACCTACCTCGCCTCCGGATACCGGATGGCCGGGCTGGCGGCGCCGTCGTTCTCCGCGCCGCTCGACTGGGAGGTGCGCTGGGTCGTCTCGTTGTTCTTCGAGAACAAGTTCTATCTGCTCTTCGCCTTCCTGTTCGGCTACAGCTTCACCCTCCAGCTCGACTCGGCCCACGCCTCCGCGACGGCGTTCGTCCCCAGGTTCCTGCGCCGCCTGGGCGGGCTGTTCCTGCTCGGCCTCGCCCACGGCATCCTGCTGTTCCCCGGTGACATCCTGGCCACCTACGCGGTGGTGGGGCTGGTCCTGCTGACGGTGCGGCGGATCACCCCGCGCACCGCGATGATCTCCGCGATCGCGCTGACCGTGGCGCTGGCGGTGGGGATGCTGCTGCTGGCCTTACTGGCGACGCTGGGCACCGACGCATCGAGGGCGGTCTCCGAGAACGCCGCCCAGGCCGCCATGTCCGACCGGGCCCTGCACGGCTCCGCATCCATGATCATCAACGAGCACCTGCACAAACTGGCCAGGATCTTCGTGCTGCGGGTCTTCTTCCAGGGGCCCACCGTGCTCGCCGCCTGCCTGGTCGGGCTGGCACTGGGCAAGATGCGCCTGCTGGGTGACCTGTCCGGGCACACCGTGACGCTGCGGCGGCTGCAGTGGGCGGGGTTCACCGTCGGTCTCGCCGGGGCCGTGGTCTACACGCACGCGACCTGGTCGGACGGCGGGCACGCGTACCACATGGTCGGCCAGTCGGTGAACCTGGTCACCGCGCCGCTGCTGGCCGCGGCCTACGCCGCCACCCTGCTGCGTCTGCTCCCCTCGGCACCTCGCCTGGCCGGGACGCTCGCGCCTCCCGGCAGGCTGGCACTGACGAACTATCTGGGGCAGTCGCTGATCAGCTCACTGATCTTCACCGGCTACGGGATGAGCCTGGTCGACCAGCTCAGCCCGTTCACCGTGGTGTCGATCGGCATCGCCATCTTCACGGTCCAGGCCGTGTGGAGCCGGTGGTGGCTGAGCCGCCATCAGTACGGGCCCGTGGAATGGCTACTGCGCTGGTTCACCAACTGGCGCAGACCCTCCCGTCCTGAGCGCGCCTAGGCCCTGTCCTGCGGATCTTGCCGTGGCGAGGATCGGTCAGGTGGTGTCTCGCAAGGCGGAGGAGGGAGCCGCAGCGTGCTGCGGTGACCGACAACGCGGCGAGGCGCCGCCTGGGCGACCGCAGTAGGCAAAAGATCCGCAGGACAGGGCCTAGCCTGCCAGGTGGATCGGGCCGTAGCGGTGCGGCGAGGCTCACGCGCCGGTGCGCTCGCTCCACCTGACCTCGTACGGCTTCAGCTCGAACTGCTTGCCGTCCACGGTGGTGCTCGCGACCGCGTCGGTGGTGTTGACCATCACGAGCTGCCGCTCCTGGGCGAGGACTCGCACCTTCTCGTTGGAGGAGGTGACCGTCTCCAGCTCGGTCCCGAGCGGGAACCACCTGGTGAAGCCGCTCAGGATGCCCGCCATGGGCATCTCCGCACCGGTGCTCGGGTGCCACAGGCAGCCCAGGCAGACCTGGTCGTCGCCGGTGGACTTGCGCTGGGGGCTCCAGTAGAGCGAGGTGGTGACGCCGCTGGTGGCGAACTCCATCATCGCCGCGGTCTGCACCGCGATGCGGCGCTCCTCACTCCAGTCCCTGCTGTCCGGCTCGACGTACCACTCGGCCCACCAGACCGGCAGGTCGCCGCTCTTCTGCCGCAGCCAGGTGGTGAGGGCTCCGAACTTGCCCAGGGCGGTGAACTCGTCGGGGTAGGCACCGGCCTCCCTGGTGACCGAGGCTCCGTCGACGACGATGAAGTCGGCGCCCTTCTTCTTCTCGATCCAGTACTCGACCGCCTCCAGGTCACGCTGGATGACGCTCCCCCACGGCCCCTTGATCTCCGCCCCCTGTTCGGGAGCGGTGGTGCTGCCGACCGACACGTACGGCCCGCCGACCTTGATGTCCTTGTCGACGGCCTTCAGCGCGTCGTAGACCTTGTTGTAGAGCTCGGTGTAGCCCTCGATGTCCCAGCGGTTCTGAGCGTTGTTCCAGAAACCCTTCAGCTCGTTCCAGACCATGAAGTGCTTGACCGTGGGGTAGCGCCTGGCGACCGTCGCGGCGAGCTTCGCGTAGTCGTCGAAGTGCTCGCGCCGGGGCGCCGTCTCCAACTGCGTCCAGTCGGTCCGGCCGGAGGTGCCGCCCTTCATCCAGTCGGGCGAGCAGCAGAGCGTGATGATCGGGATGGCCTGGGACTTGGACATGAACTTGATGCGACGGTCGAGGTCGCGGAAGTCGTGCTGGCCGGGCGCGGGCTCGGGGTTGCCCGCGCCCCAGCCCATGATGTGCTGGTTCTGCAGCATCGGGACCCGGCTGAGCATGTGGGAGGCGGCCTCGGTGACCTCGCCGCTCTCGTTGTCGGCGCTGAACTCGGTGTGGGTGATGCCCCAGCGTGGCCAGTCCTGGACCGCGGGTGGTTCCTCCAGTGTCGGCGCCGCCTGCGTGGGAGGAATTGTCATACGCTGTCCACGGGGAATGTCCGGTTTGGCGGCGAAGGCGATGATGCCCACCACCAGCACCACCGTTACCGCCATCGCTCCCAGTGCGACCGGCCAGGCCGGGCGCCGTCGCTGGTGCCGTCCGTTAGTCGGTATCACCGATTCCTCAATCCTCGCAGGTCAACGAATGTAGCGTTCCATAGCGACAACGGACGTGACGGTGAGCTGAGCTGCTTCACAGACAAGCGTTACCGGCCGCGTCGCCAGCGTATCCATGGCGACTTGCATGACGGTTGAAACCCAGAAGTAGTTCCCGTCGCGCCCATGGTCACCGGGCCGTGCGGCACTCCACGGGGCCGAAAGTGGTCGGGAACCGTGACCTCGGGTTCAGCCCTCCAGGACCCGCAGCGCCCGGTGGACGAGCGTGGGAACGGCGGCGCCGATGTGCTCGAAGCCCTCACCGACGGTCTTGCCCTGCTTGAACCTGGCGTGGATGCCCTCCACGATGACGGCGAGCTTGTAGTTGCCGAAGGCCAGGTAGAAGTCCAGGTCGGACAGGTCGGCGCCGGAGACCTTGGCATAGTGTGCGGCGAACTCGCGGGCGGTGAGGAAACCGGGGGCCACGGTGACGCCCGCCGCGACCGGGATCGAGGCGCGCTCGGTGTCGCCGGGGTCCTGCCAGTAGGTGAGGGTGAGGCCGAGGTCCGCCAGGGGATCGCCGAGCGTGGACATCTCCCAGTCGACGACGGCGAGGATGTCGGGGTCCGGCGAGATTCGCACGAGCGTGTTGTCGAGCCGGTAGTCACCGTGGACCAGCGTCGAGGCCGAGCGGGCGGGCAGGCGCTCGCGCAGCAGGGCCACCAGGCGGTCGTAGGCGGGCAACTCGCCGGTCTTCGACCGCTCCCACTGCTGTCCCCAGCGCTCCAGCTGGCGGGCCATATATCCCTCGGGGCGTCCGAAGTCCCCCAGGCCCGCCTTCTCGTAGTCGATCGCGTGGATCGCGGCGAGCACCTCGGCCAGCCGCTCCGACAGTCTCCGGGCCTGCTCGGGGGTGAGATCCCGGGTGTCCTCCCGGCTCCGCACGGCCGCGCCGTCCACGTGCGCCATGAGGTAGAACGGCGCCCCGATCACCTCCTGGTCGTCGCAGAAGGCGACCGGCTCCGGCACCGGGACCGAGGTCGGCGCGAGCGCCGAGATCACCCGCCACTCGCGCCTCATGTCATGGGCGGTCGGCAGCACGTGGCCCAGCGGCGGCCGGCGCAGCACCAGGCGGCGCCCGGGGGCCTCGACGACGTACGTCAGGTTGGATCTGCCGCCGGCGATCAGGGAGACCCCGGTGGGCTCGCCGACGCCGGGAACGTTGACCGCGATCCATTCGACGAGGCGGGACCAGTCGATGCCAGGGGTGCTCATGGCCCCCATTAGAACGCCACTCGGGTTGGCTGCGCCAGCCGAGGCCCCACAATGAGATCCCGAAACGTTGCCTCCCCTGGCAGCGTGAGATCCCTTCCGTACTTTATCGTTACATTACGTCCCTACCAGCATGCTTGAGCTTTACGGCATCCTGCACAGGATGACGTAAGGGGACCCCGCACATCCCAGTAGGAGCTCATGCGCGTCTCAATCGTTCAACCCCGTGATCTAGGACCGGTCGACATCGACCGCTGGAGAACTCTCCAGGGTGCCGACGCCGCTTTCGACAGCCCGTTCCTGTCGCCGGAATTCACAGTCACCGTCGGCGCCCTGCAGGAACGCGTCCGGGTCGCGGTGCTGCACGAAGGACAGGACGTGGTGGGGTTCTTCCCCTTCGAACGTCATCCGATGGGCATCGGCATGCCCGTGGCCGCGGGCCTGACCGACGCGCAGGGGCTGGTCCACGCCAAGGACGTGGAGATCGACGCGCAGCGCCTGATCAGGGCGTGCGGCCTGGCCGTCTACGAGTTCGACCACCTGATCGCCGGGCAGCCGCTGCTCCAGCCGGGGCACAGCAGGCACCCTTCACCGATCATCGATCTCCGCGACGGCTTCGAGTCGTACATCGAGACGATCAAGGTGACCTCCGGCAAGACCTACCGCTCGACGGCGTACAAGAGCCGCAAGCTCCAGCGTGACGCCGGGCCGCTCCGGCACGACTACGCCACCACCGACCTGGCGCCGCTGCGCACGCTGCTCGGCTGGAAGACCGAGCAGTACCGGCGCACCGGCCGCACCGACAGGTTCGCCCGGCCGTGGATCGTGGAGCTGGTCGAACGGTTCCTCGCCACCGACACCGAGCACTTCGGCGGGGTCCTCGACATGGTGTACGTGGACGACCGGCCGGTCGCCGGGCACTTCGGCCTGCGCACCGGCACCACGCTCGCGGGCTGGTTCCCCGCCTACGACACCGCCTTCGCGAAGTACTCCCCCGGCCTGATCCACCACCTGGCCATGGCCGAGAAGGCCGCCGAGGCCGGGATCGGAGTCATCGACATGGGCCGCGGGGAGAAGGAGTACAAGGAGAAGCTGAAGAACGGCGAGTACGAGGTCTCGGAGGGCCGGGTCGCCCGGCTGAGCCCCGGCGCCGGGGTCCACTGGATGCTTCGGGTGCCGGTGCGCAAGGCACGTGGCACGGTCCTGGCCAACCCGCTCCTGCGCACCACCGCCGACCGTGCGCTCAAGACGTACGGCCGCCTGCGAACGTCCCTGCAATCCCCCTGAGCAGGGTTCGCGGCGGTGTGGGAACGGTCCTTTCTCACCCGATCAGCTCGGCGACCACCGAGACGCCCCGCCTGACGTCCGCCTGCGACGCGGAGCCGTAGCCGATCACCAGGCCGTGCCGCAGCTGCGGCCCGTGGTAGTGGCGGGTCATCGAGTCGAGCAGCACGCCACGGGCACGGGCGGCCTCGACCAGCGGCGTGACCGCGTGCTCCGCGAGCTCCACCATGACGTGCAGGCCCGCGGTGTCGCCGATGACCCTGGAGCCGAGGATGTCGACGACCACGGCCCGGCGGCGCGCGTACTCCAGCCGCATCCGGCGCAGGTGCCGGTCCAGGTCCCCCCTCTCGCAGAGCACCGCCACCGCTTGCTGGGCCGGGCCGCCGGTGCGGTCGGCCAGGCCGTCCCTGGTCAGGGCGATGGCTTCGATGAGGCTCGGCCGGGCGACCAGCCAGCCGACGCCGATGTCCGGCGTCAGGGCCTTGCTCAGGCTGCCCAGCAGCACCACCCGCTCGGGACCGAGGCCGTGCAGGGCGGGCAGCGGCGCGACGTCGTAGCGGAACTCGGCGTCGTAATCGTCCTCCACGAGGATCGCACCGGTGCGGCGGGCCCAGGCGAGAAGGCGCTCCCTGCGCGGGATGGGCAGGCGGCCGCCGAGGGGGTACTGGTGGGCCGGAGTGGTGTAGAGGACACGCAGGTCATCCGGGAGGCGGTCGACGACGACCCCGTCCTCGTCGACCGGGCAGGGCACGATCTCCGCTCCCCTCCCGGCGAAGACGTTCCTGGCGACGCGGTAGCCGGGCTCCTCGACGCCGGCCCGGTCACCGGGCCGCAGGAGCGTGGCGGCGACCAGGTCGAGCCCGTTGCCGGTGCCCCGGGTGACCATGATGTTCTCCGGCCCGACGGGGATCGCCCTGGTCCTGCGCAGGTGCTCGGCCAGGGCCGTGCGGAGCCTGGGCAGGCCGCGGGGATCGGGGTCGCTCGCCGGCGGCAGGTCGGCCGCTCCGCGCCAGGCCCTGCGCCAGGCCGCCCGGTCGTAGTCGTGGACCCACGGCCGCCCGGGACGCAGGTCGATCACCCGCCCGCCGTCCCCCGGCGGGACATCCTGGCCGGAAAGGGCGGGAGGTGGCGCGAGGGGGCCGCGAGCGCGCTCGTTCGCGGGAGGGACCACCATGTCGGCCACGTAGGTGCCGGAGCCGTGGCGTCCTTCGAGCCAGCCTTCCGCGTACAGCTGCTGGTAGGCCTCGGTGACGACGGTACGGCTGACCGCGAGCTGGCCGGCGAGGGCACGGGTGGAGGGCAGTCGCTCGCCGGAGGCGAGGGCGCCGTCGCGCATGGCGGCCCTGAGGCGGTCACCGAGCTGGACGGCGAGTGCCGTGCCGGACTCGCGGTCCACCGAAACGGGCAGGTCGACGGCGAGGCGCGGCAAAGTGGTCTCCTATAAGCGCATGGAAGTGGACATGTTCTCGGTATCCACTTCTCTCTAGGCTAGTGCCATGCTCTCTACGACTCCCCGCACCACCCTCGGCCGCTCGAAGAACAGGGGCCTGACCTCTCGCGAGGATCTGTACGCGGTGCTGGACGCCGGGCTGGTCTGTCATCTGGGCGTCGTGGTCGACGGCTTCCCCATGGTCGTCCCCACCGGTTACGGCCGGATCGGCGACACCCTCTACGTGCACGGTTCCACCGGCGCCACCTCCCTGCGGAACGCGGACGAGGTCTGCGTCACGGTGACCCACCTGGACGGCATCGTGCTGGCCCGCTCGGCCTTCAACCACTCGCTCAACTACCGCTGCGCCATGGTCTACGGCCGTGTCCGCCGGGTGGAGGAGGGCGAGGAGCACCTGGCCGGGCTGCGGGCGATCACCGAGCAGCTGGCCCCCGGCCAGTGGGACGCCAGCCGCGCGCCCACCAGGAAGGAACTCGCCGCGACCACAGTGCTCGCCCTCTCCCTCGCCGAGGCGTCGGTGAAGGTGCGACAGGGCCCGCCGATCGACGAGGAGGAGGACTACGAGTTGCCGATCTGGGCGGGGGTCCTGCCGCTCCACCAGGTCTGGGGAGCTCCCGAGCCCGATCCCGCGATGACCGGGGACCTGGCCGTCCCCGCGCACATCGCGTCACGAACCATGCCCGTTCGTTAAGCCTCCGCGGCGGGACGACGCACCATGGGGCACGCCTGTCCGTGCGAGACCCCGCCGCTCGTACCGATCACCCTATGAAGTGAGACTGATTCGCGATTAATGCGCGAAATGCGTTTCTCTATGGCTAAGCTACGGTCCGTCTGTTATGGGTGGGGGCCCAGACAACTGAGGAGACCGTTATGTACGGCACGCCATCGGCCTGGCGAGTCCCCGGATACACCGAGATCCGCGAACTGGGCACCGGCGCGGCGGGGCGTGTGGTGATGGCGCGGCACGATGCCGACGGCGTCCTGGTAGCGATCAAGTACCTGTCCGACGAGCTCAGGGGCGACGTCGGCTTCGTGGCGCGCTTCCGGCACGAGGCCAGGGTGCTCAACACCCTGAACAGCCCGCACTCCGTCCGGCTCTACGACTACGTCGAGACCGGCGACGGCGCGGCCATCGTCATGGAGCTGATCAACGGCGTCGCCCTGCGCGCGCTGCTGCGCTCGGAGGGGCCGACCGGCCCGGAGGCGGCGCTGCTCGTGCTCAAGGGCTCGCTCATGGGGCTGGCCGCCGCGCACTCGGCGGGCGTGGTGCACCGCGACTTCAAGCCCGAGAACGTGATGGTGGAGGCGGACGGGAAGAGCAAGCTCGTCGACTTCGGCATCGCGCTCCGCTCCGGCGACGGCGACGCCCCCGCGGGCACCCCGCCCTACATGGCCCCCGAGCAGTGGGTGGGCGGACCGGCCGGGCCCTCCACGGACGTCTACGCCGCCACCGTCGTGTTCTTCGAATGCCTGACCGGCACCCGCCCCTTCCGGGCCACGAACATCGCCGCGCTGGCCCGCCAGCACCAGGTCATGCCGCCGCCGGTCGAGGAGGTGCCCCCGGCCCTGCAGGGGCTGGTGGAGCGCGGCCTGGCCAAGCACGCCGCCGACCGGCCGCCGACCGCCTCCGCGTTCCTCACCGAGTTGGAGGCCGTGGCCGCCGACGCCTACGGCCCCGACTGGCAGGAGCGCGGCCGCCGCCGCCTGGCGGGGATCGTCGGGCTGCTGGCCGGGCTGTTCCCGCTGGACGCGCCCGCCCCGGCGGCCGACACCTCGCTGGCCACGACCGAGCTCGGCGGCAAGGGGGGAAGGACCTCCTCGCTCAGCAAGCTGAGCGTCAAGATCCTCATTGGCGTCGGCTGCATCGCGGTGATCGGCGGGCTGACCGTGGTACTGGTCGGATCGGGCGGCACCACGAAGATCCAGCCGCAGAGTTCCGCCGTCACGAAGGACCCGACCCCCTCGGACCCGCTGGAGACGGTGCTCCCCGGGGACGACGGCGACGAGCTCGACGAGCCTGACGAGCCCGCGGAGGCGTCACCGACCGCGGGCGCGCCCTCCGCGACGCCCACGCCGAGCAGCACCGCCTCGGGCCTCCCGCCCGCGCCGACCACCACGACTCCCTCCAAGACGCCCTCCAAGACGCCCAAGGCGTCGGCGACGCCCACCAGGAAGCCGACCGCGCGGCCGACCAGCAAGCCGACCGGGAAGCCGGCCGAGTCTCCCTCCCCCGAGGAGAGCTCCACGCTCAGCAATCCCGGCAACCCGAGTACCCCCACGACCAGATCGCCGTCCCCGACGACGGCTCCGACGACGGCCCCGACCCAGCCGTCGGCCTCGCCCACCCGGACGCAGCCGACGACGCGGCCGACCACGTCCTCACCCGCCCCCTCCGAGACGGACCCCGAGGGAACCCCGACCTCCGAGCAAACCCCTCGGCTCACCAGCTCGCCCCTGCCCCCCGTCGAGACGGCCCCCTCGGCACTCCTCGCGCTGGGCCTGGTGACAAGCGGTGCCGTGCCGGTCACACTGGCCGTCAAGCGCGGCGTGGCGGGACGGCACAGGAGACGCCGGTAACCAGGGAACGGGCAGAATCATGAACACTGACCAGGGCGGCGTCGCCGGATTCCGGTTGACCGGTCCTACCTGGGCCGGTGACCTGGGAATCTGGTCGTCGGCCGTCGCGGCCGACGGACGGCGGGGAGGCGCGCTCAGGTTCGACCCGCGACTGGTCGCCGATCCCTCGGCCCGCGAGAGGCTGATCGCGGCCGTGGTCGCCGACCGCAGGCTCACGCAGAGCGGCCTGGCCGGGCTGGTCCCGATCGCCGACCTCATCACGGCCCAGGACGAGATCTGGCTGATCACCTCGGAACCGGCGGCACCGACGGTGCGCGACCTGCTGTCCATAGCCGCTGGATCACCCGGGCCCGACGCGGGCAGCGCGGCCACGGTCCTGATGGAGACGGCGCGGGCGCTGCTGGCCGTCCACTCCTCCGGGCTCGTCCACGGTGAGCTTCACCCGGGCACCGTGGTGATCGCCCCGGACGGGTCGGCGCTGCTCGCCGAGCGGGGGCTGCTCGACGCGCTGCTCGGCCGCCCGCCCGCGCCGGAGCGGGACGTGGCCGCCTGGGCGTCACTCGCCCGGGGGCTGGCCGCCACCTGGGCCTCGGCCGACCGGGAAGCCGCGGGGCTGCTGGAACGGGTGGCGGCGACGGCCTCCATCCGGGGGCTCGCCGCCGCGCGCGACGCCCTGCTCGCCGGGCGTGACGTGCTGCCCTCCGGGTTCACCACCCGTGACAGGCTCGCGGAGACCCTGCACCGATGGCCGACGTATGAGGCGCCCGGCCGGGGAGGGCCCCCGCCGCCCGTGCCGGCCGCCCCCGACGAGGGGGAGATCGTCACGCTGCTCCACGTTCCGGGAACCGGCGAGCAGCGAACCCTGGGGGCCGACGAGCACCAGCCCGAGGACGTGGTCCTGCGGTTCGGCCCCGGGGTGCCCGCCGAGACCACGGCCGCCCAGATCTGGCGGGCCGGCCGGGACCAGCAGCAGACCGAGCCGCCCTCCGACAGGCTCAGGGCCGCCGCGGTCCCCCGTGCCCGGCGGCGTCGCGGTCGTACGATCCTCTCCTCGGCGATCCTCGCGCTGATGGTCGTGGGCGCGCTGGCGCTCTGGCTGTTCCGCGGTTCGTCGACACCGCTTGAGGTGACGAAGGTGGACGTCAGCGCCCCCAGGAAGACCCAGGGCTGCGACACGACGGTGAAGATCACCGGTGTCCTGCACACCAACGGCGCGGGCGGGGAGGTCAGCTACCAGTGGAAGCGGAGCGACCGCAAGGAGCCGATCGTGCAGACCGACCAGATCTCGTCCGGGGCGACCTCGCACAAGGTGAGCCTGGACTGGACGGTCAAGGGCGAGGGAAGTTTCAAGGGAACCATCACCCTGTCGCTGCTCTCGCCGGCCCCCGAGGGCAAGAAGATCCAGGACAGAGCCACCTTCACCTACAAATGTTCATGAGTGATCCGCAAGGTCCACAATGCGGTACAAAGCCGTTCTTACTACTCTGACGGCCATGACCACGCAGACCCCCTCCGGCTGGTACCCCGATCCCTACGGCTCGCCGCTGTTGCGGTGGTGGGACGGCCACCAGTGGACCGATGCCACCCATCAGACGGATGTCCCCACAGGGCAGGGCATGCCTCAGGGATCGCAGACCGGCCCCTTTTCCTCCCAGCCTCCCCCTGCGGGACAGGCGACGGCGCCCTCGCCGGGAGAGCCTGCGGGAACGGGCCCGACCGGCCAGTGGAACCAGCAGACCATGCAGCAGGGGCCGGCGGGCACTGGGCAGCCGAACGGCAACACGGCGCAGATGCCCCTCCCGCCGTACGGCGTTCACCTGTCCGGGCCGCCGCCGCGCAAGAGCGGTCCGCTCCCGTGGATCCTCGGCGGTGGCGGCGCGCTGGTCCTGATCGTCGTGATCGTGGTCGCCGCGATGTATCTGATCAACCCCGACAGCAGGAACGAGGCCGGCGAGCCCGTCACGCCCCGTACGCCGCCTCCCTCGGCGAGCCGGGAACCCAGCCGGGAGCCGACCCCCGAGCCGACGCCCTCGCAGAGCCCGCCGCCCCAGCCGGTGGACGGGCGCATCACCGACCCCGTGACCGGCCTGTCCTACCAGATCCCCGAAGGGCCGTGGCAGGTACCTCCCAGCCCCGGCAGCGGGCTCGGGTTCACCTGGACCAGCGCGGTCGTCGCCACCGCCCAGGAGAACTTCGACGGCAAGGGCGGCAACTGGGTCGGCAACGTGCTGACCGGCGAGCTTCCCGACCAGTACGGCTACCAGGGTGTCGAGAGCATGCGCTCGGTCGCCGCGACGTTGCTGCAGGTCGTGGAGCCCAACTTCTACAGCCCTCCGCACCGCCGGAAGATCGTCGAGGACAAGGCGGTCAAGGTGAGCGGCAAGGACGCCTGGCTGTTCGTCTTCGACCTGGACTTCTCCGAGCAGTCCGAGGCCAACGGCTGGAAGTGGAAGCGGGAGCGAGCCGCGTTCCTGATCGTCGACCGGGGTGAGGGCAGCCGAGCGGCGCTGGCCTACATCAGCGTGCCCGACAATCTCGGCATCTCAACGGTGGACAAGGTGATCAAGTCATTCAAGCTCTCGTAACGGAGTACTACCCTGAAGGCTATGAGTGACCTGCTGGTCTGGATCGACTGTGAGATGACCGGGCTTGACCTTGGCCGTGACGCGCTCGTCGAGGTGGCCTGCGTGGTCACCGACGGCGAGCTGAACCAGCTTGACGAAGGTGTGGACGTGGTCATCAAACCCCCGCCCGAGTCCATCGAGCAGATGTCGGAGGTGGTGCGCGAGATGCACACCGCCTCCGGCCTGCTGGACGCGCTGAGCGAGGGCGTCACGCTGGCCGAGGCCGAGTCCATGGTGCTCGAATACATCAAGGGACACATCAAGGAGCCGAAGAAGGCTCCGCTGTGCGGCAACTCCATCTCCACCGACCGGTCGTTCCTCTCCCGGGACATGGCCGCCGTGGACGCCTTCCTGCACTATCGGATGATCGACGTCTCCTCGGTGAAGGAGCTGGCCCGGCGCTGGTACCCACGGGTCTACTTCGCCTCGCCCGAGAAGCAGGGCGGCCACCGCGCGCTGGCCGACATCGTCGAGAGCATCCGGGAGCTGCGCTACTACCGCGCGGCGGTCTTCGTACCCCAGCCGGGACCCGACTCCGCCACCGCCAGGGAACTGGCCGAGACCGTGTCCGCGCGAAAACCCTGACCGGCTCGCGGGAAACCCGGTACGAAACGACTCCCAAAGACCGCTACACTTTTCATGTGCTGCCACGGCGGCGATGGTGGGCGTAGCTCAGTTGGCAGAGCGCTAGGTTGTGGTCCTAGATGCCGGGGGTTCAAGTCCCCTCGCTCACCCCATGAGAACGGCCGGTCCCTCGGGACCGGTCGTTCTGCATTTCCACTCCCGTTACCCACCAAAAGTGGATATTGCGGGTTATGCTCGCAGCTATCGCTACGCCGTAGGATCGGGGGTTTCGGCGACCTGACCGTGTTGCAACCACGGAGGCCGGATGAGAGTCGACGATGCCACGTTCGACGCGGAACCCACAGTCGTGACGGGCTTGAGCAGGCGTGAGACCGAGGTCATGGAACTGATCGCGACGGGTCGTTCCAACGGGCAGATCGCCCAGCACCTGTTTCTGAGCGAGAAGACCGTGAAGAACCATGTGAACCGGATATACGCCAAGCTGGGGGTCGACTCGCGGGTCACCGCGATCGATCTGTGGCTGGAACGGGCCGCGCGCGAGGACCCTCAGCACTGCTGAAGGGCGGCACGACGTCTCCGGACCGCTTCGGAGCCGTCGGGCCCGACCGGGCGGGGCGCCTCGGGCGGCGGGAGACCTCCAGGGCGCGGGCGATGGCGGACGTGCCCTCCCTCAGTTCCTCGGAGGCGATCGAGAGCGCCGGACGCAACCGTACCGAGCGCTCGCCGCAGGGCAGGACCAGCACGCCCTCATCCTCCCTGAGCGTGGCCACCAACAGGTCGCGCCGCGCGGCGTCCGGCAGGTCGAACGCGCACATCAGGCCGCGCCCCCGGGCGTTCTCCACCAGGCCGGGGAAGCCCGCCTGGATCTCCAGCAGCGCCTTGAGGAGCTCGGCGCCGAGCCTGCCCGCACGCGGGATCAGGCCGTCGCGCTCCACGATCTCCAGCATCCGGCGGGAGCGGACCATGTCGACCAGCCCTCCGCCCCAGGTCGAGTTGATCCTGCCGCTGATCTGGAACACGTTGTCCGGCACCTCGTCGACCCTGCGGCCCGCCATGATCCCGCCCACCTGGACCTTCTTCCCGAAGGCCACCACGTCGGGACTCAGGCCAAGCTGCTGGTAGGCCCAGGGGGTGCCCGTGGTCCCGGCACCGGTCTGCACCTCGTCCAGGACGAGGAGGGCGTCATACTCGTGGCAGAGCCGTTCCATCGCGAGCAGGAACTCCGCCCGCATGTGGTTGTCGCCGCCCTCCCCCTGGATGGGCTCGGCGATGAAGCAGGCGATGTCGTGGGGATGGCGCTCGAAGGCCGCCCGCGCCGCGGCCAGGGATCTCTCCTCGGCCGCCTCGACGTCGCCGAGGTGGATCGCGGGCACCTCGATCCTGGGCCAGTCGAACTTCGGGAACCGGTCGGTCTTGATCGGGTCGGTGTTGGTCAGCGAGAGCGTGTAGCCGCTGCGCCCGTGGAAGGCGCGGGTGAGGTGGAGCACCTTGCCGCCGAGCTCGGGTGAGCGCCCCCGCGAGGCGTTGAGACGGCTCTTCCAGTCGAAGGCGCACTTCAGCGCGTTCTCCACGGCGAGGGCTCCGCCCTCCACGAAGAACAGGTGCGGCAGCTCGGGGTCACCGAGCACCCTGGCGAACGTGTCGGCGAAGTCGGCGAGGTGGGAGGTGTAGAGGTCGGAGTTGGCGGGCTTGTTCGCGGCGACGTGGCCGAGTAGCGCCAGGAACTCGGGGTCGTCGTCGAACGGGTTCACCCCGAGCGGGGCCGAGGCGAAGAAGCTGTAGAAGTCCAGGTAGCTCCGGCCGGTGTGGGCGTCGACGAGCCGGGAACCTCGGCTCCGTTCGAGGTCCAGCACCAGCCGGTAGCCGTCGACGAGTAGATGACGAGCGAGACGGGCGTGCACGTCCATGTCCCCTCCACGGTGATCCGAAGAGATGATCCCCCGTCATTGACACATCTACACGGAGACATTACGCGCTGGAGGCGGTTCTTGTGAAGATTTTTCGGTTTAACGACACTCTGGGCATGTATGCCCTGGTGCCGGGACCGAACGGCCCGAGCCCCTCTCGATGACCGTCTCCCTTCCCGGGGACCACTCCTTCCGAGACCACAAATCAGTCAAATCAACCTGCCGCAGGTTGGGCTGGGTCAGTTCGCCGGAGAACGGCACGTTACGCCGCCGCGTAGACCACCAGGGAGACCGCCACGTACTGCACCAGGTAGGCGGCGACGGTGAAGGCGTGGAAGACCTCGTGGAAGCCGAACCACCGGGGGGAGGGGTCTGGCCGCCTCATGGCGTACACGACGCCGCCCGCCGTGTAGAGCACCCCGCCGAGGAAGACCAAGGCCACCGCGACCACGCCCGCGCCCCGCACGAGCTGCGGCAGCACGAAGACAGCGGTCCAGCCGAGGCCGATGTAGAGGGCGGTCGAGAGCCACCGGGGGGCGTTGACCCACAGCACCCGGAAGAGCACCCCGGCGATCGCACCCGCCCAGATCACGCCGAGCACCACCGCGTCGGCCGGAGCGTCCAGGGCGAGCAGCGCGAACGGGGTGTAGGTGCCCGCGATGATCAGGTAGATGTTGGCGTGGTCGAGCCGGTGGAGCACCTCCTCCGTGCGCGGGGAGAGCACCCCCCGGTGGTAGGTGGCCGAAATTCCGAAGAGCAGGCCGGAGGTGATCGCGTAGACCGCGGCGGCGATCCTCGCCTGCGGAGTGGGCCCCAGCGCGACCAGGACGAATCCCGCGACGAGCGCCACGGGGAGCGCCCCGGCGTGCAACCAGCCGCGGAGGCGGGGCTTGACGGACTCGGCGAGCGTTTCTGCGACGGTCGTGGCCATAAACCTACGGTAGCGTAAGTTACGTCATCGTAGGTTGTGATTCTCCCTACACGCCGCGGCCGTGGAGCGGCGTCCCCTCCAGCCGGGACCCGCCGTAGTGGAAACGGGGCATATGGTTTCTCTCCGGGTTCACGTCGCGGAAAAGAGGATCCAGCTGATGGGCAGGCGGGAAGCGCGAGAGCCGATGCCGGGACGGTATCCGGTGACCTTCGGCGAGGTGGACCTGCTGCAGGACCTCGACAGGCCCTCCGGCTGGGTGGTCTCCAAGGACGGCGTGCCGCAGTCGTACGTCGACCTCGACGACGCCACCTACCTCGACTTCGAGTACGTCCAGCTGATGGCCGACGTCGTCGACCTGCTCGCCGAGGGTCCGCTGGACGCGGTGCACGTGGGCGGTTGCGCCTGCACCCTGCCCCGCTACGTCGCGGCGACCCGTCCCGGGTCCCGGCAGATCGTCGCCGAGCCCGACGAGGGGCTCGTCCAGCTCGTCAGGGACCAGCTCCGGCTGAAGTCGGTGCCCCGGCTCAAGGTCAGGCTCCTCGACGGCCGCACCGCCACCGCCGGGCTCGGGGACGACTCGGCCGACCTGCTCGTGCTGGACGCCTTCAGCGGTGCCACGATGCCGATCGAGCTGGCCACCTCCGAGTACATGGGAGACGTCGCCCGCGTCCTGCGCGCCACCGGCACCGTGCTGATCAACGTCGCCGACGGCAAGGGGCTGGCCTTCACCCGCCGGGTGCTCGCCACCGTCCGCGAAACCTTCCCCCAGGTGGCGCTGCTCGCCGAGCCGGGCATCATGCGGGGCCGCCGCTTCGGCAACCTCATCGTCGCCGCCTCCCGGATGCCGCTCCCCGTCTCCGACCTGACCCGCAGGGCCGCGGGCGGCCTCACCCAGGCCCGCTGCGTGTACGGCGAGGACATCGTCAGGTTCATCGCCGGAGCCCGCCCGCTGCACGACGGCGACGCCGTGGTCACCCCGGTCCCCCCGCCCGCGGTCTTCGGCTGACCCGCGACCGGCCCGTTTCCCCGATCTCGTCCGCCATGGAATAGTTGAAACATCAACTGAGTTGTCGCCTGCGAACATCGCAGGAAGGAATCCACAATGCCGGCCGTGACCGTAGAGAACCTACTGACCCTGCCCCGCCTGCCGCAGCCGCTGAACGCGGTCCGCGAGCGCCAGGTGCTGGCGATCACCACAGCCCCGAGCGGATTCGAGGGAGAGGGCTTCCCGGTCCGCAAGGCACTCGCGACGATCAAGCCCCAGTATCTCGACCCGTTCATCATGATGGACCAGATGGGCGAGGTCGACTACGCACCGGGCGAGCCCAAGGGCACCCCCTGGCACCCGCACCGGGGCTTCGAGACCGTCACCTACATGATCGACGGCGTGATGGAGCACGCCGACTCGCATGGCGGCGGCGGCACGATCTCCGACGGCGACACCCAGTGGATGACGGCCGGCGGCGGAATCCTGCACAAGGAGGCTCCCCCGGAGTGGCTGGTCGCCAAGGGCGGCCTGTTCCACGGGATCCAGCTCTGGGTCAACCTCCCCGGCAAGGAGAAGATGGTCGCACCGAAGTACCAGGACATCGGCAGGACCAACGTCGTCCTGCTCAGCAGCCACGACGGCGGGGCACTGGTCCGCCTGATCGCGGGCGAGGTCGGCGAGTTCACCGGCCCCGGCTCCACCAGGACACCGATAACCCTGCTGCACGCCTCGCTGAGCCCCGGCTCCCGGCTGACGCTCCCCTGGCGCAAGGATTTCAACGCGCTCGCGTACGTCCTGTCGGGCCACGGCACCGCGGGCGGCGACCGGCAGCCGATCGAGTCTGGCCAGCTGGCCGTCTTCGACGGCTTCGGCAGCCTTCCGGGGCTGGGCACCGACGGCGAGACCATCACGCTGTCGGCGGCCGGCACCCAGGAGAGCCGGAGCCCCAACATGGAGGTCATCGTGCTCGGCGGGCGCCCGATCGGCGAGCCGGTCGCGCACTACGGGCCGTTCGTGATGAACACCCAGGCGGAGCTCGCCAAGGCGTTCGAGGACTACCAGGCGGGCCGCCTCGGCACCATCCCCGCGGGCCACGCCTGATCACGGAGCGCCGGGGCACCGGACGCCCGGGGGTGTGTTTTGTGGATCTTCGCCGTGGCGAGGATCGCCCAGACGGATGCCCCGCAAGGCGGAGAAGGAGCTCATAACGGAGTTATGGGCGACGACGACAACGCCGCCGCGGGACGCCGTCTGGGCGACCGCGGTAGGCGGAAAGATCCACAAACACACCCTAGTAGTGCTTTGTTAGGTCAGCCTGTTGTGGCTGGTCGGGTTGGTCGTGTGGTGGTTCGATGCGGGCGTGACCCCCGAACAGCTCGCTCATA